>CAZREP010000336.1:0-2511 GCA_964599035.1 uncultured Terrimonas sp. | reverse complement strand
GCATCATCTGCAATCTTTGCGATTAATTCAGCTTTGTTCATGATAGAGCGTTTTAGAATTTATTTAGGAAAAACAAATATAGATGCTTTTTGCATCCAACAAAATTTTTTTGAGCTTTTGACAGCCACTTTATTTCCTTTCCGAAGCCGCATGGGACAAGGATTGTACGGGAAAAAAGATGGTGCGCATAATATGACCGAAACGGCAAAGCAAACGAAAACCCTTACTGGTGCTGTATTTCACGATAAAATAGCTGAAATGCTTATGGATTAAGGGTTTTAGGGGAATTTACAATAAATTTCAATTCTTCAAATTGTTTTTAATTCTTTTCCACAATTAGTTCACAAGCTCCATCACCGTTCTGAATCCTATGAAATAATTGCCCCATCTGGCA
This sequence comes from uncultured Terrimonas sp., assembly GCA_964599035.1. Lineage (GTDB taxonomy): Bacteria > Bacteroidota > Bacteroidia > Chitinophagales > Chitinophagaceae > Agriterribacter. Next base: position 2,117 of record CAZREP010000336.1, on the reverse strand, counting down.
GCAGCTTTACGATCTATATCCGAAGAAAAAGCATCTATGTACGTCCGGTAACGCTCGTGTGAGGAGGTGAAATACTGGATAGTAAAAGTGATCCCATCGGTTTCATCCTGTTCAAGCAAATGGTATATTTTAAAGGAATCGAATAACCCCGTAGCCATTATTTCGGGAATATGTTCTTTGAGCTGCCATTCCACCCACTCCTGCTCTATCTGAATAGATAATTTTATGGTATGATTAAAGACGATCATCACTTTGCTTTAGCTGCAGGTACACCGGGCAGTGATCACTATGTTTTATATCAGGATAAATTTCCGCTTCTGCCAGCCGGTCTTTTAATTCCCCGGTAACATTGATATAATCAATCCTCCATCCTTTATTGTTCAGCCGCACGGAAGGAAAACGCTGGCTCCACCAACTGTAACGATGCGGCTCGGGATGAAAAAAACGAAAAGTGTCAATCCACTGTCCGCCAAAGAACTTATCCATCCACGCTCTTTCTTCCGGTAGAAAACCCGACGATTTTTTATTGCCTTTGGGATCATGAATATCTATTTCCCGGTGGGCAATATTGTAATCACCGCATAAGATCAGCCTGGGATAGCGCAAACGCAGATCAGCGAGATAAGCAAAAAACTCATCCAGCCATTCATATTTGAACTTTTGCCTCTCCTCCCCGCTTGTTCCCGACGGGAAATAGGCATTGATCAGCCGGACATCGCCAAAATCGAGCTGCAACACCCTTCCTTCGTCATCACTTATTTTGTGCTGTGTGCCGTATTCCACCCGGTCAGGCTTTATTTTGGTAAATACGGCCACACCGCTGTATCCTTTCTTTTGCGCGCTGAACCAGTAGTTGTGATATCCCAGTTCATTAAACGGGGTATGATCCACATCTTTCTGCAAGGCTTTAGTTTCCTGCACGCAGATAATATCGGCAGGATCAGTTTTCAGCCAGTCTAAAAAGCCTTTCTTAATAGCTGCCCGGATACCATTGACATTGTAGGAGATGATGCGCATAATTATATTTAAATTACGGATGGAAGCTACAATAATATCCGGTAAAATACGGATGTGATAAAGCCGTGGACTATAAAGCAGCGCGTTTTCCTACAGGTAAATTTATACCTGCATTCAGTATCATTTCATAAGTGCCGAAAGCATGCTTTGCCTTTCCCTCGTAGATCTTAAGATTGGAATAACGGGCGTAATCAAGCTTATTGGCATATTCGAGGAAAGCATATTTAAAAAAGCTGGCTTTTACCGTTGCTTCCACTCCCATATTCCACCCGCCCAACTGGAAATGGGGTTTATTGGCATCACCAAAAAAGCTGTTCTCTACATGCGGTATAACCGGCCCTATTCCCGCCTTTCCCAAAAAATCTAATTTCAGCTTACCATTTTTCGAGGAAATAAGCTCGTATCTTTTTACCAGGTTAAACAGCAGAAAATTCGCACCGTTGTTCAGGTAATAATAAAAGCCATCCTCTTTCGAAAACCGCACCGTTGTGTCCACGGCTTTCCCGTTGAGCTTCCCCGTAACAGACGCGTACTGCCCGTCCTTAAAAATAAATTTGGTATGATCAAAATTGATCTCCACTCCCCATCCCTTTGCAGGATTAAAAAAATAACCCAGTCTGTAATTATATTGTGGTATGGAGATGCCCTTGCGCAACAGTCCGTGATCCCAACCTCTCCTGTCATGTCCCTTAATACGGTTAAAGGTATAATGATTGTCCAACCCGGGTTGGTTGATATGCACATTGCTGTGGGTATACCACTCTGTATTATATCCCCACGAAAAATACCACTCGCCTTGGGGGTATGATCCTGAACTTTGTGCGCTGGCTGTGGAGCAGAAAAAAAACAGTCCGAGAATGAGTAGCCGGGGTTTGGACCTTTGTATGTTCATGCTTTTATCTACTTAAACAGATTACCTTGCTAAATACCAGTTTTCAATTCCTGCGCGAAATTAAGGCAATACCGCTAAAATTAACCGTTACCCTTCCAATAGGATGTATTCCAAATTGTCGCATCGCTTTGCTTCATGAGGTTGACTAAAAAGGCTTGGTCTAAAGATATGCCACGAAGACTCAAAGACACAAAGCCCTGATCTTCAG
>CAZREP010000335.1:0-2521 GCA_964599035.1 uncultured Terrimonas sp. | reverse complement strand
ACACCAAGTTAAAATTAGGTAATTATTCTGTATTTAAAAAATCATTTGTGTTTATTCTGTGGCTGAATTCCATCCTGCCTCATTTTTATCCGCTGTTGCATTTCCTTCCGTAACATAGCTCTGAAATTATCCTCCGTTTCGTATACTTTCCTCCCGCGTTCTTCATCAAGTATTCCACAAAAATCTTTCCGGTACTTTTTCCTGACATCTAGTGCTTTCTGTTGTCTTTCGAGCCCATCCTGGATTTCCTTATTCTTGATAGTGGCTTTTAACTCCTGGCGGTATTTGTTGAATAAAGGCCAAAACTTTTCTGCCTCAGTGGCCGAGAGACTCAACTGCCGGGTGAAATACCCAATTTCAAGCGCTTTTATTTTATCTCTGCCATTTACGGGATCCGAAGCCTCCTGTTGTGCGTTTACCCTGGTTAGCAGGGTTGCAAATGTAATAAATCCAAAAAGTAAAAAGGTTTTTTTCACAAAAAAAATGTTTAATTCTTCTATTTCTGATAGAAATATTTTAATAAAACGTATTTTTTAAAGAATAATATCTATAAGTGAACCCATAAAGCATAAGTTTTTTTAAAGCAGCCTGGAAGCATTTTTACAAAGAGATATCTCCCGGAAGATCTTCTTCATAGCTCCTGAGCACTTCATCCGGTATATTCTTAAGCTCATGGCTCAAATGGGCATCATCCATTTTTAAAAAAGCAATATCCTCCATCCCGGTATCATCGTTGTCGAAGCCCCATTCCGATGTTTCCGGTGCAGCAGTAAGATAAGCTGCCAGCTCAATATCCGGAATGTCGGGTAAAAGGGTAGAGATGGATGGGGTTTCCTTGTTCACGGCCATCCTGTTGCTGTTATCATTATTCAATAAAAACAGTGCACCCGTACCTATGATGCCTGTTACCAGGGCGGCCGCGGCATAGCTCAGCCACTTCTTTTTTCTACCCGTATCGATGCGGATCACGGGGGCGTCTTTTTTTGTTTGGTCAAGTTTTGCTGTAATAATATGGGGCAGCGTGCTGAAATAATCCGGAGGCACAGTTTGTGCCTGCTTATTTTTCAATGCTGCTATAAGTGGCGATAATTGTTCAATTTCCTCCCCGGCCGATAAGTTATCCTGACTTTTATCTGCTTTAATAAGAGACAGTATTCTGCCCGGCAGATCTTCGAAATAACCCTTGGGCACCTGAAAGACATTTTCATCACTGATCGCTGCAACGGCCGGGCTGATGGTTTTCAGCTCTTTCTCTATGTCTGGATTGCGTTTCATTGCAGGAAATTACATTTCATTAAATGTTAAGACTACGTTATATGTAGAAAGTTTAATGGTTCAGGATAAAGTCTTCGATCTTTTTTACCGCATGGTGGTAGCTGGCCTTTAACGCGCCTTCCGAAGTATCCAATACACGGCTCATTTCTTCGTAAGGCATTTCATCATAATACCGGAGATTAAATACAACCCGCTGTTTTTCAGGAAGTTGCTGGATTGCGGTTTGTAATTTTCCTTCTATTTTACCGGCATCAAAATCCCTGTCTGCTTTCAGTTGGTTGGTCGTACTTTCCTCATTATCTATAGATAATGACGGCTTGCGTTTCTGCTGCTCTATATAGGTAAGTGACTCATTGGTGGCGATCCGGTACAGCCAGGTATACAATTGCGCGTCTTCCCGGAAATTATCGAGCCCGTTCCATACTTTAATGAAAACATTCTGCAATACGTCATTGGCATCTTCATGGTGGATTACCAGGCGCCGGATATGCCAGTATAGCTTTTCCTGGTATTTTTTTATGATAGCGGTAAAAGCTTTCTCCCTGGTAGCCGGATCGCGAAATTCCTGCAGCAACAAAATATCATCAGCGTGATGGATTGTCATACCTGGATTGGATTTTACGCATTACTTCCGTTTCATCACCTTTTCGGCGGCGGCTACAATATCGGGTGTATCAAGACCGTATTTTTTTAAAAGCTCAAGCGGCTTCCCGCTTTCTCCAAAAGTATCTTTGGTGCCGATATATTCAATCGGCACAGGGAAATGTTTGGCAGCAACCTGGCTTATGGCATCGCCCAGGCCACCAATGATATTATGCTCTTCGGCAGTTACCGCGCACTTTGTTTTGCGCAGTGTGGCTAATATGGCTTCCTCGTCGAGGGGCTTTATGGTATGCATATTTACGACTTCAACGCTGATGCCTTTATTTTCCAGCTCGATGCCTGCTTCAATGGCTTTCCATACCATGTGCCCGCAGGCAAAAATCGCCACATCCTTTCCTTCCGAAAAATACTGTGCCTTACCAATTTCAAACGGCTCATCTGCTTTGGTAAATATCGGCCATACCGGTCTCCCAAAGCGGAGATACACCGGGCCTTCATGATCGGCTATGGCAATAGTAGCCGCCCTGGTTTGATTATAGTCGCATGGTACAATTACGGTCATGCCGGGCAGCATTTTCATCATGCCGATATCTTCCAGTATCTGGTGGGTAGCACCGTCTTCACCCAAAGTGAGGCCTGCATG
>CAZREP010000334.1:0-2569 GCA_964599035.1 uncultured Terrimonas sp. | reverse complement strand
GATTTCTACAACTATGTTATTTCCCGTGTAAATGCTAAAGAACTGGCATAATGCCACTGTGGCATGGTAAATCCAGCGGCAACAGGTTAGGCTACCGTATCTTTATCGCTGTGCTGAAGCAGCTCGGGCTTCGTCCTGCTTATTTTTTGCTGCGTCTGGTAAGCGGGTATTATTTTTTATTTGCATGGAAATCGTCCCGCCATATCCTGTATTTTTTTCGAAAAAGGATGGGCTATTCATTTGTCCGGTCAATTGCCTTATTGTATAAAAACTACTATAGCTTCGGTCAAAGCCTTATTGATAAAGTAGCGATCATGTCGGGCATGGCTAATCGCTTTTCTTTCGATTTTGATGGAGAAGAGCACCTTCACCAAATGGTGCGACTTCAAAAAGGCGGGTTGCTCCTTAGTTCTCATATCGGCAACTGGGAGGCTGCCGGTCATTTGCTTGAACGCTTAAATACCCGGATCAATGTAGTAATGTTTGACGGCGAGCACCAAAAGATCAAGGATTATCTTGCATCGGTTACCGGTGAGCGTAATGCCCATATTATTGTTATTAAAGACGATCTGTCGCATGTTTACGCCATCAGTGAAGCATTGAAACGCAATGAGCTGGTTTGTATGCATGCCGACCGTTTTGTGGAAGGCAGCAGGACATTGACCACGGATTTTTTGGGCAGACCAGCCCGTTTTCCTGCCGGTCCTTTTATATTGGCTGCACAGTTCAGGGTACCGCTGTGCTATGTTTTCGCCATGAAGGAGGGCAGTACGCGTTATCATTTCTATTCCACCCCGGTTAAAGCCTATGATTACAGCAACAAGACGTTCGCCATGGAGCAAATGCTCAGCAATTTTATAACTGAAATGGAAAGAAAAGTAAAGCAATACCCTGCGCAATGGTATAATTATTACGATTTTTGGGCAGGTGTGGAAGGGGGAAAACATTAGCAGTAATAAGGGGGATGGTTTCACACCTGCCTGTCGGGGCGGTCAGACAAAGATACATGACGACAGCAAAGAAGCGTACGTTGCGTACGCCGCTCCACTGCGCACGCCGCGTGAAATAGGGTGCTATGCTGTGAGAAGTCTCCTGACTTCGCACTTATATGTTCTTCCGGGACGCAGTCCCGCAACGAAGTGATCTTATTCAGCCTGGCAGCATTACCGATCATGTGGTTTTCCTGTAATTCCATATCGCCCAGCCGTTCAGTACAATAGCAAACAAAAGCATGTAAAAGAATTCCAGGCGGATATCGGAAAAGCCGCTCCCCTTTAAAATAATCATTCGTACCACTTTAATAAAATGAGTGATAGGGGTGAGGTTGGCGATCGCCCTGGCCCAGGCAGGCATGCTTTCAACGGAAGTGAACAATCCGCTCATGAGCATGAAGATCATCATAAAGAAGTAGGCGATGAACATAGCCTGCAGTTGGTTATTACTATAAGTGGATATCAGTAATCCAAATCCTAAAAGCGCTGTTAAGTACACGGCGGCAAATAAGTAGAGTACTCCTATATTCCCCTCGGGGGAAATACCATATACCAGCCGGGTTACCACCAGTCCTAAGCTAAAAACGATCATCGCAATTATCCAAAAAGGGACCAGCTTACCCACGATGAACTCCCATTTCTTCACCGGCGTTACATTGATCTGCTCGATGGTGCCCGATTCTTTTTCTTTTACAATGTTCAATGCCGAAATGAATCCGCCGATGAGGGTAAGCAGTAGCACCAGCACGCCGGGTACGATATAATACTTGTATTCGGCCAGCGGGTTGAACCAGTTGGACGAAGTAACGTCAATAACCGGTTGTGTATTTTTTTGTGGAACGCCTTCCGTGATATTGAGCGTAAGACTTTTATTAAAACCGGCAATGGCCGTATTCAGGTGTGCGGCGCCCAGGGCGGCTTTGGTGCCATTGATGCCGTCTACGGAAATGGAAACCTGCTGCATGCCTTCTCTCACCAGGTTACGTTCAAAACCGGCCGGGATCTCCATTACCAGGTCGGCTTCTCCTTTTTCTATATAGTTCAGCGCCTCCGGGTACGATGGTTCTGCGCTTATATAGCGGAAATAGCCGGATGACCCGATCGTTGAAATGAGCTGTTGTGATAAGCTGCTGTGGTCGTTGTCTACCACCACTACATCAATGTTTTTTACGTCGAAGTTCATGGCCAGCGGGATAAGGATGAGCTGAACGGTGGGCATTACGAACATCATCGCCAGCATAGCCCTGTCCCTGAATATCTGCAGGAACTCTTTTTGCAATATGTAGCCCAGCACTTTCATGATAACCGCGTTTTAAAGTTTCTCAGCGCTATTGCCAGGAGAAGTGCCGTCATGCCGGTCAGCACCAGCGTTTCTTTCCATACGTATGCAAAGCCGAGTCCTTTGAGCATTACGGCTTTCACAATTAAAAAATACCATCTTGCGGGAATGATATTGGAGATGACCTTGAATATCCACGGCATGTTTTCCAGCGGGAACATAAATCCGGTGAAGATCAGCGTAGGCATCATCATGCCCATCATGGAGAGCAGCAGGGCGGTTTGCTGCGAATTGGTGG
>CAZREP010000333.1:0-2603 GCA_964599035.1 uncultured Terrimonas sp. | reverse complement strand
GCTCATTCCATACATCCCAGCCCAACACACGGTCATCGCTGGCAAACTTTGCCACCACGGCTTTGGTATATTGTTCAAGGCGCGGATATTGCGTGCTGTCGAGCAATGCATCCTTACCGGGGTTCTGTACCCAGCCCGAATTGTGCACACCGGGTTGAGGATCACGCTGTTTTCCCAATTGGGGATAAGGGTCCCATACAGAATCAAACAGCACAAACAATGTGCTGATATGATGCTTTGCCGCTATCTGTAAAAACCTGTCCATACGATCCAAAAAGCCCGTTGAATCCTGCTGGTAAAGCAGATCGTGGAGATACACCCTTACGGTGTTCATACCCAGGGATGCCGCCCAGCCCAGCTCACGGTCGATGGTGGCCGTGTCAAAAGTGGCAGCCTGCCACATCTCCAACTGGTTGATGGCAGTGCTGGGAATAAAATCGCAGCCTACCAGCCAGGGCTGCTTTGCATACCATTCATTGGCCTGCTCTTTCGTCCAGATATCTCTTACTTCAGCTACTTCTTCGCTGTCTGCTTTTTTCTCTTCTTTAGGCTTGCATTGCTGTAAACCCATACTGAACAATAAAGCGCCGAATAAGATGAATCGAAATTTCATTACTGTTATTTTTAAAGATGAAGATAAAGTATTACTTCTTCACGCTAAACTGATATATAGTACTTGTATTATATTCCTGTCCGGGATCAAGCGCTATAGAAGGGAAGTTTTTCTGATTAGGCGCATCGGGGAAATGTTGCGTTTCCAAACAAAAAGCAGTTCTATAGCTGTCTTTAGCGCCACCCTTAAACGTGTTTTTGGCCTGCATAAAATTACCGCCATAAAACTGTAGTCCCGGTTCGGTGGTATACACTTTCATTACAATGCCCGACTGATCACCGGTTGCTTCTGCCGCCAGGTGAAGAGAGGAAGGGTTACTGTCATTCAGTACAAAATTATGATCATAGCCGCCGCCGTTCTTTAACTGTTGATTATGTGCCGTGTCAATTCTATCCCCAATGGCTGTTGGCTTGCGAAAATCAAACGGTGTTCCTTCCACCGGCTCCAGTTTACCGGTAGGGATGAGCGTGGCATCCACCGGCGTATATTTATCAGCATTGATCTGCAGCAAATGATCGTTGATGGTTCCGCTGCCTTCGCCATTCAGGTTAAAAAAGGCGTGATTGGTGAGGTTCACCACGGTTCTTTTATCGGTGGTGGCATGATAATCTATCTTCAATGCATTGTCCTTTGCAAGGGTATACCGCACCGTTATATCCAAATTCCCCGGAAAGCCTTCCTCGCCGTCTTTTGATAAATATGTTAACTGTAGCGTGGAATCATTGGGCTGCACAGCATCCCATACCACATCCTGGTAACCTTTTTTACCGCCGTGCAGCGTATTGGGGCCGTTATTTGTGAACAGCGTATAGGTTTTCCCGTCCAGGCTGAACTTTCCTTTTGCAATACGGTTGCCCACCCGCCCGATCGTTGCGCCAAAATAGGGTTCGGTAGACTGCACATACTCCTGCACGTTTTTAAATCCTACCACCACATCAGCAGGCTTGCCGTCTTTACCGGGCACTACAAGGCTCACCAGCCTGCCGCCATAATTGGTAATGGCCGCGCAGGCGCCATCTTTGTTTTTCAATATATACAGGGTCACGGGCTTTCCGTCGATGGTATCGCCGAAAGCAGCGGGATTTAAAGTTTCAACACAGGCAGTTGTTTGTGTGTTCATATCTCCACTATCTTCTTTACTGTTCTTTTCGCCTGCTCCCTGGTTACAGGCTGCTGCCACTATAAAGCAGGTCATTGCAAAAAATTTTCTCTTTATCATAATGATCGGTTGTTTTCTGATTTATTACTTCATCGGCTGATCGCAATATTATCATGGCACGTTTTACGGGACAGTGTCCCGTAAGAACATAGGGAATACGAAGTCAGAGACTTCGTTTAGCTTTATCGTTCCCTCCCATCACACAGCCGACGTGCCATCGGCGATCTCCACTACATAGGCATCAAGCGTAAGCCCCGTGGCTTTCCGGTACTCTTCGCTGATCTTTTCCACCAGCGCGTCAACCATTTCTTCTTTTACAAGATTGATGCTGCATCCCCCGAAGCCTCCGCCCATCATCCGGGCACCCAGTACAGACTTTTCCCGACGCACATATTGCACCAGCCAGTCCAGCTCACTGCAGCTTACCTCATACTGCCTGCTCAGTCCCTCATGGGTCCGGAACATTTTTTGCCCCAATGCTTCCACATCGCCTTTCTTAAGATCATCACACGCTGCCTGCAGGCGAAGGTTCTCTTCCAGCACATAAGTACAACGCTTATATACAAGCGCATCTCTATGCTGCACGTATGCCCGCAACATTTCGGGGATGGCATCACGCAGCGACCGCACTTCGGGCACATGCTCCTTTATCCAGGCAACACCCTGCTCACATTGCTGCCGGCGGGTATTGTATTCGGAGGATGCCAGCGAATGCGATACGTTGGAATTCAAAAGAACGATCTTTATTCCTTCCATCTGCAAGGGCACATACTCATATTAAAGGCTCCTGCCATCCGGTTGGATTGCAGGAGCCTTGAATATGAGTATGTG
>CAZREP010000332.1:0-2611 GCA_964599035.1 uncultured Terrimonas sp. | reverse complement strand
ATAATTGATTTTTGCGGCTTTGTATGAAACCCATCCAGGAGATCTATCCATTATTGCATTTACCGCGTAAAGTAGTTGTTACCATGCATCAGAAACCTGATCCCGATGCTATGGGCTCTTCTTTGGCGCTTGCGGGCGTATTATCGCAATTGGGGCATGAGGTTACGGTTATTTCCCCCACCAACTGGCCCGACTTTCTGAAATGGATGCCCGGTTCAAAAAAGGTAATAGATTTTGAGGCATCAAGGGAAAAGGGAATGGCGGCTTTGGAAGCGGCGGAGTGGGTGTTCTGTCTCGACTTTAATGCTTTATACCGTACAAAGCACATGGCAGCAAAGCTGGCAGAGCTGAAATGCATTAAGATCCTGATAGATCACCACGAACAGCCCGAAACGCAGGCTTTCGATTATGGCATCAGCCTTACGGCTAAAAGTTCTACCTCGGAGATGGTGTATGATTTTATTAAGGGATCGGGTAATGAGCAGCTTATCAATGAAGATATTGCGGCTTGCCTGTATGCCGGCATTATTGGTGATACCGGTTCCTTCCGCTTTCCGGCCACCACATCCCATGTGCACGAAATGGTAGCCGATTTAAAAAGAAAAGGTCTGGATCATGCTATCATTCATGAAAACCTGTATGATAACTTCCTGGAAGACCGGCTGAGATTTATCGGGCATGTATTATTGCACCGGATGGAAATATTTTACGAATACAACGCGGCGCTGATAGCGATCCCTAAAAGTGATCTGATTAAATTTAATATCCGGACAGGGGATACGGAAGGGCTGGTGAATTATCCGTTAACGATCCAGGGCATCAGGCTTGCAGGATTGGTAATCGATCGCGATGAAGAACGTAAATGGTCGTTCAGGAGCAAGGGCGATGTTGACGTAAATGCTTTTGCCAGGAAATATTTCAACGGGGGCGGGCATTTAAATGCTTCCGGAGGCAGGAGTACCGATTCGCTTCAGACTACAGTGCAACTATTTAAAAAAGCAATAAAAGAAAACGCATCACAATTACAATGATCATCAATATGAAAAAAATCACATGGATTGCATCCATAGCGGTTCTGGCTTTCGGATTAGGCTCCTGCGGCAGCGGAACATATAAAAAAACAGGCAGCGGAATGGAATATAAGATCATAAGCAACGGGAAAGGAGACACGATCGCTTATGGTGAAGTAATGAAATTCCATTTTGCACAAAAATACAAAGACTCGGTAGGGAAGCATACCTACGGTCAGCCGCCGCAATACCAGGCTATAGACAGCATGCGGTTGCCGCCGGAATATTATGCCATCTTTAAACAGGTAAGAAAAGGCGATAGTATTGTTACCCGTATCCTCACCGATAGCATATTCAAAAACGGCATGAGCATGATGCCTCCCGAATTTAAAAAAGGAGAATACATGTTTACCACTTTTAAAGTGCTGGATATTTTAAACGCAGACAGTGCACAGGCAGATTTTGACAGGGAGGTGCAGAAGTTCCGGGAGCAGGACTCTATTCATGCTATTGCCCAGAAGGTAAAAGATGATAAAGTGTTGCAGGATTATATTGCCGCGAACAATATAAAGGCCACCAAAACAGCAGAGGGAACCTATGTAGAGATCCAGCAGGAAGGCGGAGAGCCTGCCAAAGACGGCCAGTCTGTATCGGTTAAATATACCGGCCGGTTCCTCGATGGGGAGGCGTTCGACAGTAATGTAGACAGCTCGTTTCACCATACAGAGCCGTTTACCCTTACAATAGGAGCCGGGGGTGCTATTAAAGGATTTGACGATGGACTGAGACTGCTTGGCAAAGGAGCAAAAGGCAGGCTGTTCATCCCATCGGTATTAGGATATGGCTCGCAGGGATCGGGCAAAATAAAGCCCAATACCAACCTGATATTCGAGATTGAAGTATTGGATGTAAAAGATGCCCAGGCTCCGCTTCCGCAACTGCCTGCACAGCCTTCAGTTGCTCCTAAAAAGAAATAAGGGAGGAGAGCAGCAGGTTTGGGAGCCGCATCGTCGACAGACTGATCATCTCTGCCATTTACGATTCACATTCCGATCATATTCAAACGGACAGGTTACCCTGGTAGCCTGTCCGTTTTGCGTTTTAAATAAAATGGGTAGGGAAATAAAATGGGTAGGGAGAAGGTGGAAATAAAAAATAAATACGTAATTTGAAGAACAATTTACATAAAATGGCAACCAAGATCACAATAAGTGTGGATACGTTAACGGAGCAGTCTATTAAAGCATTGGCCCGGAAAAGAAAAATGACCGTTTCAGGTCTCATAAGGGAATTTGTGCGTACCGCTTCGAAGAAAGAGAAAATTGATGTTGCTGAGCAGGGCCTGGGTACCTTGCTTAGACCTTCTTCTCCCGTTCAGGAGCTGCCTGCATTGGATTATAAAACTATATTGGGAAGGCTTAGGGAAGAAAAGTTTAAAACGGGCAAATGATTGTTTTTGTTGACACTAATATTTTTTTGGACGTTCTGTTAAACCGGGAAGGATTAGCAACAGATTCAGAAAGCGTTTTAAACAGATGCTCAAGACCTAGTGTACTAACAAGTTAATTTAGCAACAATTATTATATATTTGTATTGCCAAT
>CAZREP010000331.1:0-2659 GCA_964599035.1 uncultured Terrimonas sp. | reverse complement strand
GCCGGGCGGGACGGAACGCTATTATCCGCACTTCGCCAACCTGTACCGTTAGCTGCAATACAAATCATCATCCTATCAATTATGAAAAAAAGACTTAGACAAATTGTACATGGAACGATGGTGAGTTTAATCACCATCTTACTCTTTTTAAGCTCTTGTATGGAAATATCCAGCAAAAATAAGTCAACCCAGTCTGATGGTTTAAAGCAACACTTTCAAACCAATCAAATACCGATAAGTCATCACCAAGTAGAATGTGACGTTAGTATGCTAAGGACAAGAAGAGAATATTCGTCAGATAAAAGAGAAGAAACAGTTTATCTTTTATGGAATGTTTACCGTATCCAGCTCTTACAGTTAGAAGAGAGAGCAAGCAAATTAGGCTCCACTATTGTCCAAAGAATAAATTCCGATCAAAAGGACTCAGTTATAAAAGACATTGAAACGTATGTGCATGATCTGAATGAAAACAAAAATGCGCTACTTCAGAAACCTAAACTGGAAGAGTTGCAAAAACTGAGCGAATTAATGTATTGCAATTATCTGCGCAGTATCGACATATTTTCTAAATTAAAAGAAATTGTATCTATGAACAGCCCGAAAAGCACCATAGTTAAAAATGTTCTTAATTTTGGTAAAGATCCTGCGAATGATGATTTCGAAACTATGCAAAAAATAGGCAACGAGTTTAAAGAAATTGATAAAAAGTATTATTTCTCACAGAAAAAAACATACAATTAATGTAATACAATTGAAAACTTTAAAATCTTGACAAAATTAAATAAATACCAAAAAATCATTCTTGTCCTGTACGGGATATGCTTTGTTTACTTTTCTGTAATCCATGTACCTTTCAAAGTCTACGATAGTGACGAAGTTGTGTATGACACACTTTTTTCTGAAAGAGCAAATTTAGTAACAAGCAGGCTGATTCTAATCCTTATTGTCACCTCTGTTGCATTTGCAATAATTCTTTTCCTAACTAATAGCATTCGTTTAAATTTAAAAGTTCAGCTTACACGAAAGCAAAGACTTAAACCAACTTTATATATTTTAGCTGTGGTTACAATTATCGCTGCTGCAGCATTTATTTTAACAGAAAACAAAAGCTTATTTACTAAACCTCAAAAGGTTTTATCGGACGCAATTGTAATAAATGCCATAGAAGACACAACAAGTAGAGTAATTAAGAAAGAAAAGCCGAAACCAATTTACTATGAGATAAAAAATGTAAAATCTTATAGCAACGAAAAATTTCAAGAATTTGTTTCTTTCACATTTTATAATACTTCAGATGAAACAATAAGCAATATTATGTTCAAAGGAACTTTTCCCCCTGCAAGACATAAGAAAGATGATTTTACAAATAAATCAACTACGTTGCGACCCAATGACAGTACAAAATTTATATTTAATAAAGACCATGATGAACTTTTCGTTTATAAGATAAGATTTTCTTCAGGAGAAACCATTAATCTTGAGCATGGGTTTAATTCCTTGTATGACAATAAGGTTTATAGCAAATTAGACAATTGGTGGGAGTAAATTCGCTAACAAATATATTTCTGAGAACCTAAATGGACAATCTCCTTTTTAAATATAGTAATGATATTCCAGTAGACACAAAAGTCATATTCGATACAAATGCATACAGAAACGTTGTTGAGCGCTATATGAGCAACAACGTTGATTTTTATAAGATTATTGAGGCTTTTAAATGCTGTGAGAAAGAGGCATCTTTCATACCTTCATCAAACTTACTATCTGTAATGGAGCTGTATCAGCATCTGCTGCCAAGTGACCCCGCACATGACAGATGCAAAAAAGCAATTCTTTTTTCTTTTAACAGAAGTTGTATAGATAAGGATTTTGTTCACCAACCATTGCCAGAAATTGAAATATCTAACAGATTATTTGGCAAAATTAGTGATGAAGATATGCAGTTAAACGGCTATCTACTAGACGGTCATATTCGATATTGCTCTGGCGATGGCAGTCTTGAAGACACAAGCTTTGAATTTGTCAAAAATGTGAATGAACAGCTTAATGCGTATAAAGAGGCCTCTTACAATAGCATCATAAATAACTTACAACGTCTTTTCTCTTCATTCAGTCCAGAGACATTAAAATTTTCAAATACAGATTATGAAAAATACAAAACTAAGGTCGGTAAAACCATTTTGCCATTATATGAGAACTTAGGTACTACACTCTTTGAGACTTTTCAAAAACGATTGGGCATTACAAATTACAATGGAGACAAGAATTTGGCTATAGTAAATCTTATTTGCGACTATCAGCCTGCCCTTTTTTCATATATTAAGATTTTGAAAAATTTCTTTAATAACAAAATTAATTCCAAAAAACCCTTTAATCCAAACAAAAAAGACTTAATAGATTCATTTATTCTGTTTTCAATTGTGCCGGACGACAATATATTATTGGTGACAGACGAGAAAAGAATCCATTCAATTTTCAAGGAAGTCGGCAAACCTAACTCTGTAATAAGTTTACCCAATTATCTAACAAAAATTGGCTTTAATATAAACTCAAATTAAGAAACCGGGAGTACATGCAGCTAACAGGGCGGTTTGGCAATATGGCGGGGCGACGAATATATGCTCAGCTTTTTGTTCGCTATTCGGCTTCAGTTCCAGCC
>CAZREP010000330.1:0-2681 GCA_964599035.1 uncultured Terrimonas sp. | reverse complement strand
ACGAGCCGGCGAAAGGCGTGAAGCCCTTGATTTGCGCATTGGCATAAGGGCACATTTCGATGCCGATGCCGCGATCTGCGACAGCGCGCAGGAGGTCGGGCGATTGCTCGAGATGCAGGGCATGGCCCAGCCGGCGGGCGTTGAGCCGGAAGACCGCCTGCCAGATGCCTTCCGCATCGTCGTTTTCGCCGGCGTGGACGGTCACGGCGAGGCCGACGCGATGCACCGGCTCGAAATCGGTGGCAAAGAGCGCGGCGCGTGTGTCGCGATGCTCGAATCCAGCCAGGTCCACGCCCACGACCCGGCACGAATCGGACGCCCGCCACTCGTCGGCCGCGGTAATGGCGAGCGCGAGATGGCGCGAGATGTCGGAACGGTCGCCGGTGTCCTTTCGCGTCGCGATGACGAGGAGGTTGACGTGGCAGGGAAACGGCCGCCGGGAGTCCTCCGCGTGGTCTTTCCGCGCGGCCTCCATGGCTGATTGAAAATGCCCGCGAATGTCGGCCAGCACGCGCTGGGCGGAGCGCCCGCGCGCCGGATCGGCGTAGTTGTTGGGCGAGCAGCGGATCTCGGCATAGACGACGCCCTGCTGGAGCAGGTGCGCGTAGAGAGCCTCGCACTGGGCGCGCAGGCAGCCGGGGTCGCGCAGGAGCTTCCGGCCGTTGTTGTCGCCGAGCCGCATGTAGGCGTCGAGCGCGATCGGCTGTTCCGGCAATGGCCACCCGGCGGGCGGCGCGCATTCGCGCAACGCCGGAAGCGCTTCCGGCCGATCGGCGGAGGCGCGCACCGTCGCCAGGTCGCCGCCGTGCGTCGCGAAGCCGCCGAGATGGCAGTGCAACTCCACCTTCGGCAGGGCCGCGATCCATCCGCGGTCGATGGCGCTCGACGGATCGAGCGGCTGCCGCAACCAGGCCAGTTCCGCCCCGGGCCGGGTGGCCAGTTCAGGGAACGGCAGCTCCGTCAGTTCGGACCAGTTTTCCGCGATCCGATGGGACCGCTCGACGATGTCGCGGAGTCGATCGCGAATGCGCGTGTCGGGCGCGCGCGCCAGTCTTGTTCCATCCGTGGCAATCGAAACGACCTTCAGAGGATAATCGAGCGCCGAGGCGGCGCGCAACTGCGGCCAGCCGGATTCCGGGCCGAGGCGGATGAAGCTCACGGCGCCGCGAGCGAGGCTGTCGTCCACTTCATCGGATGCGCGGGCCTCGCGCCGCGATCCCGGTTTCTCGCCTGGATAGAGCGGCTGCGCCAGGACATGGAAAACCTCGGCGGCGCCGAGCACGGCCGCGGCCTTCTGCATGGCGGCGGACATCGTTTTGAATCCGCCGGCGAGGCATACGTAGGGCGGCGGGGCGCGAAGCCCGGAGGCGGACGTTCCGCGTGGCGCGGCTTCCAGCATCCAGCGGTAGAGCACCTCCTCGAACGCGAAGTGGTCACCCTCGGACTTCAGATCCTCGAACCCGGCCACGCGCGTGATGGTCAATTCGACGGCGGGATGGCGCGCGGCGAACCACCCGCGAAGTTGCGCGATGCCCGCGTCGATCTTTGCCGATGCGGTCGTCAACACGTGCACGGCGCTGAAGCCATCCGGCCCCGGCGGCAGCGCATGAAATGCCTCCGGCACGACCGGCCAGGAGGCGCCGAGGGAGACGAGGAGGACGGGCATGGGTCGGTCAGCGGGTGACGGGGATTCCTTCGATTTCGGCGGCGTCGGCAAGGCGGGCGTCGGCAGTGACAAAGGCGACGTGTTTTCCGAGGGCCTCGCAGAGGGTGAGAGCAGCGGCGAGCTGCAGGGCGTCGGCCGCGCGCAGGGGATGGGTGCGAATCAGGCGCACCGCCAAGGCGCGCAGAGGAATGGAGGGGAGGATTTCGTGCCAGTGGGTTGCCAGCTCCGCGAGCCGGGCGCGGGCCGCGCGGGCGATGTCCGGCGGCAAGGATTTTTCGCGCGCCCGGCGGTGGAGAGCGGATTCGCACTCGAGGAGTGTGCCCCACCACGCGGTGATCACCGGATCGGAGCGCAGGAGCGCGGCACGACGGATGGAATCGGCCTCTGCAACGAGCAGAGGCACGAGCGCGGAAGAGTCCCAGAATATCACGTTGATTCTTCGCGTTCGGCCAGGACGGCGGCGACCAGGCTCTGCTCGACGGGCAGTGGAGCCATGGGGGGGAGCGTGTCGAGGAACGCATCGACATCCCAGGTCGGGCTACTCGGGGGGCGGAGGACTCCCGAGTGATGAAGCGAGGCGAGGAGCGCGTCTTCGGAGCCTTCGGCCGGGGCGCCGCACGGGCGAAGCTCGGCGATGGGGCGGTTGCGTTCGGTGATGAGGACGCTTTCGCCGCGCTTGACCCGGCGGAGGAGCCGGGAGAGTTCGTTCTTGGCAGTGGCTATATTGGCCTTAAGCATGTGGCTAAGTTGGACATATTTAGAGGAGCGGTCAAGGCTGGCGGGCGGAGGCGCTGGAATCGGCGAGGGCGTTGGCGGGTGGCAGAAAGGCGTATGGGCGCACCCGGCAATGAGCCCGACTAGAGTGAGATCCAGTCGTTTGGCATTGAGAGTGCCGGTCTCGTTTTGTTCTGCATGGAAGAGCGGGCGGCGGAAAGACGCGCAGGAGTGGCCGCGAAAACGATCAGACGAAGCTCGCCGCCAAAGCGTATGATTTTAAAGTGCGTCGGCGAGGGAG
>CAZREP010000329.1:285-2695 GCA_964599035.1 uncultured Terrimonas sp. | reverse complement strand
CCCGCGCGGCGGTGTTGGTGGAATCGGTGGTGTCAAAATGAATGCGGCGCATGCGATAGCTCGGTTCAGCTAGGGGCAGTTCGAGTGTTCCTCATAGCCGCGATTCAACGAATCGCAGGTTTCGGCGGTTCGTTCGTTCGTTGAACTGCGGCTACCACGTTGCGAAACAGGCAAAAGTGATCTGCTCTAAGGAATATTGTTTTTCATCTCCAGGTTTTCTAGATCCCAGAATAGGACGGTTCCATCCCAACTGGCGGATGCCAGCTCTTTGCCGTTCGGCGAGAAAGCCACGGCTGAAACGAAGTCTGTATGACCATTCAACGTCGCGATCTCTTTTCGCGATGATACGCTCCAAAGTCGCACCGTCTTGTCGTTGCTCCCCGTCGCTAGGAGTCGACCGTCAGGAGAAAATGAAACCGAAAAATGCTCGGGTCCATAATTTGCGTCGTTTTCAGCAATCAGTAGCTGAGCGGCATCATCTGAATCCACACGGTTTAGAACAACACCTCGCTTATCCTTGTGATTTTCGCCCCTAAGATAAGCCTCATAGGCCATTACGGGAGCCTTTGGACTTACAGCGATGGGCGTACCTGCATCCTGGTTATACATTTTGCCCGGAAAAGCCGAAACTATTTTCTCGGATTTTAAATCCCATAGCCGCACAACACCTCCAGAGGTGGTCAGCAGATTCCTATTAGGAATTAGCATTAGGTCATAAATCTGTAGCTGGCCCTCTGAAGTTGGAGACAGGTCGTGCCTTTTGAGATGCGCACCGGTCTTTGTGTCCCAGAGTCGCAGTTTACCGTCGTAACTACCTGTCATGAGACGCTGGCCTCCTGGTAAGAAACGTACGGAAGCGGGAGCAGTTTGATCACCTCGAGAATTTCGCTTTTCTGGACCACGCGACCAAACCTTGTGGCCCGTGGTTGTTTTCCAAAGCCGCAAGGAGTGCCCCACCGAGGCGAGCAACTGACTATCGGGTGAAAACGCGATGCGACGCACAAATTCATCCCTTCCCACCCAATGCAAAAGTTCACGGGTCGAGGTGTCGTGAATCCGAATCCCTGGGTCCTCGCCGCAAACTGCCAGAAACCTGCCGTCCGGAGAATAGGCCAGGCTGTGCAACTTCCCACGAAAGGTGTTGCCGAGCACGCTTTCCGTTCCTTGAGGGACATCCCAAATACGAATTCGCTTATCGCTACCACACACAAGGTGTTGTCCGTCGTTCGTAAACTGTATACCTACTGCTCCAGCTTGATAATAGTTGAATATCTCGCGGATATTTTTGCCCGATTTCGTGTCCCATAGCCGTGCGAAGGGATCGCTCGCGTCCCCCGCTCTAGCGACCAGCTTACCGTCGGGAGTAAGTGCAACAGCGCTTCCACCATATTTCGCATATTCCGTCGCGGGAATGGATTGAATCTCCTTCCATTCCCTGCAATCGAAGACTTGAGTCTGTTTGTAATTAGCGACTCCTAGGTATTGGCCATTCCTAGCGAATGCAACATCCAGCGCGCCATCTCCCAACTCTTGCACGATCCGCATGTCGTCGGTAGCAAGAATGCATACCCTGTTGTCGTTCCCTCCAATCACGGCGATGGATTTACCATCCGGGGCAAATCGAAAACGAAGTGGCCAGTGGCTTAGGTTAGCGTCGAACGAAAAGTGCCTGAGTTCTTTGCCCGTCTGTATGTCAATCAAATGCAAGGCCATGTAGCTGGCATACATCGGCATCCCTTGCCGCTTTTCAACCCAACTGGCAACGGCAAGCAACTTTCCATCTGGAGAGAAAGCCACGTTCCGTAACCCTTGTTCCGATCGTCCTGTGTAACCGGTGCGAGTTTTGATGTCGCCGAGATTGATTTCGCGAATCAATGCTTGGGATTCAATATCCCATAAGCGAATACCGAGATCATCGTACTTGCCCGTGGTTGCCAATGTGGCACCATCCGGTGAAAGGGCTATCCAAGAATCATCGAGCTGGAATTTCGATTGCTCTTTGCCCGTCTTGGCGTCCCACACTTGAATGGCCGCAGGCTGGCGACCATAAACACTTGCTGTCACGAGAAATTGGGCATCCCGGGCTACTGCGACACTACTGATCAGTTTATCGCAACGAAGTCTCGTCGTACCAAGACGTGCCACGGCACCCCGTGGAAGCGGATCATCAAACAAGACTTTGGGAAGTGGTGTGGGGACTGATGTATCTGCACACGACACCAAACTGAATAAACCGACACAGCAGGCAATCAAGGCAAATGAGCAATGGTCTCGATGAGCTTGCATGTTAAGCAAGCCTCCTCATTCCAGAGGTATCCACCACTAAACCCCGCCGGCAACCAGCGTCACATTTTGGCCGCCGAAACCGAAACTGTTTGACACGATCACGTCGCACTTGGCTTCACGGGCG
>CAZREP010000329.1:0-275 GCA_964599035.1 uncultured Terrimonas sp. | reverse complement strand
CAGATAATCTCGGATCAAGTGCGGAGGAAATGAGAGAACAAATCGATACCAAGCATGAGCGGGCCTATCAACTGTCTGCAGCTTGTTTTGAATTCCGTTTGATTGAGTCACAGATACAGGGGCAGCCATTTCCACCGACTCCGGGTTAGCTTTCTGAACAAGCTAAAAAGAGTATACAGATGAATATCTGCATAGCAATCCTTTGCTTGAAAATCTTTGCCCACCCTAAACCCCGCCGGCTACGAGCGTCACATTTTGGCCGCCGAAACCGAAAC
>CAZREP010000328.1:0-2720 GCA_964599035.1 uncultured Terrimonas sp. | reverse complement strand
TCCCAAAGCCAGAATGACGGACCAAATTAAAACGGTTACATGCTTATTGTTCATACAAATGATGGGTTTGTGTTATGTGTTGTATTGCGATGATCCTGTTGCCCGGCCGATTTACCTGGTCCCATATTGATTAAGCAAAGAAAAAGCAGCATCTTCAGGGTAAAGCTCCCCCGAGGAAGCTACCCGCTCTTTTAGCTGCGCACCGGCCGCCATTGCTTCGTACATATCATGCCCATTCAATAGGGCAGGGATAAATCCTGCCAGGAAAACATGATCTGCAAAGGGACCTGATGTGCTTTTACTGTTTTCGTTCTCGTGGCGGTAAGCCTTCTCTTCCGCACTGATAAAGTAGCCGCCTTTTTCTGTTGATATAATAATATATGGTATCATGAATTTTCGATGCAATATGTTTACCCTTTCAGACAAAGACCCTATGTTACTGAACCAGCCGGTAATCAGTTCCAGTTCCTCTATACCGGTATGCAGCATAAAAGCTCCCTTTAAACATTGCTCCAGCACCGCTCTTGAAATGATGGAAGTATGCAGGGTCAGATAAAAAACCCTCTTAATATTTAGCTCAATGATTGAAAGCAGGGTTTTCAGGCAGGAAGTACCAGGATAATAAGCCGGGATTGAACTGTGTACCCAGATGTCTGCATTTTGAAATTTGCTGATGCAAGCTGGCTCTGCTATGATGTTGTTCCATGCCTGCAGGGATGTGTGCATAGATGCTTTGGTACTATTATTTGTCCATTCTCCCGTGGGATAATCGTAATCAATTTGAAAATAATCTGTGCAAAGTCCCTTTGCTTCCATAAACTGGATGATCTTCTTGCCCTGCTCATCCAATCCTACACGGGTAACCAACAAAGGATCTATTCCAAGCCGGTGAAAATAAAAGGAGAGTATTACCGGGAAACCGACCGGGTAAAAATTGTTATCCGAAACATACCAAAAACTTTCTCCGAAACAAGCGGCCCGAAGGGTTTTATTGCCTGAATTTTCCATACAAACAACCGTTATTGGCAGGCAATTTAATAGCGGGATCTTAACCCGCTTTTTAGTTTAGGCGCAATCTTTTTAAAAAGGAGATCAATTTTATTATGGACATAAAATATTAATAACCAAATTTACAAACATATTTAATTTTAATAATTTATAAAATCGCTGTACCCTTTTTTTGATTTTATTACCCAGATTACGCTACCAAAAGCCTAAAAAACCAAAATTGAAAAACAATGAAACAATTCCTGAAATGATATTTCGTAAATCTTGCAAATTTGCAGTATGATCAGTTTGCCCATATTAAAGCCCCAAAGCCCTGCGTATGTTATTATTATATTCCTGTGGATAACGGGTGCCTGCAATACCCATGTGGAGATCCCTCCTAAAAAATATAAGATAGGCTTTTCACAATGTACCGGGGATATCAAATGGCGTAATGCCACCCTCGACGGCGTTAACCGGGAGCTTACCTTTCACCCGGGATCAGAATTATTGTATAAGAATGCCGATGATAACAGCGCCTTACAGATCAGGCAGATCAGGGAGCTGATCAAGCAGGGAATTGACATACTGCTTGTTTCTCCCAACGAGGCAGAACCGCTGACAGCCATCGTTGAGGAGGTTTATAACAAGGGGATACCTGTTGTGGTAATTGACAGGAGGATCTTGTCCGATCAATACACAGCGTTTGTGGGCGCTAATAATTTTGAAATAGGTAACATGGCAGGCAGCTACCTGTCTAATATGCATAAACCCCATTCCAATATTATTGAGATCATTGGATTAAAAGGCTCTACCTCCTCGGTTGAAAGAAAAAAAGGCTTTGAAACGGCTCTGCAGGAGAAGCCGGAGATGAAGATAAAAGCCAGCATATATGGCAACTGGCTTAAGGAAAAGGCGTCGGAAGAATTATGGAAGATCAGGGATATGCTATCGCCGGACGACATCATTTTCGCACAAAACGATCCTATGGCGCTTGGTGCATATGAAGTATATAAAAAGCTGGGCTTTGAAAAAAAGGCAACTTTTATCGGCGTAGACGGACTGGCTGGGCCAAACGGCGGGATAGACCTGGTAACGGACAGGAAATTGAAAGCTACCCTGCTGAATCCTACGGGGGGAGAAGAAGCCGTTCAGATCGCGTTTAAAATTCTCAACAAAGAAGCCTTCAGCAAGGAAAATACTTTGTCTACGGTTGTAATAGATTCCACCAATGTGCGCATCATGAAATTGCAAATGGAAAAGATCAACGCGCAGCAAAGAGATATCGGCAACCAGCAGGATGTGCTGCTGAAGCAACAACGCATACAGGAAAACCAGGCGGTGATCATTTACATTTTTATCGGGGCTTTGATACTGGTATTAATTCTTGGGGGCATTGCAGCTGTGGCATTAAGGAACAACAGGAGGATCAATAAAAGACTGTCGGCCCAGAACCAGGAAATATTGACTCAGCGTAACCAACTGATTGAAATGACGGCCTATGCAAAACAGGCAACGGATGCCAAATTCAATTTCTTTACCAATATATCGCATGAATTCAGAACCCCCCTCACCCTGATATTAGGTCCGCTGGAGGATATATTGTCTACAGAAAAGTTAAGCTTTGCTATCAAGAACAACCTGTATCTTGTTCATAAAAATACACTCCGGCTGCTGCGCCTCGTTAACCAATTGATGGATTTCAGGAAGATCGAAGAGCGCAAGATGAAACT
>CAZREP010000327.1:0-2763 GCA_964599035.1 uncultured Terrimonas sp. | reverse complement strand
CCGTTGCCATCGTGGCAATGACCCTCGGCCAAGCCATGGCCGCGATCAGCCTTTCCTTGAACCTGCGATACGACAATCCGGCCAACGAAGCGTTGGGCGGTTCTTGGGATCTGTTGGCTAGAACCGACAGTGCCAATGGTATTTCCGGTTTGGTTGTTGTGCTTGATAACATCAATTTTGGATCGGCGACTTTCAATACTGACATCGATGGCATTCCCATCGAAACGAGCCAATCCGGCACCCTGACCGAAATCACCTGGGGCTATGACGTGAATGCGACCGCTGGTGTCGGCAAGTTTGCCAATGTTGGTAAAGGTGCTGGCACCCCCGGCAACGTGGACAAGGACGACTTGTTCCCCAGTGCCCCCAATGCCTATGACAATATGGCTCTGATCATGTCCGGCACGTTCGGGAGTGTTCGTCCATCGTTCGGCTCTCTGCCTGGCACAGGTGGTGGTCCCACCGCTGGCCAGGAATGGAGCAGTTCTGCCATGACCTCTGGTGATGTTGAACTCGAAGTCGGTAACGGGATCACCTTGATGGGTGCTAACGGCGTCCGTGGTGATGGTGTCGCTAGTGATGGTTTGCTGATTGGTGATGCCAATCGTGACGGACAAGTAAATTCAGATGACTTAAACGAGGTTCTCTTGCGTTTCAATCAGAATGTGAGTGGAGGTTGGAATGCTGGTGATTTCAACGGTGACGGAGTAGTAAATTCAGATGACCTAAACGAGGTTCTCTTGCGTTTCAATCAGAATGGCACGGCACCCGCGTTCGGAGCAATACCAGAACCCGCTTCAGCCTTACTTGCTATTGGTTGTGCACTGTTGATGTGTTCACGTAGGAAGCTCAAAGTTTAAGAAAGTTTGGCATGGGCATTTATCTGTCCAAACTTACCGAAGCGATATATCGCCCCTTAGTTGCATGCGGCAACTGGGGGCTTTACACAACAAAGAAATTCACAACAAGGAAATTAGTATAATGAAGACCTTTTTCGTATTGTCTTGTTTCGCTTTATTTTCGGTCGCCCAATTGCAGGCAGGCTCAGTAACTTTTAGTTCATCTATTCGTCCGGTAACGGCTGCGGAAGCTGGTGATGGTGCTCCTGACGGCGGAACGGTTTATGAATTCTTTGTGACAACCGATCTCGATATCCTTAGCATTGATCGTGTTTTCGTTACTCCTGCCGCCAATCTCTACAATAATGTCACCTTTGGTTCGGATGTCGCCCCACCAAATGCCGCGTTGATTCCGGTCTTTCCTTCGTTGGCGGCCGATTCCTTCATTACTACGCCAGGGACTACTTCGTCAACTGGCGGTGCAACTCCTTTCTTGGTCCCGAACAGCGCTTGGTTGGATACCGACAGCAATGGTGCTCAGAACAACTTCAAGTTTGCACAGCTAACCTTTGGGCCTGCTGATGCCGCAAGCTGGACCTTTGAGGGGCGTGTGAATTTGGCCGGTACTGCTGTGGAAAATTTCCCGTTTGCTTTCAGCGCTATTCCTGAGCCAAGCTCCTTGGTGCTACTAGGAAGCTGCTTGGTTGGTTTGGCCCTGCGTCGCAACGGCTAATTCAGTTTTGCAATTGAATTTTTTCCTAGCCTCCCGTGATAACATCACGGGAGGCTTTTTATGTCCTGGCCTTGTTATTTGAGATCACTTTCCTGCGCTGTCCACACTCGCTATCCATCAGTTACATACAGTCTTGCTAGCCATTTTGATCTCCTTCAACCAATTTTTGCTCAACATCCGCCAGTATTATTTGTATTTGCGTCATTCGCGGGCTGGCGAATTGACGTTGCATCATTATGTGTTGTTGGCTTAGCTGTACTTGTGCGACTATCCGCCGTCCCAGAGCAGTGGCAGTCGGCAGAGCGCATTCCGTAGAGCTTCCTAGTCCCGTGGCGAGCGTAGGAGGATGGCAGATTTTCTCGACCGATTTTCTAGGACCCAAGGGTAGATTTAAGAAATTTAAAATTCTTTAAAGAAATCTCTTGCAGTCATCCCAATTACAAGTAGAATGCAGAAGTCAGGCAATGGTAATTGGCACGGTCTGTGTCTTTATTAGATAGGATTAGATCTCGTGAATCTTTAACAAAGCGAATTGCTCCCTGCGGGTAGAGCCTTTGCTTTGTCTCTTACACTTTGACGGTTTTCAATCGGCTTGCCGTCTCTTCTGGTGTCTTGGTTTAGCATTTCCTTTTTTGCCACGTTGTATTGCTAGCACCTCGATTTCCACAACCATACGATTTCTGCCGAGACGGCAGAAGAGTCGTAGCAAGCGATCTCAAAGCCTGTGAGGCATTCGCCTTACTGAAATACATCATGGATTTAAGCACACATACGAACTTTAAGTCGCTATAGCGACATAGAAAATTGGTGAGGTCTGTCTTATGAAGAATTGAGCAGTTCGCTTTCGTTTACAAAGGCGAACAAGCGAACGGGGTAGATCATAGAAGTACTGATTTGTTGTCACTAATTCTATGATGCAGCAAAGATTGAGGAGGGGCTCAATTGAGAAGAGGTCCACGGAAGGCCAGGCTTTTTCAGGATATATTGAAGCGATGGGTTTCGCTTCATCAAACACAAAGTAAGTTTCTTTTTGGAGTTAACATCATGCTTAAATTTAACACCTTATACTCTTTGGTCGTTATCGTACTGGGTGCTTCGGTTGCTAACGCCGGCATCGCTACATTCACCACATCTTCTCGTCCGGTAACGGCTGCGGAAGCTGGTGATGGTGCTCCTGACGGCGGAACGGTT
>CAZREP010000326.1:0-2782 GCA_964599035.1 uncultured Terrimonas sp. | reverse complement strand
TAAATTGGTGTTTTTCATAGGTTAGCAACGGCTGGCTCTTTCTAGGGCTGGCCTTTTTTTTACGCCGGAAAAAATGATCTTCATCGGAACCATTCCCGTTGTATACCGGTAATAGACCATCACATGCAGGTCAACAAAAAAACAGATATTACACTACGTACAAAGCAGTAGAAACCCTATACCCTTTTTGAGATATGATCTATCAGGTCCTCCGCAAGATCATAGGCAGACTGCATTTCAGATTCATGAGCAACAGGCGTATACAGAGCTTCTTCGCATTGTTGAATGATCAACTGGAATTGCGAAATGATAATATCATCGAATCCTTTGTCCTTCATTTGCTGCTCCGTATATTTTTTATCATGCCAGGTACCGCCCGGCTGCAGCTTTTCAATTATGTAATTCCGCAACGCCCGCTCCAGCTCGGCATAAAACCCCGGCACATTCCGCTGTATGAGCATCAGCCGTGCCTGATATAAAGGATTGGAGAAAAAGTTATGCTGCGACTCCCGTTGGTTTACCGCAGATGCTTCATGAATCACCTTATCGGCAGCCTTCAAAACAGGTGCATTACTACTAACCGGGAAACGGATATACCTCATCAAAAAGAAACCTAATAATCCCAGAAGCGCTACAGTAAATGCTGCTATCCATATGCGGCTTACCTCTTTTTCCACAATCCCATATTCCGTTACCACACCCGAAATATCCTGCTGCACCGCAGGAACAGCATGAATCGAAACGGCATTGGTAAGCGCTGTTTTGTACCGGCTATCCTTTGGATCAAAATAGGAAAACTCCACAGCAGGGATATTGATGGTTCCTGTTCGTTTAGGCATTACCGTATAGGCAAAGGTTTTGTAACCCCGCATAGGCG
Source organism: uncultured Terrimonas sp. (assembly GCA_964599035.1). GTDB lineage: Bacteria > Bacteroidota > Bacteroidia > Chitinophagales > Chitinophagaceae > Agriterribacter. The sequence goes on along the minus strand of CAZREP010000326.1, from coordinate 1,905 downwards.
CCATCGTTTTCAAAACATTTTCCCTGATTTCGGGCTCATAGGCTTCCACTTCTTCCGGCCATTGAACGGGAGGAGCATTAATAACGCCGAAGTTGCCTTCCCCTTTCACAATGATCCTGAGGAGCGCCATATCATTCAAAGCCACTTCGCTTTTATCAATAGTAGCTTCAATGCTGAAATCTCCAACAGCCCCGTCAAAAGAGTCCGGCCGGTCATGTAATGGAAGCTCTTTTACCGTAATAGCTATGGGGTTGCTTTTAATGTGTACATTTTCAGTTATAACACCGTCGTTCGTAGCGTCATCCGACTCAAACGACCTCAGCAGTTCCGGCAGGTGCGCTCCCCCGTCCTTCATCGCCTTTTCGGCGCTCAGGAAAGAAATGGAATTCTCCACCTCTGCAGGGTCAAGTTCAAGCCTGCCTGATTGTAAAGGAAAAAGCTGGGCCTTCCGGATAAGATATACATTGAAGCTTTTTCCGTTCAATGTCTCAATAGTAGAATGTGCCGACGAAGGGTCGGCGATGTCGTACACGCTGAAGCCGTTAAAAGAGGGATTCCGGCATACTTTTGATTCGGAACGAAGGCGGGTATACAATTTATAAGTAGCCACCACGGGCTCACCTTCATAACAATGATCTTTGTTTATATCCACCTTGATAAAAAGGTTCTGTCTTATTTTATTGCGGATGTCTTCTCCTTTGCGGATGATATAATCACTGTACTGGTCCTGCTCCGGAACGTCGTGATATGCACTACCCTGAAAACTATACAGATTATTATGTTTCGCTTCTCTCACCTTAAAATTGACGGTGTTAAAAACAAAACGCCGGTTATCGATTTTAGCAGAGGCTCCGGAAAGCGAGTAATTGCCCGGAGCTTCGGGCTGTATCATATACACCAAGGAAACATGGCTATGCACAGCACCGTTAACAACAGAGGTGCGAGATGAATGCAGCGGTCCTTCAATGACCTTACAGCCTTTAAAAGACGGTGGCACAAACTGCTGCACTTCCCCTGCATTTTCAATGCTGAACTGCAGCCTGAGTACCTCATCCTGCAACGCAACATCTTTACTGACCGTAGCGGTAGCCTTTACCTGCCCGGAGCTTCGCTGAACCGGCAGGCTACCAACAAACAGCAATAAAACAAACTGAAGTAAATATTTTCTTATGCGATCCATTTAATGTTTCTTCCCCCTCCCACGCCCGGCAGTCCACACATGAGCCAGACAAATGTACCATTTGACTTTAACACTCCCCGCAACCGCGCGGTAAATTTGCGTTAAAAACACGGCCATGCCACGGGTATTTACTTTCGGTGATGAAGCTGCATCATATCTCTTATTACAAACAATGTTTTTAGTATCTTGTTTCATTATTTCAATTAAATCATATCATTCACAGTATGTTACTCCTGGGTATTGATGTAGGCACTTCTTCCATAAAAGTATCCGTGATCAACGCATCCGACACCAAACTGATCGCTTCAGCACAGTTCCCGGAAACTGAAGCTACTATTATTTCTCAACATCCCGGCTGGGCTGAGCAGGATCCCGAAAGCTGGTGGCGCTATACCTGCCAGGCCATGCAAAAGCTCAATGCTTCCGGCAGCTTTGATCCTCTCGATATTGCAGCTGTTGGCATAGCATACCAGATGCACGGGTTGGTAATCGTTGATAAAAATAAGAAAGCATTGCGTCACTCCATCATCTGGTGCGACAGTCGTGCCATTGAAACAGGTAATAAAGCTTTTGAAGTGATCGGAGCTCCTTACTGCCAGACACATCTTTTAAATTCCCCCGGTAATTTTACAGCTTCCAAGCTGGCATGGGTTAGGGAGCATGAGCCCGGCATTTTTGAAAAAGCAGATAAGCTGATGTTGCCCGGAGATTATATTGCCATGCGG
>CAZREP010000325.1:0-2839 GCA_964599035.1 uncultured Terrimonas sp. | reverse complement strand
TATCCAGCTGCCGCTCCATGTGTACAGCCCGTTGCTGGTACCCAGGTGTAAGGTTCGGTTATCCTCCAGGTAAAGGCATTGCAGGGTATCGCGCAATGCCTCGCTGGGGAGCGGAATGATCTTTCCTGCTTCGCTTTGAATGGCTTTCTGTGAAGCCAGCCAGAGATTGTTTTGGGCATCCATAGCAGCCAGGATCCAGTGGACATTAGCGGCTTTGCCCGACCATTTGCCGTTGCTATACCGGAATACGCCATTATTGCTCACGGCAATGATCCCGCCGGCGGAGTGGAACAGGCGGATAATGTTTTTATCTGCCTCCGGCGGCAACGGGATGTTGGTTTGCACTTTTTGGTAAAAGCTGCTTTGACTGATCTGTGCAGGCACATTGCTGAAGAAACATATGCTGAACAGGAGTGATAAAGTAAAGCGCCGGATCATATCTTCTTTTTAAGTTGCTTTTGCAACCTGATAATGAGAGCGTTTTTGAAGCGCTTTATACTATAGGGCGACGGGGCATTTTGTATGCCACGAAGACACGCATTTACACGAAAACCTGTCAGCTCATTCGTGCATTTGTGGCATAAAATACAGTTATTAAACAGCATATACATACGCTTAGATAGCGATGATTATTTTTAGGCTAATTTTGTATATAAGACATTCTTATGAGTTCTGCATTTGTAAGAGAAAGTGACGAGCAATGGTTGCACGAAGTGGCGCCGGGGCTGCCTGCCCTGCTGGTGTACCTCACCAGGGAAAACAATGGCGTGCGGGTATATGAAAAAAGAAATTACGTAAGTGAAAAAACCGGCCGCCCGGTATATGAAATGAGCAACGGTTTGAGTTACAGCAAAGATGATAAGGGACAATGGTATGTTGTATAGCCGTTGGAAGCGAGCTGTGAGCGATCAGCCCGGGTGTAAGGTATAGGGTTGTTTTTTTGTACTTAGCTGTTGTGCTTCTATCAGCGCCTGTTGTGTCACTCACTTGTGCCACATCACAATATTCAGCATTTTATTCGTGGCACCCCGATTTATCGGTGGTACTGCAACAACACTATGCCGCTTTCCCACGCTTCGGTTGTTGGTGAAAACACTCAATTTATCTGCCGAAGGCATGACAACGGCGCGGCTGACGGGAACACCAACAACTAAGAAAAACTTTTCTGGATTTTTTACTACAAAACAGGTTGCTATCTTTGCATGTCTTCATCGGAAGGGTGTTGTGACTTAGCCATGAGACCCTGGCACCGGAGAACCGCCGGGGTCTCACGCACCGCACAGTTGCTCAACTGTGAAGACCCCGTCGGGAAGGAAAGGTGGGCATACATCCCAATGTGCTGGGCAGGTATGAACGGGAAGAAGCCACCCCTTCGGTGGAAGTGGCGGCTAAAATTGCGGATGCCCTCAGCATATTACTGGATTACCTGGTAGGAAATACCGATGTGCTGCTGGATAAAAGCATCCTCGATAAAGTAGTGGCTATTCAAAAGCTCCCGGAAGAAGACAGAACGCATATCATGTATTCCCTTGACGGGCTCATACAACATGCTAAAACAAGACTGGCTTATAAATGAAAAAACCGCTACGTTAGTAGCGGCTTCTTCCTGGCTGTTCTTATTTGTACAAAAGTAATGCATAAGCACTGGTTGCCCTTTACCTAATGGACTTGCTATAAAACCAGTGATAATTGGACTACACAATTATTTCTTTTCCATCAATATTCAGTCTAAATGATTCATATTCCTTATTGCTAATCAATTCTAAAATTGCTCCGGTTTCAAATTCTAAGATTAATACGTTTCTTTCATTATTTACGCTAACCTGAACAATTCTCTTTTCTAACAAATTCAATAACCCAAAATCATCCTGAACGGGATAAACTTCTTCGTACTCATGTTTTCGACTATCATAAAGAAAGGAGAAGCTTCCTGAAAATTGTATTAGCCCATTACTGAAAAATAATGTTATAAAGTTTAATCCAAAGGCAATTTGGCTTATTATATCATTTTTAATGCTGTTGACATTAAAGTCTTCTGGTATCTTATACATAGTCGTATTACTTATTCCAATATCCTTCCGGTAACGGCACATGTGTCTCATGTTGAGACCCAGGCTTCATTGTTGCCGGGTTAATTCCTTGTGTGCCTCCTTGAGGCATAGGCTTCTCAAGTCGCCAATATCCGTTAGGGTATTGTTCTGTTGGCTTCATAATCCTTATAGACATGCCTTCTGGTACATCTTTTAAGGGAAGCTGAGGTGGATTTGTCGGAGTTTTAAACTTAGGTGTTGGTTTAGGTGCCGCCTTAGCAGTTTGTTGAACAGGATTGCTTAGCTTAGCCAACTCCTTCTCTTCTACTGTATTAACTGCTTGTTGAGCAGGTGTTGCAAGGGGTTGACCAGTAGCCTTAGCAGTCTGAGACATTTGCATTTCCAAGGACGTGCTTGCCTTGGGTAATTTTAGAAACTTACCTAATGTTAATGAAAACATTACATCACCCGTTCCTTCTATAGCAGAACTTACCCGGCTTTTTGCCTCACCGGTATTATAGTCTTTGCCCGTAATAACTTCATAAGAGCGAACATAGCCAAGCCAGAAAGGGTTAACACTGCTAATGTTATCAAGCCCTGCTTTCCAGGCATTTGGATTATTTATCCAGTCAACAACACTTGCTTTGCCGTTCCATACATCTTGAAATACTACACCTTCCAGTCCATCTAAGTCAATATTCCGTACAGGATTGTTACTTCCATATTGATATGGCGTAAGCATAGCAAATTTCCTTGTCAACGGGTCAACACTCCAGAATCTCCCCGCCAGGGGATCGTAGAGCCGGTTG
>CAZREP010000324.1:0-2863 GCA_964599035.1 uncultured Terrimonas sp. | reverse complement strand
AAATCCAATATCCTATGAAAAACCGAGGTAAAGATAGTGTAGGAGGTTGATATCACAATACCCCAAAAAGGGTATTTTTATTCAATCTGCCGGTTTTTTCTTTTTGCGTCCCAAACCGGCTTTGTGATCAGCGAGATACGCTTAAATGTTGGAAATTAACGTTTGAAAACCGGCAAATAACCACCTTATTGTTTCCAGTGGGATGCCCGAAAGAAAAGAGGGCATCTCTTGTGCTGAGATACCCTCTTCTTTTCTAAAAATCTATATTTACCACATCATTAATACTCCCAGAGATCCTGCTCGTAATTAAAAATGGTAGTTTTAATATTTTCCCCTTCTAATAAACGAAGCACATCATCTTTTACATATTGCTTCAGGTAGAGATCATAAGGGTTATCGAGTGTTGACTTAACAATATAGCTTCCGAAAAAACGGCTTTCAAACAGCTCTTCCCAACTCATCCGTGCCCCGTAGTTCTTGCCATTATATACTTCAAATTTGGCAAGTGCGGGACGCATATCGGGGTAGTACACCCAAAATATAGGAGCGGAGCCGATTTCTTTTCCGGTAACCTTATCAAAATATGTTTTTACGGGTGCGATACCGAGTATTCTCACGTACATCCTGGAAGATTCTTTATCAAATACCCACTCTTCCTTGATCCTGAACTTGGTAATATCATCCATATTGAATTCCTCACATACCACAGACTCTTTCATGATCCCCTTTGCCAGGGTAGGATCCTTTTCCAAATCCGGTACCATTATGGTATCGCATGAGCCTGCCAACTTTGAGCCGATCTGGTCGAGCGTCATAGGGGTAGTAAAACGATCGTCTATGGAAGCGTCGAAAGCGGTAACCTCCCCACTCTTAATGGTATTCAGCAAAATGGCAATAAAACGCTGGTTGCCGTTATCACCGTCTGCCTTATACCGGAAAGGAAGGTTTACTTTCTCACGGATATCAATTTCTCTCCACACCTTTTCCCTGTAAATGGCATCGTCTTCACGAATATTTTCATACGCCAGCGGAGTACGGTCCCTCACCAGGTTTATCTCTATCGCATTATCATTGCGGAGCGATTTCCTGATGGTATCCATTTTTAAAGGATCCTGCTTCGGTGGCGCTTTCACTATCATCGTATCCTGCTTGGCAGCGCCCAGGTTCGCGTCGGCTACATTAGCCTGCGTTTTCTTGGCGGTTGTTTTCTTCGGCGCCGTAGTGGTTTTCCGCGTGGTCTTTTTCCGCGTGGTTTGTGCATCAGCAACATTCACCACCAGTCCGAAAACTGCTGCCAGCAAAGCGTATTTCGCAAATCTCCATTTCATGATCAAGAGTGTTTATAACTGAAAAGTAAGTAAAGCGTTTTATCTTAAAATATACGATAACGGCTTTAAAGAAATCGTCCTTCCATCGGGCCCGCGTGCCTTAATGTTATCAATATATACCCCTTTCCCCGGTTTAAGACCATTCACTACAGAAGCGGCATTACCAGCCCATCGTGCGCCATTATTAGCAACAGGATTATAGTCGGCAGCGCCTAAATCCGCAATCGTATAGCTCAGCACTTCATACAGTGCTTCAAATTCTGAATTTTGCAGCACGGCTCTTACGCCACCCATTGCCTTAAACTGGGCTGCAGATACCTGCCCCATTTCGAGGTTGCCTACCATAGCTGTGGGCGGGGGAAGATATTTCACGCGGAAAGATACCTTTCCGGCCGACTTACCGTCTACTATCACATTTACATCTGCGGTTCCGGGCTCTTTAGGTTTCGCAATATATTTGCTACCCCCGGCTTTTGATACACTACCATTATTAATGGAAGCATTCACTTTTTCACTTCCTGCGCCGGCAGTAATGGTTAAGGGATTATCAACCCCTACATACAACACATTCATTTTGTCTGCCATTACAGCCACGCCGGAAGGCTGACCCACCGTGTATTCAAATACCTTGCTGATCGTTTTTTCTTCTCCGGTAGCCGGGTCGGGATACTTAACATCAATATTCATTTTGTGCCCCCCCGATCCGCCGGCAGGCATTTTCACTTCCGCCACGCCGTTATCACCCACTGTTACCGCATTACCGTTGATAAACACTTTGGGCTTAACACTGGCATTAAAAGCACCTAACCCGGCCTTGATTTCCAGCTGCTCGCCGGGCATCAGGTAAGTGGCATTGGCGCCGATCATCGGCTCAAACTTATCGAAGATCACTTTCACATCGCCTATTTTCTTAAAACAGAAAGAGGCTACTTTATTTTCGGTATTCTTTACGTCATTTTGGAACTTGCTGAGAATCGTTAACGCCGCAATAGTAGGCGTCATATGGAAATAGGCAGCCGACCATCCCTGGTTGGTATTACCGGCTTCGGATACCGGCTTGTCTGTATTAATAGGCAGGCTATGATCAAACTCCTTTGCGATCTCGGGATCGATGGCAAGTATATCTTTTTTATACTTTTCCAACGCCAGACGAAGCTTCTCTCCCTCTCCCTCGGTACCTGTGCCCATCAGGCGGGTAGCGGCATCAAGGTTATCTACCTTAAAGCTGGTATCGCCCTTTTCGGGGGCATACCCGCTTTCTCTTTTTAATTTATCTTTTAAACCATCAATATAATCAGACAGCTCGGAAGACAAGACCTTCACCTGATCGGCTTTAGGCTTCCAGATCGCTGCTTTTTCCCGGGTCTTGGGTTCATCAAGGCTGGCTGCAAGTGCATCATATATTTCAGATGTAGCCGAAGACAGCGTGCTGTTGGATTTCACCAGGCTGGTATCAACTGTTTTAAAGGCATTAATGATCTCGGCAGATACATTCAGCGCCAGCATTGCTGTAAGCACCAAATACATCATGTTGA
>CAZREP010000323.1:0-2922 GCA_964599035.1 uncultured Terrimonas sp. | reverse complement strand
TTCCACACTATTCCCCATATTAAAGTTGATATAGGGGGCCGCTCCTATCCGCTGACACCATTGTAAAAACTCATCGGTACCAAACTGATAGTTCTCAATCCCTTTCCACGCATATGTGTTTACTACGGGACGCAGTGGCTTGGGGCCAATCCCGTTACGCCACCTGTATTCATGAATAACAGTTCCCCCCGGCCATCTCATCACCGGTATGTTCAAATCCTTTAGCAAAGGGGTGATATGCTTCCGTTCATTTCCCTGTATATCTGCCACACCGCCGTATATCATACTGTCATTTACGTTTTCCAGCATCTGCCCGTATATCATCGGATCTATTTTCACCGGTCGGGACGGTATGGTAATATCAACTTTTGTCACCTGGCTCTTTGTGCCCGTTATACCTGCAGCAAGCGCCACCCATGTAAATACCAGCATTCTTTTAATCCGTTGCATGATCAATCTCGATTTATTGGTTATAATAATGCGCACAGTGAAATCCCATCTTTCTTCCCGGAATATTTGAATATCATTTACTATTTGTATTTACCAGCTCTATCATCGCGAAAGCACAAGGCAATAGTTGGATATTACCTTTTTTGCCGGTTTGCTTCAAAGTTTTTGTCTTCGGCACTATCTCAAACCGGTTATCAGGTGTATTCATGGCATTTATATTGGTATGGCTCAGCTCCCATACCTGCCCTGCCTTGTACCCGTCGGGTATTGCTATTTCAATATACTGGGTGGCTTTATCCGACCGGTTAACAACAGTTAAAAGAATATGGCTGTCCTTATTTACAACCGCAGCCGCATCTACAAACGGCAGCCATTCGTGATCCATTATTTCCACCTCCCTACTATCTCCTGTAATGTTTATACCGGTTTCCGATGCCGGTATTCCGGGTCCTTTTACAATCACATCTGCTTTATATCCCAGCATCCTGCTGCGGTATTGCTTAAAAAGGTAATAAAGCGGTGTAAGATAAGCATCATCCGCGCCCACTGTGCGGATAAGTCCATGCGCGTTAACAGGAAAAATATAGTTGGCCATTCCAACGGTGGGGCTTTGCCTGATAAAAACGTTCAGCATCCCGGCTATCACTGCCACATCAAACTGTTTTCTTACCGACTGGCGGGTAAATGTATAGTCTTTACCATCAAAAACACCATGCCAGTTGTTCCACTCATCCACACAGAGGCGTACAGGATCATGGGTGCGCTGCAGTTTCCTGTTCATTTCTTCGAGCTGGGTTCCCAAAAGCTTCAGGTGTGCTTCCATCTTTGCGGGGGCGAACAATGTACCACTGGCATCCTGCAGCTTTCCGTCTTTGAGCTTTGCATTTACATAATAGTGCTGGGTCAGATAATCAATATACTTTCCGCTTCTTTCCAGTACCGTTTTATTCCAGCCTGTAGTATGCCCCACGCCCAATAAGCGCAGTGCAGGGTATTGCGCTTTGATCGTGGAAGCCCATGCAGCCAGCCTGTTGGCGTACACCGTATCATGATCCTGTATGCGGGCAGCCCTGCCGGTTAAATAGTTCTCATTTCCAATACACCAGTATTTAACACCGTAAGGCTTCTTATGCCCGTTATAAGCCCTTAATTTTCCCATCGCCGTTGCTTCGCTTCCATTTACATATTCTATCCACTCCATCGCTTCCCATAATGTGCCCTGGTACAGCGGATGGCTTCCCATATTCAGATTGATATACGGTGCAGTGCCTACCCGCCGGCACCATTGCAGGAACTCATCCGTGCCAAACTGGTAGCTTTCCTTCCCGTTCCACGCCAGCGTGGGAACGGTGGGCCTCAATGAGCGGGGACCTATTCCGCTCCTCCAGCGGTATTCATATACCACAGTGCCTCCCGGCCATCTCATCACCGGAATATCCAGCTCTTTTACCAACGGCGTAACGTGCAGTTGCTCATTTCCCTCCATGTCCACTACCCCACCGTATATCATGCTGTCATTTACATTCTCAAGCATTTGCCCATAGATCATTTCATCCACAGGCAGCGGCCTTTCCGGGATATTTACCTCAATCACCGTTTTTGTTTGCGCCGGAAGCTGCCGGTAAGCAATAAGGATAATACTTGCAATACAAAGGAGTCCTATCCTAAAAGTTTGCATGCCATGAAGATTTGAGTATGGAAATACAAATAGCGGCTGCCTTTCAACAGCCAGCCATGTACTTTCTTGTCAACGCTTTTAGTACCCGGGGTTTTGTTCCAGATTATCATTCGTCTGGATTTCGATATCCGGGATAGGCCATACATAATTGACACCTGCCTTAAATATCCTTTCCTGGATCACTCTCATATCTGCCCTGTTTGCCACCCCGGAATAATCCGGCGTTCCGTTCTCATCGATAGCCGGGGCAGATGAAAGGAAGCCTCTCGGTATACGGCCATAGCACGGGCCATTCAGTACTTTTTCCGCTATCTTCCAGCGAATAACATCAAAATAGCGCGTGCCTTCTCCGGCCAGCTCCACTTTTCGTTCTTTTCTCACAATAGAACGTAACTCAGCAACCGTTTTTCCAGTCGTAACAGCAGGCATTTCCACTCCAGGCCGCTGTCTTATTTTATTAATTGCCGTATACACCGACTCGTCCACCTGGTTGCCTTCAATTTTTGCCTCTGCATAGTTCAGCAGCACTTCTCCATAGCGTATTACGATCGGGTTAATATCTGATCTTGTAGTGTGCTCCTCTTTCGGATCGGCATATTTTCTCCAGCAATAACCCGAAAAGCTGGCAAAAGTATGGGTGGCATCGAGATTGGCAACCCTCACTGCCGGCGTTACATTATAGTTCCAGCACATTACGCTATCCTTGTGCGTTTCGAACTGATAGCCGTAGTATACAGACCCGGGCAATGCAATGGTCATCCCAAGACGGGGATCGCGATTGGCAAAGGGATGTG
>CAZREP010000322.1:0-2927 GCA_964599035.1 uncultured Terrimonas sp. | reverse complement strand
CTTCCTTTTCGGATTTCGCTCCGAACGTTCGGAGTTATGGCTTCGAATTTATTTGATTCTTGTCATTTGGTTCTTGGTGCTTTGCAGGCCATAGCCGACAGCCATTCACCCCCTTCTCTATTCACTCCCAAATATGCTTACCTTTGTGCACTTTTATGAAAGAGCTGAGTAAAAATTATATGCCTGCTCCCGTGGAGGAAAAATGGACCAGGCGCTGGGCAGAAAAAAAATATTTTAAGAGCGTTCCCGACGGCAGGAAACCTTATACCGTTGTGATTCCACCACCCAATGTTACGGGAGTATTGCACATGGGGCATACGCTCAACGAAACCGTTCAGGACATACTGGTGCGTAAAGCCCGGATGAGCGGCTTTAACGCCTGCTGGGTACCCGGCAGCGATCATGCTTCCATAGCCACTGAAGCCAAAGTGGTGGCCATGCTCCGGGAAAAAGGCATTGATAAGAACAGCCTAAGCCGGGCCGAATTCCTGAAACATGCCTATGAATGGAAAGAAAAATACGGTGGTATCATTTATAGCCAGATAGAAAAGCTGGGTTGCAGTGTAGACTGGGACCGTGTAACTTTTACCATGGATGACAGCTACTACAAGGCTGTAATGAAAGTATTCGTGGATCTGTACGGCAAAGGGCTGATCTACCGTGGCGCAAGGATGATCAACTGGGACCCCGCTGCACAAACCGCGTTAAGCGATGAGGAAGTAGAGTATAAGGATCTGCAGGGAAAACTGTACTATATCCGCTACCGCGTTACGGATGCAACCGGAGAAGAGCTCATTGATCCCGTAACCGGGGAAAAGGGAATAGTGATCGCCACCCAGCGACCGGAAACCATTATGGGCGATACTGCTGTTTGCGTTAATCCTAACGATCAGCGTTATGCGCATTTAAAGGGGGCGAGTGCTGTGGTTCCGCTTATCAACAGGAGCATTCCCATTATCTTCGACGAATATGTTGATCCGGCTTTTGGCACCGGTGCTTTAAAAGTAACGCCTGCTCACGATATCAATGACTATAATCTCGGTTTGAAGCACAATCTGGAAGTAGTGGATACCCTGAACCCCGATGGTACTTTAAGTGAAGCCGCCCAGGTATATGTTGGCATAGATCGCTTTGCTGCCCGTAAAAAGATCATTGCCGAACTGACGGAGAAGGAATATATTATTAAAGAGGAAGAATACACTACCCGGATTGGCTATAGCCAACGTACCGGCGTGGTGGTAGAGCCGCGTATTTCCACCCAGTGGTTTTTAAAGATGAAGCCGCTCGCCGAACCTGCATTAAATGCAGTGCTGGATGGGGAGATCACTATCCATCCCGGTGATAAATTTCTTGCTACCTACAAATACTGGCTTGAAAATGTAAAAGACTGGTGCATCAGCCGCCAGCTTTGGTGGGGGCAGCAGATACCGGCATGGTACGACGACAAAGGAAATGTAGTGGTAGCTGAAAATGAAAGTGCTGCAAGGCAGTTATACATCAATCGGTATGGTGAAGACAGCACTCTAACGCAGGATGAAGATGTGCTCGACACCTGGTTCTCTTCCTGGCTATGGCCCATGGAAGTATTTAAAGGTATTTCGGATCCGGGCAATGATGATATACGGTATTATTATCCTACCTCCGTGCTGGTAACCGGGCAGGACATTATTTTTTTCTGGGTAGCCCGGATGATCATGGCGGGGCTGGAATACAATAAAGAAAAGCCCCTCGAAAAAGCGATCCCTTTCAGGGATGTATATTTCACGGGCATGGTGCGGGACAAGCAGGGACGTAAGATGAGCAAGCAGCTCGGCAATTCGCCCGACCTCCTGCAGCTTATCGAAGATTATGGTGCCGATGCCGTACGTTTTGGTATCATGATCTCTTCGCCTGCTGGCAATGACCTTTTGTTTGATAATGCCTCCCTGGAGCAGGGGAAATTTTTCAACAATAAGCTGTGGAATGCGCTGAAGCTGGTGAAAATGTGGGAGCAAAAAGTGGACCCCACCCTGCCGGCAGCAGATCGCTTTGCACTCGAATGGTTTGAAAGCAGGCTCCATGAGGTGAAAGCGGAGGTAGAAAAAATGTTTGCTGAATTTCGCCTCAGTGAAGCGCTAAAGACCATTTACTCCCTGGTATGGGACGATTTCTGCAGTTGGTATCTGGAATGGGTGAAGCCCGGTTCTGATCAGCCTGTGTCAGCAGAAGTGTATGAAAAAACCATTGCTTTTTTTACGGAGCTCCTGCAACTGTTACACCCATACATGCCTTTTATTACGGAAGAAATATATCATTTGCTCGGAGAAAGAAAGGAAGATCTGTGTATTAAACAGGTCCCGGCTATTGGTGCTGTAAACAATAAAAAGCTGGCTGAGGGGGAATTACTCAAGCAATCCATTAGCGCTATTCGTGATGCCCGTGTAAAGAATGGGATCAAAATGAAAGAGGAAATAACGTTGGATATTGAAACACCTGATCTTGCTAAATATGATGCTATACGTGCCATTCTCCTTAAGCAGGTGAATGCTTCATCTGCTCATATTTCAGATGCTGCAGCAACAACTGGTTTCGGGCTGGTGATAGGAAAAGATAAGTTTTATATTCATTCTGCGCTTCCTGCCGATCATGCCATGCAGAAAGAACAGTTGGAAAAAGACCTTGCTTATCAAAATGGCTTTCTTGCTTCCGTATCAAAAAAATTAGCCAACGAACGGTTTGTGCAAAATGCGAAGCCGGAAGTAGTGGAGCTGGAAAGAAAAAAGATGGCAGATGCAGAAGCCAAGATCAAAGCGATACAGGAAAGCCTGGCGCAGTTAGGGTGAAAGGTTGCACAACAAGATGACAGGAACCTTTGGGTAAAATCCGAAGCCAGAATCCCGAATGTTCAGCCTTTTTATCTGCACCATTAATTTTAGTTTATTCTCTTC
>CAZREP010000321.1:0-2929 GCA_964599035.1 uncultured Terrimonas sp. | reverse complement strand
GCGACCCGCCGCAGCGGCCTTGCTGCAAGCGATTGCAGACATTCGGGTTTGACCCTCTTCCGCGGCCCCTACAGCAACCGCGGGCGGTTTGTCGGCGTGAACGCCCGGGAATTGACTGGCTCGCCGGTTGATTTCGTCTATGGATACACAGCCGACTCCGCTCTCGTGGAAAGTGTCACAGGCTTCGCGCTTGGCTACTCCACTTCCCGGACATACGATCCCGTTCGCAATGCCGTCGCGAAGATCGAGTCATCCATGAACAGCTCCGTGGTTTCCCGTTTCGAGTATGGTTACACGCCGGCCGGCCGGCGCGACTGGGCGCGGCAGAGCGGGACCGCCTTCGAGATCGCAGGCGTGGCGACCACCTACGATTTCGGTTACAATCCGCGCGGCGAGCTGACGTCCGCCTCGGGCTATCTCGCGAATGACGGGACCGATCCGTCGAAGAAGCTGCCCAATCTTCAGCACGAGTACGCGTATGACAACATTGGCAATCGCCTCTCGGCCAATCAGACCGGGGCCCCGGCCAAGGCCGAGGCGTTCGTTCCCGATGTGAAGAATCAAATCGTATCCCGCGAGAACAAGACCGTGATCGCCTCGGGTACCGTCGGCGACGGCGCGGCGGTCGCCGTTTCTTTCGCGGGTGGAGCTGCCGTCCCCGCCAGCCGGCAAGGGCGCTATTGGAGCGCGGCGCTCGCTCCCAACAATGCCCAGGGACCGGTCACCGGCAGCATGAATGTCTGGGCCGCGCAGGGCGGAGCAGTCCGCGCTGAAACGACGACTGCGGTGGCGGGAAAGGCGGCGCAGACCCTCACCTACGATTTCGACGGAAATCTGATAGCCGATGGGATCTGGGAATACCATTGGGATGCGGAGAACCGGCTCGTGCACGCGGCCACGAGCCCGGCGGCGCGTGCGGTGGGTTTCGCGGCGATCGATGTGTGGCACACTTACGACTATCTGGGGCGCCGGATCGCGACGCGCAAACTGGAGGGATCGGTGGACACGCACACCCGTTATCTTTACGACGGCTGGAACCTGATCGCCCAGTACGCCGCGCCTGGCGGCACGAGCATCGGCAGCCTCGAGAAAACCTTCACCTGGGGCCTCGACCTGAGCGGCAGCCTGTCTGGCGCGGGCGGCGCAGGCGGTTTGCTGCGCGTGAGCGATCACGCTGCCGCATCGAAGTATTATCCGGCCTACGACGGCAACGGAAACGTGGTGGCGCTGATCGACGCCTCCGATGGCTCGACGGATGCGATCTACGAATACTCGCCGTTCGGGGAGCTGCTGCGCGCCGAGGGCGCTTACGCTAAAGAAAATCCGTTCCGTTTCAGCACCAAGTTCACCGACGACGAGACGGGGCTGGTTTATTTCGGATTCCGCCACTACTCGCCCTCGCTCGGCCGTTTCATCAATCGCGATCCGATCGGGGAGGCGGGTGGCGCCAATCTTTACGGCTATGTCGGCAACGATCCGGTCGGGAACTGGGATTATTTAGGGCTCTGCTACAATATTTACTACGGATCCTACTACGGCGATGGTTACGGATTTGGATTCGGCTTCGGTTTCGGGGGTGACTGCTGGTATGATGATTTCTATTGGGGAGGCGGCGGAGGCGGCTACTCACCTCCGCCCACGGCGTCTCCCAATCGGGAGGCGTTGCGCCGCGAGGGCCTGTCGGCGCTGCGCAACCGGGGTTACGGGCGCAGACAATCGGTGTTCGCCGTAGGCTTCAACGAAGGCTCCATGGGGATCGAGAATGTGTTTCGGGGGACTGCCGCAAACAGCGATCCGGACATTCCGACGGTCTACTTTTCTCCGACCTCGATGTCCCCGATCTTCGTTTATTCGGATCCCATCAGGCAGCAGATCTTCGCGATCGATTCAGCGAGAGTCGCTGTGGCGTTTATCGCGCTCCCCGGGGAGCTAATCAACGCGCTTGGCAAGGAACTCGGGCTCTCTCCAGACGAGATTACGCTTTTGGCTGCACTCTCGATGCAACCAGAAGCGATGGTTGCTCAGGAAGCGCTGCTTGCCCGACTGTCAGGAATGTTGGCCCGCGTGGGAATCTCTGTTGAGGCGCGAGCGGAACTTGTACGTCTCCTTCGGTTGCGAGAGCGACAGCTCGAACTTGGAAAAGATGCCGCTCGTGGCGGTCAGTTCAACGCCGCACAGGGTGCCGGTGGCGTGCGTATCGAGCAATATTTGGGGCGCGAAATTAAAGCTGGCACGCACCCCGGTGTGGATTTTGTCGATAGCACGCTAGGGAACATCAGTCTCAAGGGACCAATTCCAGGCCAAGGCAGCGTTGAAGGTCTGGCTCGGTCAGTGATAGCAGACGCCACGTCCAACACCGCAACCCAAACTATCTTCGTCGATGCTACTGGGCTATCTGCTGAGCAGTTCGCGCAGTTGCAGTCGCTGATAAACGCTGGAGTTCAAGGCACGACGAAGCGGGTCTACATCATGAGGCAGTGAGTGATGGGAACTTCGATCCAGATGTTTCGGGGCAAATCTGTCCCTCTGAACGACCTCGATCTGCTTGTGATCGCGGGATTCATGATCCAAGTCGTCGAGGAGTTGCGCAGATTTGAAAATCTGAGTACGACCGCGGCTCGATGGCGTGAAGCGATTCGGCTCTATGGACCCGGCGTGATCGACCTTGATCTCGAAGCGTTGCTTGCGACTCCTGAAAAGAACGAGCAGTTCCAAAAGCTCCTTTCCGAAGTTAAGAGTAGGCTTCAAGCGCATGGAGAGGTGGTGCCTTCGCACGTATTGGCGAAACTGGTTCAGGCTCCGGGCGTGACGTTCAAAGACTTCCCGGTTTCGTTTGCGGTTCGTGCAGTCGAGCAGCTCGAAGAGCTTGTTGGGGGGTATGATCCGGAGTGATAGGTAACACTTTGCCCGGAGAGATGGGTTACAACCA
>CAZREP010000320.1:0-2953 GCA_964599035.1 uncultured Terrimonas sp. | reverse complement strand
CCGGCTCACGCCAGCGCCGCCAGCCACGATCTGCCTCTCCATCGCGATCGATCCGAAGGTCACCGCATACGCCGCAACCCTCGGCCTGCGCACGATCTGGTGACGAGTGGAAAGAATGGATGTCCTTGCCTCGTCGCGTCTCCACTCGGCCGTTTGGCTCAGATTGGGTGAAACCTCCCGCCCGCTTCGCTCAAGATGCGAAGGCGGATGTATTCTCGAACCGATTCCATTCATTGATCGCGGCGCAGTGTCGCCAGACATCATGACCGATCGCTTCGCCTCGGTGAACACGTCAGGCATGCGTTGTCAGCTTCATGGATCGCCCACGTCTCGCACAGCACGCTCCGCGAGAATCGGGAGGCGCTTGCCGCACCATCGTCCGACGCCCGCGCCGGCGCGTTTTGCGCTTGCCTCCAGACCCGGTATTACCAGGCTTTTACCCGGTAATACCGGGTTTATGAACAAACTGGCGAAACTTTTTCTTTCCGAGATCCGGGCCGAGTTGCTGCGCCTTTTTTTCGGTCTGGGATCCAGGAAGAGGTATCGCGCCGAAATCATCCGGGGGCTGCGATTCGCGGGAGGCTCGGTGGAAGAAGAGTTGGAAAAGCTCGTCCGTCTGGAGCTGTTGATCACGACCAAGGACGGGAACCGGCGCTACTACGAGGTCAACCAGACGCATCCGCTTTACCCCGAGTTGCGCGGCATCGTGCTCAAGACCGTCGGACTGCATGACGTGCTCGCCGAGGCCATTCCGGCGAAGGGGATCACCTTTGCCTTCGTCTTCGGCTCGCTCGCAGCCAATCGCGAGACGACAGCCAGCGATGTGGATCTTATGATCATCGGCGCCATAACACACCGCGCCTTGGCGTCGGGTTTGCGTGTGGCTGCCGAACGGATTGGACGGGAGATCAATCCACATTTCTTCCGGGAGGATGAATTCCTCACGCGCCTCGCCGCGAAGAATCACTTCCTGAGCGACGTCGTCGCGAAACCCAAACTGTTCATCCGGGGCCACGAGCATGAGTTTACCGAACTGGTTGAGCGCCGGCTGGGTGCAGCGACACAAGACAAGTCCTGAAGAAATCCGGGACTTGTGGCTGATCGCGGCGCGCGACCTGAAGGATGCGTCGACGGGCGGCATCTCGCATGACTGGCGATACGGCATCGCCTACAACGCCACACTGAAACTCTGCACCATCCTGCTTTATGCGGAAGGCTACAAACCGGCGAAGGGTTCGCTGGCTCATTTTCGCGTGCTTTCCGCGCTTCCCCACATTCTCGGCTCCGAACGCCAGTCGGACGCCGACTACCTCGATGGCTGCCGGCAAAAGCGAAACACCGTCGAATACGATACCGTCGGCGGCGTCTCGCAGCGCGAGGCGGACGAACTGATCGCCTTCGGCCGAGAGCTTCAGGCGGAGGTATTGGAGTGGTTGCGAGAAGGGCGCCCGCACCTCGCACCAGCACAATCCAGCGCGTGACGCCCGTGATTCAGCATTCTTATCGCCCATTCCGCAGACGAGCGCCCCCGTCATTCCTCACAATTGAGCGCGGCGAAAAGCCTCAAACCGTATTGCGAGAAAATTCCGATTGGGGCGATGGGCATCAAACGTTGGGGGTCGCATGGAGCGTCCATCCAGTTGGCGCAAACCAGTGGTTGCGCCGGCTCAGAGCCGGACCCTTCGTTTCGAATCGGACCGTCAAAACACTGGGCAACCTCGACTTCGCCGCATCATCAAAGTCGCGTTGACCGTCTAGGATCTCTTCGCGTTCGATGCTTGTCTACCCACAGCTGATTGAAACTGACTGTGTGTGAACGTCAGATGACCGAAACATCCGGAAACCTTGCGAACGAAAGCTGTGGTTGGGCCAGTCGTTTTCCGGTCTTTCAGGCAGCCACCCTCGACGAAATCGTTGCCGCGCTCGAAGCGTTTGTCCGCGATTCGACACCCGAGCAATTCCGAGCTTGGAAGGCTACCGTGCCGCCTTTGCAAAAGCAGTGTGAGCACGTCTCGGGGCTTCACGCTCGCGCCTCCCAATATGGCGCGATTCTCGAATACCGAATGCCCGAAAGCTCGAAGCGGGTTGACGCGATCCTTCTGATCTCGGGCGCCGTTCTTGTCGTGGAGCTAAAGGGAGATGGAATCTGGCAGCCCTCGTACCTCGAGCAAGCAGCCGACTATGCGCGTCGACTCTATTGGTTCCACGCGCAATGCGGCGAGGATCGGGTTCGTGTTCACACGATCCTTGCCGGTTATGGAAGCAACGAACACGATGAGCATCGCGAGTTTCTAACTTTGACGAGGCTCGATCGATTGCACGCGGCCGTGAGTCGCTTCGATCGCCCGGACCAAGGTGGACCGATCACGATCGAGAAATTCGTTGCGCCTGAAGCGTGCCAGCCCGCGCCATCGCTAGTTCAGGCGGTGCGGCGTTACTACGCCGATCATGCGCTGCCCCGCATCAAACGCATCGACGACATTACCGGTCCGGCGTTGCAGCGCGTCCTCAATGAAATTCGAGATGCCCACGCTCGGCAGCGGCGCAAACTCGTGCTCGTGAGCGGTGTTCCGGGCGCGGGCAAGACTTTTATCGGAATGGAGGTCGCGCACGAACGTTTTCTCGATGATCTGTCCGAGCAGATGTCGTCCGGTGAAAAGCCCACCGCGCCCGCCGTTTTCTTGTCCGGCAACAAACCACTCGTCGACGTGCTTCAATACGAGATGCGGCGAGCAGGTGGTGACGGTCGTGTGTTTGTTCGTGGAGTGAAGGATTTCGTCGGAAAGTACTCCAAGAAGAAGTCTCCACCTCCACCGCACCACGTTTTGATTTTCGACGAAGCGCAACGAGCATGGGATGCTGCGAAGGTGCGGGATTCGCACGACGACACGGACGCGTGCTCAGAGCCGGAAACGTTCATTCGCCTTGCCGCGCGAGTTCCGGTTTGGTCGGT
>CAZREP010000319.1:0-2954 GCA_964599035.1 uncultured Terrimonas sp. | reverse complement strand
CATCAACGATGATAAGTGGGCTGCTTTATGGTTAATATAACGCTTCAGGGTGCTATAGCTGAAGCTACAGCAGCACAAAAGCTACATCAGGGCTCCTTCCCGAAAACGGGCCGTATTCGTTTCCGGGTGGCTTTTGGTTACTTTTTCCACAAAAAGTAACAAAGAAGGAAATAGCAGGTTTGTAGTTAGTGGCTATATCCCTGTTGTATCCGCAAATCATTCTGCCCCGCGGAACGCTGGAATTCCTGGCATCTCCTTTCACTCAGCACCAGGGTCTCATAGCTGCCTGCAATAGCTTTGAAGGAAGACCCCGGGCGACGGAAAAAAACAGTGTGGGGAGATTTTGAACTTTGCTTTACTCAAAAAGAAGATATTTGTATAAAAGTGTAAAAACTACACGCTTCCCAAAATTCAATCAGCACTATGACACGTTTACTTTTTTTTCTGCTTTTCCTTTTAGCCGGCTGGCATATACAAGCCCAGACCCAGGCTGTTAAGGAGAACCCTGCCAAAATGCAGTGGTTCAAAGATGCCAAACTGGGGATATTTATTCATTGGGGGATCTATTCGGTAGATGGCGTGGACGAAAGCTGGTCGTTCCACAACAAGAAAATGCCATATGCAGCATATATGAAGCAATTGAACGGTTTCACCGCTAAAAATTACGACCCGGATGCATGGGCGCAACTGATCAGGGAATCGGGAGCCCGATATGCAGTGATCACCACCAAACATCATGACGGTATTGCCTTGTGGGATACCCGGGTTAACAATATGAGCATTGCCAAGCTCACTCCCGCCAGGAAAGATGTGCTCACCCCTTTCTTTAAAGCACTACGCAATGCCGGTCTTAAAACAGGAGCCTATTTTTCCATACTGGACTGGAGTCACCAGGATTATCCCGGATTTTTAAAAGACAGCAGCCGGTACCTCATCAAAAACGACCCGGCAAGATGGAACCGCTACCTGGCATTTTACCAGGCGCAGATCAAAGAGCTGGGCACACAGTTCAACCCCGACCTGTTTTGGTTCGACGGCGATTGGGAGCACAGCGCCGATGAATGGCAGGCCAAAAAAGTGCGGGAAATGATCCTGGCACATAACCCCAATGCCATTATTAACGGCAGGCTGGCCGGTTACGGTGATTATGAAACCCCCGAGCAAAACTTTCCCATTACCCGGCCTTCTCTTAACCCCTGGGAGCTGTGCATGACCTCCAACAACAACTGGGGATATCATCCCGACGACAGTGCCTATAAAACACCTTATGAGCTGATCACCATTTTTGCCGACGTGATCAGCAACGGAGGGAACCTGCTATTCGATATCGGTCCGCGCGAAGACGGCTGGATACCCACAGAACAGGTACACCTGTTGAAAGAATTAGGCAAATGGACACATCAATACAGTGAAGCCATTTTTGATACAGAAGCCGGCATGCCGCCAGGTCATTTTTACGGGGCAAGCACGATCTCAAAAGACTCCTCCACCATCTATCTTTTTGTACCCGCTCTTAATAGGGGCAAGCTGGTGATCAAAGGACTGTACAATGCCATTCAAAGCATTAAGATAATGGGAACAGACCAGTCGCTCAATCATAAGATCGTGGGTAAAATATCGTGGAGCCCGGTGCCCGGACTGGTATATATTGATGAAATTCCTGAAACAGGCGCTAACGAATATATGACTGTGCTTGAAGTGAAATTAGACGGACCGATAAAGCTGTATAAAGGCAAAGGAGGACTGACAGCGGAATAGGGGAAGCAGTTAGTTTGTAGTTTACAGTTTATAGTTTATGGTTCCAGTGTTCATGAATATCAGCGGAACCCCAAACTGCAAACTCTCAAACCAGAAACTTCCAAACTTAATTCAACGCCCCGGCTTCTTTTACAATAGGTATGCCTTTGGTATGTTTTATGATCTCCCAGCCACCGGTAATATTGCGAAGATTATTATAACCCTGCAGTTTCAGCAATGACGCAGCGATAACACTTCGATACCCTTTCGCACTATGCAGGTAAAGGTTGTCCCTTTCATCAAACTGTGCCATATTCAACGGGTCCTTCAGCTCCGCTAACGGGATGTTCAACGCATGCTGCACATGCCCTTCGGCATATTCTACCGGGTGACGTACATCCACCACCACAAGATTTTCATCAAACGGAATATCCATGGCAAGCTCTCCCGCATCCACATCAATGATCATGTCTATTGTCTTTCCCGCATCTTTCCATGCCTCGAACCCTCCTTCAAGATAACCGGCCACATTAGCTTTAAACCCCGCATGCCCCAGCAACCCGGTACACGCTTCTTCCCCTCCCGGGGGAGTAACCAGTATGATCTTTTTATCTGTATCCAATAAATTAACCGCCCATTCAATAAAATGCTCTCCCTGCCCGATAAAAAGAGAACCGGGGATAAATCCTTCCGTAAATGCAACCGCACTTCTTGCATCCACAACAATAAATTGCCCGTTATCTTCCAGCCATTCACCTATCTGCCGGGCAGTGAAAGCACGGGTATTTGAATACAACATCTCTGATCAAGGATTAAATATCTGTTCAAATAAAAACGGTTGATGATAATATACATCAACCGCTTATAATAAAATCATAACGATCAGCTTAATAACTGCTCAACGAAATGGTATATTTCAGCCAGCCGCTTATGGTTCACTGAATAGTATATGAACTTCCCTTCCCGGGTTGTGCTTACCATACCTGCCCTTCTTAAAATAGCCAGGTGCTGGGAGGCTACCGATTGCTCAAGCCTTAGCTGCACATACAACTCCGTTACTGTCATTTTCTGTTTTTCATCCAGCAACTGAATCATCTGCTGTCTCAGCTTATGATTGAGCGCTCTCAAAATAAGGGCGGCTTTCTTCACATTCAGAAAGTCAATCCGCAATTCGGAATTGCCTTCATGCGCCGGTCCGGTCAATACCATCGTGTAAG
>CAZREP010000318.1:0-2963 GCA_964599035.1 uncultured Terrimonas sp. | reverse complement strand
TCAATCAAGGCTCCTTCCCGAAATCGGGCCGTAATCGATTTCGGGCGGCTTTTTGGTTACTTTTTTCCGCAAAAAAGTAACAGAAAGACAAAACAAAAAAACAGGGGTATATATAATTGGTCTCGCGGGCGCACCCGCAAAACGTGGAATATACCCTGCTTTTTAGCTGGAAGGCAACCAGGAAGGTCGTTGAAATGTCATTGTGAGTTTTTAATTAGGTGCACTTCAATTATGAAGCGATGCAGTCCTATTTGTCGTTTTCTTCCTTTTGCTCGTGCAAAAGGAAGCGAAAAGCAGGGGTATATATAATTAACGAGACAGGCCTACACCTGCAAACAAGGGATATACCCTTACCTTTTTTAGCCGAAGGTAGGTACGCAGCTTAACTGCCGGTTATCTTTTCACTTTTCATCATTTGCTAACCTAAGTTGAACAAGTCAGGATAACTCAGACCTTATTCCCTTCATAACATGCACAACCCATTAAACAGAATCACCTTATTGCCTTCAATGAGTTCGTTCATTATAAACAATGCATCAGCAATAACAGTTGTTTTAAAACAATACATGAGGCACTGAGATAAGATGTAATAAGCCTGCAGTACCGGGGCGGGTTCCGGGCTTTGTTATGAAGGTTGATAAGATTTAACGCCCCTGAAAAATACTTACAAACAAATTCAGGATCTTATCTCTGATTTGCTGCAATGAAAATAGTTTTACCAATGGCAAATGCACCGAAGGAACAACAAACAAACTACAAACCAGAAACTATAAACTATCATCTCTCCTCTCACGTTTCACGATAACATACAGACATCATTTGCTCAGACTAATACTACATCAGGTCATTCCCCTTTCCTGCTTTTCTTCCACCAGTGCTGCTCCCTGTCGGAAGGGGGACTGTTTTCCGGGCATTTTTGCTGGGCATCCGCCACCGCGATCAGCACCATATTCACAATACTTCTTACCGAACTGCCTAATTGCAGCACATGCACCGGCTTTGCCAGGCCCATCAGCACCGGCCCAATGGTATCAAAGCCGGCCAGTTCCTGGAGCAGGTTATAAGCTATGTTGCCGGCACTCAGGTTAGGAAATATCAGCGTATTCACATCCATATCCACCAGTTCGCTGAAAGGATAGTTCTCTTTGAGTATCTCTTTATTAAAAGCAAGTATCCCCTGCATTTCACCGTCCACAATAAGGCCCGGGCTTTTCTGCTTCAGCAGTTCGCGCGCTTTTCGCACCACAATCGCTTCCGGGGTATTGCTGCTGCCAAAATTGGAATAGCTGAGCAGTGCAACGCGCGGCGTAATGCCGAAAGTCTTTAATTCCTTTGCTACCATCAGGGTAATATCGGCCAGCTCTTCCGCAGTAGGATTAAAGTTCACCGTAGTATCAGCAAGAAAGAGAGGGCCTTTTTTGGTAACAATAATGTACATGCCCGCAATTTTATTCACGCCCTTTTCCGTTCCTACTATTTCCAAAGCAGGCCTTACCGTTTCGGGGTAGTTGCGGGTAAGACCGCCGATCACTGCGTCCGCATCGCCGGTATTGACCATCATGCAGGCAAAGCGGATCCGGTCTTTCATGATCTTGGATGCTTCATAACGGTTGATACCACGCCGCTGTCTTTTTTTGAAATACAGGGCAGCATATTCGTGCCTTGTTTTATCCCATTCCTCGCTCCGGGGGTCAATTACCGGTATCCCTTCCAGGTCGATGCCGTTTTCGCGGGCGATCCTCCCTATCTTTTTTTCCTCACCTAACAATATAGGATAAGCGATGTTCTCATCCTGCACGATCTGAGCCGCCTTCAGTATCTTCACATTATCCGCCTCCGCAAACACTACGCGGCGTGGGTCTTTCCTGGCCTTGCTCCCGAGTATCCTGAACAACTGGTTGTCGTTGCCCAAACGCCCGTCGAGCTCTATCTTATACTTTTCCCAGTCTTCAATAACACGCCTGGCCACACCGCTTTCAATAGCCGCCTTGGCAACAGCCGGTGAAATGGTGGAAATAAGCCTGGGATCAAGCGGCTTGGGTATGATATAGTGAGGTCCGAAAAGCATATTTTTTTCACCGTAAGCCATGGTCACAATATCGGGAACCGGCGTTTTGGCCATATTCGCGAGCGCTTTTACGGCAGCCATTTTCATCGCCTCATTGATCCGGGTAGCTCTCACATCCAGCGCTCCGCGAAAAATATAAGGAAAGCCCAGCACATTGTTCACCTGATTGGGGTAGTCACTGCGGCCGGTGGCCATAATGATATCCTTGCGGGAAGCATTTGCCGCTTCCCAGGTAATTTCCGGATCGGGATTGGCAAGCGCAAATACCACCGGTTTCTTTGCCATGCTTTTGATCATGTTGGGCGAAACCGTATTGGCTGCGCTCAAGCCAATGAACACATCAGCGCCCTGCATAGCATCTGCAAGTGTCATGTCTTTTTTACCGGCAGTGGCAAACCTTTGTTTCACCTCGTCGAGGTCCGGTCTCTCCCTGTGCAGCACGCCCTCTTTGTCGAACATGATAAAATTCCCACTTTCAGCACCAAGCGCTTCATATAGCTGCACACAGGCCATGGCAGCGGCCCCTGCACCGTTCACCACAAACTTTACCCTGTCAATTTTTTTACCCTGCAATTCAAGGGCATTGATCAATGCGGCCGAGCTGATGATCGCCGTACCGTGCTGATCGTCATGCATCACCGGTATCTGCATGCTTTCCTTTAAAGCGCTTTCAATATAAAAGCATTCCGGCGCCTTGATGTCTTCAAGATTTATACCCCCAAAAGTGGGTTCCAGCGACCGCACGATCTGCACAAATTTCTCCGGGTCTTTTTCATTGATCTCTATATCAAACACATCAATGTCGGCAAATACTTTAAACAATACTGCCTTGCCTTCCCTTACCGGCTTCCCCCCTTCCGGATATCAGTATCTTCAGGATAGAAGAGAACGACAG
>CAZREP010000317.1:0-2974 GCA_964599035.1 uncultured Terrimonas sp. | reverse complement strand
AGCAGTGTCGGCCCTTCCTCCGCCGCCAGCACCGGCCCGGCCGCCAGCACATGAATAACCGCCTCGCCCGCCGGCCCCGTCGCACCGCCCCGATAGGCCGGGTCTTCCCGACCGTTAGGCCGCAAGCGGAGCAAGCGGTTCGCAGGCAGCCCGTTCCGCGCCTGGGTGAACGCGCCGCCCGCGAGCACGCTGCCGTCTTCTAACTTGACCAACGTGTAAACCGGCGCGTTGGGCCGCGCATCGTCCCATGCCTCCACCGGATGCCCGGCCGCCGCCGTGGGGGCTTCGAGCGTCACCGGCACGGCGGGCGACCACGTTTCGCCCGCTTCATTGATCGCCACCGCGCGATACTCACCTTGCACCTCCGGCCCGGCATGGGGCAAGACCAGCACGGACGCCTGTGCGCCGGGCACCTCCACTTCGTCTTTGAGCCACCGCCAGCGCAAGGCCGGGTCCGACTCCGCATCCGCCGTCAACACCACCGCCGAACCGAACGGCGCCAGCGTCGGCAACGGCAGCCGCGTGAGCACGGGCGGCTCGGCCGCCGGCCCCAGCCCGCAGCCCGCCACCAGCCATACGAGTTGCCTGCTTGCCGGTTTCACTGGGGAAACGCTGCCGGACACCACTGCGCTTTCAATCGGAGAAACCGACCGGGCGGCGTGTCACCGAGAGGCAGGGACACCTGCCAGAAATTATCTCCCAGCGAACGCGCGTTGTGCCAGCGCCGCCACCCCGTCAAATCCTCCGACACTTCCGCGATGACATGAGCGGTCGTGCAAAGCCCTGGACTGCTCTGCCCTTCGGGAATGTTATAATCCGTATTGAACCGGTCCGACCAAAACCGCACCTGCCATTCCCGTCCATCCGGCGACAGGGCATAGCGCGGAACGCGCTCGGGATGAGGATCCTCCTCCACTCGGAACGCCGGGTGCAAGCCCAAAGTGAATTTCAACAAATTGGACCAGCCGTCGCCGGAGGGATTGTCGTCGGGGGCGGCCTGGGCCAGATCCAGGCCGGGCGTGTTGAAAATCCATTCGTCGTAGGCATCGCCTTCGCTCAGGCCGAATGTTATCCAGGATGCGGGTAAAGGGGAGGCGGCTTGAATCCGGTAAATTTTTCCTTCCTCGGCATGAAAGACATAACGATACCCGGCGAAAATCCTGCTGAACTCGGAGACAGGCTCTCGACTTCCCATGGAAGTCAATAGGGGCACGCGATGCAGGGTTGAGAGTTCGTTGCCCTCATATACAGCCGCCACATCTCTGCGGGCCAACTCGCCATAAAGGCCGGCAAGAGATCGGTCGAGCCTTGTTGCATAAGACTGGATCGCGTAAATTCCCGTATGAGGCGCGGCCCATTGGCACCATACGGAATAAATCTCCTCCGGCTCTTCAATCATGGCCAAAGGCTCCCCTTCCTCGACCGAGTGGGAAAAACTCCGCATGGTCAACAAAAAATTTCTTTCTGTTACGAAGAAAAAATCGCTTCCAGTAGCCACGCCAGGTGTGGCGAATGAATCATAGACGGATGGCTCAAGATAGCGGGGCTCGATATTGATATAAGAGTATCCGTCCATGGGATCGATGGCATATTCATTATAACAAAGAAAAAAATATGTCACTCCGGGCGAAACCGAAAATTCGAAATTTTCACCAGAAAATAAATCCAAAGGAAAGAGTGGCATGGAATCAGGGTGATGCGCGAACGCGAGCAACTTTGCGTTGGACGCGACATAGATCGCGGAGACTTCCTCGGGAGCCGTCCATTTGAACCAAGCCGAACTGCCGATGAACCCCTCCCCCAACAACCGCGCTTCGAGCGCGTCCGGCACGCTCCGAGGGCTCGGTATCTCGCTATGGATCGGGAGTTGGCGGCCCAGATCGACCGCCTGGTCAGCGGAGTCTCCCGGAAGCACTAGCGGCCTGGCCACCGTATGAAAGGAAAAGAAAGCGGTTCTCCAGCTACCTTCCAGGTTTTCCACAAAGTCGGGCACGACCGCAAACCAATAAGTTTCACCTGGCTCGACCAAGAGGCATTCTTGTTGGTAGTATCCCAACGTCGTGACCAGCGTCTTGGTTTCGAAGAATGGGCCTTTCCACACCTGAGTCCCATGCTTATACAGCGTGCGCAGACTGATCCATGAGGAGGCCAACGCCGTGGTTTTGAAAAACACATACGGGGCATTGTCTTCCCCGAGAGCCCAGGCCCCGCTGACGGCGCTCCAAGGCAGCTCCGTGACGCGCGTGATTTGGTGCGTTTCATCGTAGGTTCCCGGCACGGCACATTCCAGCCGGAGAGGAAACCTCCCCTCCTCACTGGCCAGAGCGATCCAATAGTGCCGGCCGGCTTCGGTATGAAACCAGTAATGATTCGAATCAATCGGCTTCAAATCCGGCACGGTGGTCAGAGTGGTCGCATCCGGCCCCGTGGCCACGAGGATTTTTCCCTGCATCTCGTCGCCGGTCACGCGCGCCACGCTGGTGACCGGCGCGGTCCACCGAAACCAAACACAGGGATACCGGAGGGTCGATCCCTCACGAAACGGCTCCCCCTCCGCCCAAGTGGCGCCCAGATTCGTCATCCGGGCCACCGCGGTCATCCCTGAGCCGACATCCAAGGCCTGTGGTGGCACATCATTGGCCGTTGGAGGCAGATTGGCCCGACGGATGGTGAATTGCGCGCCTTGCGGCCAGGGCCATCCGGTGACATGGAGCTGAATGCTCACCGGCTGCGCCCAAAAGTATGTTTTTCCCCCTTGCTTGTAAACACGCTGCGGACGGTGCCTGAGCGACGGTATATAAACCTGGAATTCCAGCCCCGGAGCGTCCAATTCGATCCATCCGGCGAACGAATTGCTCCAACTCCAGACGATCCCCTCCGCTGACATCGCTTCCTCGGGAGGAGTGATCACCAGTGGAAGCTCTTCCATGTCAAGATAATACCATCGACCGGCCGGGGTCTCCTCATGCGGGTC
>CAZREP010000316.1:0-3012 GCA_964599035.1 uncultured Terrimonas sp. | reverse complement strand
CACTTCTACTGGTGGTTCAGCAGCTGGACCCAATGCCGTGTCGCAAACGGTGAGCTGGGCCATAGCGATTGCTGCAATAGTCCCGTCCCGTCCGCGTGCAACGTGCCCTGGTATCTGGACAGGGCGCTGACGCGCACCAATAATTTCGTCAGCATAATGGGTGGACAGGCCAGTTTTCAGCAGGTCAAGAGTGAAATAGATGCCGGCAGACCGGTGGGAGCAAGGATAGGGTGGAACGGGGGCGGCGGTCACTTCGTGGTGATCTATGGCTACAGCCGTATACTCAATCTGGAATTCTTCGATATCGACGATCCGATCTACGGGAAGAGTCATCTTGCCGTATCGGATTTTGCCAGCAACTATCAGGGAAGCGGCACCTGGACCCATACCTATTTCACGAAGAGTTACTTCAAAATGCCAATAAAATACCTGATCCCAGTGGAACCCATACTTCGCCGCATATGGGAAACAAGGCCCCTGCTTCAACTGAAACAGGGAAAAATTTCGGCAGCAGAATCCCCTGAATCCCGCGCGACGCGTGAAGCTGAGGAGGAAAAGCGCACATCGCTTGGCATGGCCCAGCGGGTGTATGCGTTAGGGCTGGATTCACTGCTGGAGAGGAGAGAGGCTGCTCCCGAACAGGTGGCGTTGCGGATTTATGAAACAGTGGAAGACACTCCCCAGGCTTTTTATGATGTAACCGAAGAAGCCGAGCCGCGAATACTGCAAATGTCAGCAGCACAGCCGCAACTGGATCGCTATGCGAGAGGCTTGACCGAAGTTCTCTCCATGGTGGGAGAAGCGGAGCACGAGGCCGAGTTGAGAGTTTTTCGGGTGCCTGCGCTCAACTTTGAAGCATTGTGGGTTCACTATCAGGCTGAAGCAAGGGAAGGCACGGATGTGCTGGTACCTCTGCACGCGGTAGGCAAGCTTGCACAAAACAAGCCTGTGCCCATCAAAGAGGCACTTGAAGCTTTGCGGGACGCAGCGCGACCGCTGGCAAACATGGATGACACCATGGGAGCATAAGAGGCTGGGAGGCCGCTCCCGCTTAAATAATGGTGGGTCGTGAGCGGCTCGAACGGCTCGACTTATGGATTAAGAGTCCTCACCATCAATGCGTCCGGGACCTTGGATATCGACTACTCGAATCCTGGACACGAATTGTTCAGCTATCCGGTTTAACTGGGCAGGATGAAAGGCGATCTCAACTTCCGGATTTGCGGCCTGAACCCTCTTTCACATCAGGTCCTGGCCAGGGAAGTTCAGGAGTGGCTGCTTCTACTGTTTCCAGGTCGCTCAGGTCCTCGACTCCCGCCATACTGGCCAGCATGCCGGTATATTTCCTGAGCTGCCCTTGCAGAACTGCCAGTTCGACACGAAATTGCTGACATTGCTGGTCGTCCTGCCAACCCCTCGCGAGCGCGGGCCGGTGCCAGCGACTCGTAAAAGGACGCAGGATCTGATTCAATACCACGACCGCCAGCTTGGTGAACTCTCCGCAATCCCGCCCATGCCTCCGAATGATTTCGCGCGTGATGGGAAAAAGGGAATAAACGCTGTCCAAGGCTGCCTGTTCATCCCCGGTTTGAGTCGGCAGCGGCGCTGTCGTGATACGAGTCAGCAGTTCGATATACATCTCCCAGGCTGCAGCCTTGTCCGGGTCGCGCGGCTGCCATTCCATTTCCAGGAATTTGAGATTGATCTTGAGGCAGGTCATATCCCAGTTTTCCAGCCATTTGCTCCATTTCACCGTATTGATCTCCCGCGCCCTAGTCAGCCCTCTCAAATAGCCAGGCAAGCCAGGCAGGTACCTGAATCTGTTGGTCCAGAATCCTCTGCTTGACGATTTCCCGGCGGGTCCTGATTTCCCCTGATTCCTCGTCTTTACCGAGTTCCGCCAGACGAATCGACAGGTTGTTCAGGCTTGCTGCCAGATCAGGCCCGTAGGCCGCGAAATTGACCGCAGCCAGTTGCTCGCGAATTTCCACCGCCCGGCGGATCGCCACAAGCCCCGCCGCCCGCTCCCCGCTCTCGGCCAGACGAACCGACAGGTTGTTCAGGCTTCCTGCCAGGTCAGGCCCGTAGGCCGCGAAGTTTTCCGCGGCCAGTTGCTCGCGAATTTCCACCGCCCGGCGGATCGCCACAAGCCCCGCCACTCGCTCCCCGCTCTCGGCCAGACGAACCGACAGGTTGTGCAAGCTTCCTGCCAGATCAGGCCCGTAGGCAGCGAAGTTTTCCGCGGCCAGCTGCTCGCGAATCTCCACCGCCCGGCCGATCGCCGCCAGCCCCGCCGCCCGCTCCCCGCTCTCGGCCAGATGAACCGACAGGTTGTTCAGGCTTCCTGCCAGATCAGGCCCGTAGGCCGCGAAATTGACCGCAGCCAGTTGCTCGTAAATCTCCACCGCCCGGCCGATCGCCGCCAGCCCCGCCGCCCGCTCCCCGCTCTCGGCCAGATGAACCGACAGGTTGTTCAGGCTTCCTGCCAGATCAGGCCCGTAGGCCGCGAAATTGACCGCAGCCAGTTGCTCGTAAATCTCCACCGCCCGGCCGATCGCCGCCAGCCCCGCCGCCCGTTCCCCGCTCTCGGCCAGACGAATCGACAGGTTGTTCAGTATCCGGGCCGCTGTTGGCAAGGAATCAGCTTGTGTCAGCAACACTTGGTCAACGGCAGCTGCCAGTGGCAACAGAGGATGCTCCAAATATTGCCTGTTCATAGCAGCGCTCAATTTTTCGCAACATCCAGGCTTCTGGCGTACCCACTCAACCAGACGCGGCAGAGGCCATTCGTGGTCCAACACGTTCTGTGCATCGTGAATCAGGCGTCCGAATACTGAACTCGCCTCTGTAATGTCTGCCGCCACTTCGAGTCCCAAGTACTGCCAGGCGCCGGCCTGATCCCCTGCCAGCTCGGTCAAGACGTAGTGCAGCAGATCGGCGGCGAGCAGATCAGGTTGCAACGCATGGATAGCCTCCTTTGCCCATACACTCGTTTCTCTCAGCTGGCGCAAA
>CAZREP010000315.1:0-3025 GCA_964599035.1 uncultured Terrimonas sp. | reverse complement strand
CTGCTGAGAGTGCCTGCGTTTTGGATTGGGCATAACACCAGATTTTAATTGTTCCTGAATTTATCCAGATCTTTCCAGATCGGGTTATCATTTTCTGTATTGCGTTCGTTCAGCTTCCTGAGCATATCCAGCGCTTCCTGGTTACATTTTGAAGCATCATCGGCATTATCACCACAGGTGCGTTGCAGAGGAATGCTCAGGTTAATGAATTCATATATCCAGCCTGCTATATTGATATGACTTTCTGTTCTTGAGATATAGTAAACATCCGGGTCTTCTTCAGTAGCGTTCATTTCATCGGGGTTGTCTACCATTTTCACCAGCATTTCAAAATCATCCCACAATTTCTTCTCAAGGGCATTGCCACATAAGTCGCATAACAGCTCAACCGTTCCCCCGATCTCAAATGTAAGCATGAGAAAAGAGCTTTTTTTATCCAGGATCAGCTTTACGGTAACATGTGTATTTGTAAAATCCTGGGGTTGCTGGTTTGCAAAGAACTGGTCATCTATTTCATAAACATATTCATGCCTGCCCGGTTTCAGTCCTACAAAAGCAATCTCATATTCGTGCCGGTTTGCCATGCTTTTTGTTTAAGGGTTGCAAAGGTAGTGAAATGGAATGAAATATTACGCCTAAATTTGCCTTTTATAGGTAGGTATGCGTGATTTAAAGCCTTTTATTCCTTCTGTTGGTCTGTTCCTGTTCCTGAACGGTTTGTTGGTGCTTTTCCAGGGGACGTTCATTCGATATGGGTTCAGTGTTCGGGTATTGCTGTTGGGGAACCTGTTTTTGTTCGGCTTAAGCCTGATCTCCTTTCTGCTTCAGCAAAAAGCCGCCAGATCTGCCTCGGCACAGCTTTTTATCCGCTATTTTTATATTTCTTTTTTGATCAAGCTGGTACTGGTGGCTGTGGTAGCGCTCGTATACGCCAAAACGGCCGCCAGGGTAAACAGGATATCCGTAATAGCCTGCATGCTGCTTTATTTAATATACACTTTTATTGAAATAAGCATGCTGCTAAAAGCAGGTAAGCGAAAAAATGCATAAAAAAAACGAAGCTCCACTCACTGCTTTGCATGCTTATTTGCCGGAGGGTGCTTACCCTACCGTGATGCACTATCTCCAGCATTATAAAGTGCACCTTACGGTCACGAAAGAGCGAAAGAGCATTCTGGGGGATTACCGGTTTGCTGTTCATGGTAAAAACCACCGGATCAGTGTAAACGGGAACCTGAATGTATTTGCATTTTTAATTACATTATTGCATGAGCTGGCGCACCTGGTGGCTTTTGTACGATTCGGCAACCGGATCGCTTCTCACGGAAGGGAGTGGAAATTGGTGTATGGGGAGATCCTGCAGGAATTCCTTTTGCTTGGCATTTTCCCGCCGGATATTACGCATGAAGTGAAAACGACCATGCGTAGCCCCGCGGCCGGGAGCTGTGCAGAAGATGGTTTGATAAGGGTGCTCCGCAAATATGACCGGAAAGAGGATCAAAAAAGGCTGGTGGAAGAAATTGATGTTAACGCATCGTTCCGTACAGATGATGGCAGGATATTCAAAAGGGGCGATCAACTGCGGAAGCGTATCAGGTGCATGGAAATAAAAACGGGCAGAATATATTTATTCAGCCCGGTGTATGAGGTGACACCAGTGTCCCATGCATAGTTTTCTTTTATTGCTTTTGTAATGTTACAGTGTAGATACCGGGGAGCGGAATATCGGTAAGCTCATAAGAGATCTTCAATGTAGTGGCATTAATATCAACAAGGGTTACAACTAAGGAGGGATCGCTGCCTGGTTGTTTAAATTCAATTTTGGTGTCATTGCTGGTCAGACTCCATGTGCCTGATTGGGCAGTGGAAGGATCGCATACCACACTACCCTCATCAATGGTATAGCTATTATCCGACCGGAGGGTGAAAATATTATCCTTTAAACATTGTATCTGGTCAATTGGAACGTTAATGTAACTGTTTCCGGCAGCATCCTGTACATCCGATACTTTCCATTTATTCGCCAACAGCTCTTTTTTGGTTAGCTCCTTTTCTTCTTCGTTTTTATCCTTTTTGCAGGAAACAAATGCAAATACTCCCAAAATGAGGAGTGGCATTATATATTTCCCGGGCAAAATATTTTTTTTCATAAAGATGCTTTTTTAATAACAGTTAATGGAACGGTAACGTTTACATATCAACCTGTATTCGACGCAAAGGTAAACAGATCGGGCTAACTCAGCATAGCCATCACTCCATAAAGTATAAAATAGCTTATGGCAACGAAGGCAAAGAATAATTTATCTGCATTTTTCATTCGTATATATTTTTTTGCTTTAGTTTACCGGGGAGAAGTTAACCGGGAGGTAAACGATATGCTTATCCGGATGTTGTACGCCATCCGGATTTTTTGCCTGCTTCGCAGGTAAAATTTACATAGATCATTAAATGCATTCATATTTCATGCCAAAGATGAGGTGAGTGTTGTTCCGTTACTGTCTGAAACAGGAAGAGGCTTTACCGGATGAGCGTAGTTGTGCCTTTCATGTGGAACCTCCGGCCGGTATCCGTGTGTGTGTATTCGAGGGTCCAAACATAAGTGCCGCTGCCCTGTATTTTTCCATTAATGGTTCCATCCCATTTTTTGAAACGGTCTGTGGTTTCAAACACCTTTTGTCCGTATAAATTATATACCCTGAAAATAAGATCAGCGGCTTTATAAGCATGCAGGGGATAAAGATAATCATTGAGATAATCGCCGTTTGGCGTAAATGCGGAAGGGATATCAATATAGCAACTGCTTACCAGTTTTACTTTTTTAATTGCAGTGTCGGCACAGCCGAGGTTATTGGTAACAATGAGCCGGATGTTTAAATCCTGGTCTGATAGCGGTGTGCGGTATAACTGGTCAGGGGGGAACTCCAGCAGGCTTCCACTGCTGTTGCCGAAGTTCCAGTTCCAGCTTACAATATTGCCTGTGCTTATATCCCTGTAGCGCGTGGTATCCCTGGGGCAAATAAATTCA
>CAZREP010000314.1:0-3058 GCA_964599035.1 uncultured Terrimonas sp. | reverse complement strand
CCTGTTGACCCGGCTAACCCGAATTATACCGACGATCTGCTGTTTATGCTGCACGGGGAAGGTAGGATACGGGCATTGTATAACGACCCGCAGCATCCCCACACCCTTAAGGGGCTGACCTATGATTATTTTATCAAAGACCACTTAGGCAATACAAGGGTGGTGCTGACTGAAGAGCAAAAGCAGGATATTTATCCCGCGGCTACCATGGAAACCGCGCAGGCTGTTACAGAAAACACCTACTACGACAATATAGACCTTACCCGCTTTGCCAAAAGCGAGATTTCCGGTTACCCGGTTGATGAGGCAACTGATCCCAATGATTATGTGGCAA
Organism: uncultured Terrimonas sp.; assembly: GCA_964599035.1. Lineage (GTDB taxonomy): Bacteria > Bacteroidota > Bacteroidia > Chitinophagales > Chitinophagaceae > Agriterribacter. The sequence continues at coordinate 2,724 of CAZREP010000314.1, read as the reverse complement.
AGACGGAGGGTGATGGAAACAATATAGGTCCTTCCATGCTGCTGAGAGTTATGGCCGGCGATCAATTTACCGTTCAGGTAAGCAGCTGGTATAAAAAGAACGGCGCCTCGCCGGCTACGCCGGTCGATCCGCTTACGGCATTAATAGCCGCGCTGGCAGGCGGTGTAAGCCATGCAAGTCCCGTGCATGGCACGATAGCAGATTTAATAAACAGCGGAGCGCTTGACCCGTCGGCGCTTGGCTTTTTAAACAGCCGGGATGCCCCTGCCGGAGGCAAGCCCAAAGCCTACCTGAACTGGGTATTGCTGGATGAACAGTTAAAGATTGCCAGAGATGAAGACGGGAACATCATTGCCAGTGGCTACAGCGGTGCAGACCCGGTAGGGAGTGATGAGCAGTTCAAAACACATGCCTTTGCCGATATGTCTGTTAAAAAGAGCGGATATTTGTATATTTACGTGAGCAATGAAACACCAAACATTGATGTGTTCTTTGACAACCTGCAGGTAAAGCATACCCGGGGACCGATCCTGGAGGAGACACATTACTATCCGTTCGGGTTGACAATGGCGGGAATATCATCCAAGGCTCTGGCGTTCGGGAATCCTGAGAATAAATACAAATACAACGGTAAGGAAGAGCAGCGTAAGGAGTTCTCTGACGGTTCAGGTCTTGAGTGGTTGGATTATGGTGCCAGGATGTATGATGCGCAAATAGGGAGGTGGCATGTTGTTGACCCATTAGCACACAAGTTCCCCTGGCAATCTGGTTATTCTGCTTTTGACAATAATCCTATAAATAAAATAGATCCTGATGGAAGGGCTGCTTATAGCCCTATATACGGAACTAATGGGAAGTTCCTGGGTACTGATGATGAGGGGTTACAAGGAGAAGCGATAGTGATGCATAAAGCCAATTTCAAACAAGGAATGTCTCATAATGAGGCAAAGGCTAATGACTTAGGCTCCAATACTGGATTGATGGATACCGAAGCGAAATCAAGAATGGCTACTCATTATGCAGGGTTGTCAAAAAGGCCGGATTATGACGGATTTGTTACCATTGCTGAAGGTATTGAATGGGCAAAGCAACGTCCCAATACTTTAGGGAATAAAGATCCTAATGATGCGCTTTACATAGACGCTTCCAAATTGAATTTTGGTAATTTGAGTGTTTCTGATATGCATAACTTAGGGTTTACTGATGGTGCTACGGGACCGATAAATCTGTTTGATTATGTTAGTTGGACAAGCAGTTCGTCAAGGGCTTCTACTTACGCGTTAGGAAATACGCAAATACAACTTGTAAACTCACAAAAAGGAACCGTCCGACTGTTCTCTGATACTTACGATTGGGATTTTCATGGTACAGTTCCCCAGCCTAAAGTTTCGCAATTCGGTCAGCTACCGCCACTTCCCAAAAGCACGAGAGACAAGTTAATCTTTTTTGAGAGAGGTCTAAAAGGGCTCGATGATTCACATGGTTTTCCTGTATATATTTATGGTGTAGGAACCATAAACCCTAATTAATAATAAATATGAGAAAACTATTGCTATTGTATTTTTTTGTTTCATTTTCAGGCTCCTGTGTCTTTATCCGTATGGATGACAGCATTGATCTCGGAAATAAATACAGGTACGTACAAGACTATCCACAAGCAATTCTTTATCATAAATCTCCTGAATATAAGGGAGGCGGAATCAACATCGTTCCACCAGTTGTCCTGTCATATAAATTCAATGATCGCTATATCATAGCCAAGTCGCAGGAAGTAGATAAAATGACAGGGAACGGGGAAGGGTTACCTATTCATTACTGGATAGTTGATAAAACAACAGACGGAACTCCGGTAGAGCCGATGGATTCCAGTAGCTTCTATCAGCAATTAAAAGAGTTAGAAATTAACCTCTCCCTAAAATAGTCCTTTCTAACAGGTCTAATAGCATGGTCATTGAGTAAAAACCAGATCAGACCGGTCAAAGAAGCCGCTACGATTTGTAGCGGTTTTTTAATTACCTGAAAGCCTGTTTAGTTTTAAAATTTTGGATGTAGGTATCAATGACGTTGAACAGGACGTTTTTGGTATCGGTGTCCATTTTTTGTATATCGCTGATGCGTTCTACTGTTTCTTTATCGTAAGAGGCGTTTTCCCCTTCGCCGATTAAAAAATCCACCGTTACACCAAAGGCTTTAGCCATTTTAGCCACCATCTAAATCTGGCGCAGGTCTGAGGCAATGGCGTTGTGTGTTGGCTGACCTGCTGCCGAAGCATTACTTGTTTCGCTATAGTAATAGCTATGCTATTTATGTAATGCTTGTTTAAGAAATTAAGATAAGTAACAGTAAGGCAGCAGGTCTGGCTAAGCACAAAGCAAGGCTACCAAACCTGCGCCAGGGTGGGTGCAAGTCCCGTGCATGGTACGGCAACAGCGTTAATCAATAGCGGAGCGCTTGATCCGTCGGCGCTCGGCTTTTTAAACAGCCGGGATGCGCCGGCAAGCGGCAGGCCCAAAGCCTACCTGAACTGGGTGCTGCTGGACGAACAATTAAAGATCGCTAAAGATGAGGGAGGGAACATCATTGCCAGTGGCTACAGTGGTGCAGACCCGGTAGGGGGTGATGAGGAGTTCAAAACACATGCCTTTGCCAATATGCCCGTTAAAAAGAGTGGATATTTGTATATTTACGTGAGCAATGAAACACCAAACATTGATGTGTTCTTTG
>CAZREP010000313.1:0-3112 GCA_964599035.1 uncultured Terrimonas sp. | reverse complement strand
CAGGCTTGCGCTACCGTTGCCGAAGTTCCAGTTCCAGCTTACAATGTTGCCTGTGCTTATATCCCTGTAGCGCGTGGTATCCCTGGGGCAAATAAATTCAGGTGCTTCAAAGTCTGCTTTCAGCTCGTTATCCAAAAAAATGTCGGTAGATGCGGTGTCCGAACAAACGCCGTTTGAAACCACCAGGAAGGTGCTCTTATGACCGAAGACAGGGTATGTTTTTTGGACCTGCCGGCCGGTTCCTAAGGTATTGTCGTCAAAGAGCCATGTCCATTTATTGGTTTCGTTGGCCCCGTTGTGGGTGTAGATAATAGTATCGGTTTTGCAGCCATACAGGATGGTATAATCAAATTTTGCGGAAACGGTATCTTTTATTGTGAAGCTTAATGTTGCCCCTGCCGGTGTTTCTTCCCCACATTCATCAATAATGGTATTACCGTCGTTTCCTCTCCGGAGCGTTAAGGTATAAGCTCCTTTTTGTACCGCCGGGGCTGTAAGTCGTATGTTTATTATACTGCTGGTATTATCATCGTTGCAGGAGCCTGAGGCAGAGGCTATGGCAATACCCGGCAACCCGGTTATCATAAAGTCGCTTCCGTCGGGGGCTATGGAATTACAACGGATAGGCTTTTTAAATACCAGTTGCAGCATATCCGGCGCACAGCCGGGTGTTGTTAGGCTGTCCATAGGGGTGGGCTGAACCGGTAGCACCTCGAAGGATATGTGTTCCCCTTCGGGTATATTACGGTCACAATTATCCAGGAGGGTATTGCCGTCTGATCCTTTCTTCATCGTAAGGGCATAATTGCCAGGAGGCAGCGGGTTGTTGAGGGTAATGGCAATGGAGTCCATATCGAAGCCCGACAGGCAACCTTTTGCCGATGCGCCGGTAATGGCAGAAGAGGCGCCTGAAATAGTAAAGTCGCTGCCATCCGGAGCCAGGGAACTACACCTCATTTTTTTATTCAGCTTTACAATAACGGTTGTGCCGTCGCAGTAAGCTCTTGTTTCCTGCAGATGCGGCTCTTTGGGGTCGGTGATATTGGCGGTTCCGCCTTCAAAGCTCAGTTTGTACCCGCTTTGGTTGGTGATGGTAAAATGGCTTACCAGTAAAAGATACTGATGTCCTTCAATGAGCACGGGCATTTTGCTTTCATTGGGATAGGCGAATCCGGCGCAATTTGTAAATGCCCCCGCATTGGAAGCGGTGCCGGTAGCCCCGGGACGGGCCGACCAGTTGCTGGCTACGTATAAGCTCCGGTTGGTGTACACTTCATTAACGTCGTGGCCGGTGACGTCAAATAATTGCCAGTCGTAATCGTCAGAATCGGTAAGCGGGGTAATGGTGAAACCCAGCGTGCCTCCCGAAAAGCAGGTAAATTTGTACCAGAACGGGTTAAGATCTCCGTAGGCAGCATTGTCATTTTCGCAGCCGGGAACGGGGATGAGGCGTCCGCCGCAGGCCGGGACAGTTTGCTGGGTAAAGGAAGAGGTGCCGCATACCGGGAAGGCTGTGCCCGGGTTTTGTCCCAGGCTGGTACAGGTTTGGGCATTGGCACCAGCTCTAAAGAGTACGAAAGCAGCAATTATGAGAATTGATTTCCAACTCATTTTGGAAAAATAGCGATATTATTTTACTGGGAAATGATTAATAAATGATAAGTAACGTTGCACCGGATTTTGTCTTTAGGTACGATTATATTTCCCGGAACGGGTAACAAATCCTGATATTTTTGTTTTAGATGAAATGGGCAAAGAAATGTTTAATGCGTGATTGCTGCCGGAAACGGCGATAAAGCCATTTATCCATTATCAAATGGTAAATGAAAGCCTTGCTATATGCACTGATCGCCGTTTGCCCTTTCTGCAGATAAAAATTGTTATGTTAATATATTGTATAATCAAAAATACTTTTATACCTTGCAGTCCCTTATTGACATTGGGGACCTGTCCTTGATCGTCAAATTTTCTTCCAATTGTCTTTTGACAAACCTCCTGTAGTTTTTTTTCGTAAACTATTAATATAAAAAGACGAGGAAGAACCTATTTCTTATATAACTCGCCAGTCTTCTAAGCCCAATCTCCTCCCTGGAACCTCTATACAATTACTGAAAAAAAATTATATGAACCGATTTGTACGCAGTTTAATTCGGGGTAGTTTGCCGTTAGTGCTCATGGTAGCCGGGATTTCGGCTGAGCAGGTTCAGGCACAGTCATCTGTGTTTGATCCTAACGATCCGATTGTAGTTTACAATTCCAGCAATCCACCTACAGAGCCGCCGTTCGGTCAGCCGGGCAAATGGGTAAAAAGGAATCGGGTTAACTGGAATACTACTTCTTTTAAAGCTTACATATACAAAGGGGTACAGTTCAGGCTGAAATGGCCTAAAAATTATGATGCTTCGGGGAATACCAAGTATCCCTTATATGTCTTCTTCCATGGAAGAGGAGAATGGGGGAATAAATATGACAATGAATACCAATTATACCATGGTGGAGAGCTGCATAAAAATGCAGTTGACAATGGTCAGTTCAATGGATTTCTGTTGTATCCGCAGGCCTCCATTTCCCAGGGACCCTGGAGTGGCCAGGAACGGCGGTTTGTTATGGAGTTGGTAGAAGATTTTCTTATTCCGGAGGTACATGTTGACCCTTTCAGGATATCTGTAGACGGGCTTTCAGCGGGGGGGCTTGCCAGTTGGAATTCTCTTAAAGATTTCCCTAAGCTGGTTGCTGGCTGTTTGCCTATAAGTAATGCCTCTTCTACTTTTAATGATATTGTAATAAATAATAAATTTACACCTATATGGTTATTCCAGGGAGCGCTGGATACCGATCCCAAGCCAATTGCTTCCCATAATCTGAAGAACCTTGCGGATAATGCGGGTGCGAATTTTACTTATACAGAGTATCCAAATTTAGGGCATGGCGCCTGGTATGCCGCATGGGGTGAGCCCGATTATTTCCCTTTTTTAAACCGTGTCAACAAGGCTAATCCATGGCCGCTCTATGGCAGAACCGAGTTCTGTCCTGGTCCCATCTATACCACTATAGGTGTTACTGCAGGGTTCGACCAGTATCAATGGCGGAGAAACGGTGAACCGATTATCGG
>CAZREP010000312.1:0-3112 GCA_964599035.1 uncultured Terrimonas sp. | reverse complement strand
GTGAAAAAGGATGGACCGGTGTGAAGTATACTATTTAGTCTTAAGGTTACCAACCTTTACTAAGATCGTTGAGTTTAAGCATGCCTCTCTCTAAGGTTGGCAACCTTAAGACTGAATAGTATACTTCACACCGGTCCATCCTTTTTCACCTGAGCTTTTTTTCGTAATTTCGCCAATTCACCTTTTTTGAACGAAGGCGTGAATTATTGAATTTTTTTACAAGCATGGCCTTACCACACTTAATAAAGTTTGTATACAACAATGGTACAGATGAAGTAATCCGGCGGGGTAAAAAAATACATGCTATCGGCTATGTTGAGCTAACGGATCACGACGACCTCCTGGGATCGGTTACGTTCAGGGTAAAAGACGACAGCTATGCTACCTACTACCGGGTATATGTTCAAAAATATAAGGATCCCCGGGGCTTATCCGTGCGATGCACCTGCCCTTATAACCTGGGCGATATCTGCCGTCATGAAGCCGCCGCCCTGTTCCAGTTACAGGAATTGTTAGATAAGAACGTGCTCGGCGAAAAGGAAGTGCTGTATCACCAACGGCATACCGTGATCAAAATGAGGGACATAGAACTGAAAAGCATCCGGCTTTTAAGCTCTCCCGACAGCTTCGCGGAAGCCGAAAAAATACTGCGTACACAAAAAGCAAATATTTTATCTGCGGCAAACGAAAAAGTGGAAGCCAGCCTGGTATGCAACAGAGAGACTTTTCCCCTGGTAATACAAAAAAATGAAGAACGCAACTTTGATACTTCCTGCAAATGTGATGAACAGGAACACCCTCTTTGTGTGCATAAAGTGGTGCTTTTCCTGCAGCTATTGAATGCTTATGGCCCTTATTATTTCGACTCCATCCGCAACTGGGACAAGCAGAAAAATAAATTGCTGGAAGCTTACGGCTATTCGCTGGACGATGATCTGTCTGGTAAATTTGAATTTACCTATAAAGACGGGAAACCTTTTTTACGAGTGCTCGATCCTTCTATCAAAAGAGTGGAGCCTGTATCTGCCGGTATACCCAAACACAAGATTGCAGTTCCGGAAAAAGAGCCCGTAACAACCGAAGAAGCCTCCCCCCTAACCGGAGACAACAGGAGTATCAACCGCATCGGCATCGTATTTAATGAAACCGGCGGTATGTTCCCGGGTTTCGGGATAGATGCTATAAGCGGCGAAGCCGAAGAAAACGGAGCTGGGTTTGCCGGTAAGATCGAGAAGCTGGACCTCACGAGATTCGTCAACACAGATGATTATCCCGACGGCGACAAGCAACTCCTGCTGCAGCTTCGCAAGCTCAGCGAGACTGAAGTAAACAAATATGTAAGCCGCAATTCTCCTTTTTCGGGGATATGGGAAAATATCATTCATAACGAGCAAGATGACCTCCCCGAAGAAACCCGGTCCCTGATCATAGAATACTGGTATCCCAAGCTCCAGAAATTGTTCAGTGAGCAGAAAGATAATAATCTTGTATATTTTTTGCCGCAGGGCAAAAATTTCATTACCTCGAACCTTCTCCCTGTTCAGTTGGCCGAAGATACTGCCCTACCCGTTTTTCACATCCAAAATGAAGGGAACAGGATTGAGATAGCCTGCTATGTGCAGGTTAATGGGGCAGAAGTGTTGTTGCAGGAAAACGAATGGAGCAGCTATATGCTCTTTAAATATGCCGATACCTTTTACAACTGGAGCAGGCAGGAAGATATCTTTGAAGTGGAAAAATTTGTCAATAAGGAAAACCCGGTTGTCACTACGGAAGATTGGCCCGACTACCTGCAAAAGCATATCATTCCGCTGACCAGGGAATACAAGGTGCGGTTCGCCGAAAGCCTGGTACAGGAAATAAAAGACGGCAACCCGGAAGTAAAAGTGTTGCTGCAGGAAAAAGGCGATTACCTTCTTTTTGTACCCGTATTTTCCTATAAAGGCTTTGAAACCCGGTTCAATGCAAAAGACATCATCACACTGCCCGTAAACGGCAAGGTGTTGGAAATTCACCGGAACCGGCAGGCAGAGCAGCAATTCATAAAAAAGCTGGAAAGCCTGCATTCCAACTTTATCCATCCCGAAGGTGCCGCCACATTGGCCCTGAAAGGAGCAGACGTGTTAAAGAACAACTGGTTCTTCCTGTTCGTTGACAGCATGAAAGAAATGAACGTGCCCGTGGTGGGATTTGACGTACTGAAAAACTTCCGGTTCAATACAGCCCGTCCTTCTACTGAAATTTATATCAGCAACGGCGTAGACTGGTTTGATGCGAAAGTGAAAGTGGTTTTTGGAGAACAACAGGTAAGTATAGACGAAATTAAACGGGCGTTGGCCAACAAGCAGCAGTTCGTTCAGCTCAACGACGGCACCCTTGGCATCTTACCCGAAGGCTGGCTTAAAAAATATGCTTTGCTCTTCAGGGTAGGTGAAGGAAAGAACAATGCATTACGATTGTCTAAATACCACCTGAGTGTTATAGATGAACTGTATGAAGAGAGAAATGAAACAGAGGTGTTGATAGAGCTGGAAGAAAAATACAACCGGCTGAGAGGGTTCAACCGGATCAGGGAGATTGATCCCCCGCCCAGGCTGGAGCATATTTTGCGCCCTTACCAGGTAGCGGGATATCACTGGCTCAACTACCTGAGTGAAGTGGGTTGGGGAGGCATCCTGGCCGATGACATGGGATTGGGTAAAACCGTTCAGGCTCTCTCGTTCCTCCAGTTTTACCGCGACACTCACCAATCGCTTAAGTCTATAGTGGTTTGCCCTACCACCTTAATGTTCAACTGGGAGAATGAGATCAGGAAATTCACGCCGGGGCTTACCTATCATATTCATCACGGAGGCGACCGGACCAGGGACAAGGAGGCGTTCAGCGCCTACAATATTATCATTACCACCTACGGCACGCTGCGCAGCGATATTAAGCTGCTGACCGATATCAATTTCGACTACGTTATTCTTGATGAGTCGCAGGCGATCAAAAATCCGCAAAGCAAAGTAACCAGGGCCGCCGGACTGCTGGTATCGAAGAACCGGCTTTGCCTGAGCGGCACGCCTTTGCAGAACAATACTTTTGATATATACGCCCAGATGAACTTTTT
>CAZREP010000311.1:0-3117 GCA_964599035.1 uncultured Terrimonas sp. | reverse complement strand
GGAATGGTATTCTCCTTTGTGCCGCTGCTCCGTAGCGAACGCTGCGAGAAACAGGAGGCAAAGTGTCAAGAACCAAATGACAAGATCCAAATAAATTCCGAAGCCTGAAGCTCTAAATCCGAAATGGGCTGCCGGCTATGGACTATCAGTCTATCCCACCTCAAAACTGAAGTCTGCAGCCTGATAGCTACAACGCCGCGCCGCCGCCTCGTGGCGAACGCTGCGAGAAACAGGGGGGCAAAGCGCCAAGAACCCAATGACAAAATTCAAATAAATCAATAAATCAGAAAATCAGAAATCAAAAATTGCCTTATATCTGACACCTCATACCCTCATACCAGGTCATCCAGCGCAGATTCAAGGGAAGGGAATACAAACTGGAAGCCGGTACCTCTTATTTTATCGCTGTTCAGTGTTATGCCTTTCAGTAGCTCTGTACTCATTTCCCCGAGCATCCATTTCAGCAGGAAGGGAGGAACAAACGCCGTGATAAAAAACGACCCTTTTAATTTCTGCGCAAGTGCCGTAACCAGGGCCCGGTGCTCAACGGGTGAGGGAGCCGCTGCATTATAGGCCCCCTGCACAGCATCGTTCTCAATAGCATGAATGTAAATACGGCAAATATCATCAATATGGATCCAGCTTTGCATTTGCCTGCCGCTGCCTAATATGGCAGCTATACCCCACCGCACAGGGCGGATGAATGCTTTGAGCGCGCCTCCTGCCATGCTCAGCACCAGACCTGTTCTGATCTTTACCAATCGTTTACCTATTGCCGTTATGGGTTCAATGCTTTCTTCCCATGCTTTGCAGGTTTCACCCAAAAAGCCGGGGGCGGAGGACATTTCTTCTGTAAAAGCCGCTTCCTTATATTTTAACAGGCTGTCGTCGCCATACCAGCCCATGGCAGAGGCATTGATCACTGCCTTTACTTTATTGGCATTTTCCCTCAACGTTTTTACAATAAGCTGCCCGCTTTTTATCCTGCTTTCGGCTATTGCTTTTTTTTGTTTGGCTGTCCACCGTTTGCCTGCTATGCCTGCGCCGGCAAGGTTAATGATGTAATCCGCTTCCTGCACAGCCGCTATGTCTATTTTCGCTTTGTCGGGATCCCATACGCGATAACCTGGATTTGAACTGTCATTTTTATTTCCTGCTTTTTTATTGCGGGTAAGGATAATAACACGGTATCCTCTTTCGATAAGCAGGTCGCTCAGCCTGCTGCCTATTAAACCTGTGCCGCCTGTTATAAGTACTGTTGCCATAATGCGCAGTAAGAATTAAACAATACCGGCTTTTCATCGCTGCTCATTCCTCCCCGTTAGTCGGGTTTTTTGCCATCCAGGAAAGTATTGATCGTGCTGATTTCTGTCTGGTCGTTTTCGTCTGTCTTAACCGTGTAGTTGCTGTAAAACTTTTCCACCGAGGCAAGCGCATCCTTTAAATGAAAATTGCGGCGAACATAGGCCGGCACAGTTTCAAACTCATTGTTTGGGTCGGCGGCATTTACGTTGTACGACAAGTTGCGCAGCTTGTTCAAACGTTCTGCCGCACGGCGCTTTTGATCTTCTGCCTCGTCCTGCATTGCAGGTTCCTCTGCAGAATAGCCTTCACTTTGCGTTGAGCGTGCCAAAGGCTCGTTCGCCGCATTGGGGTCTTTAATCACCATTTGCATTTCATTTGCCTTCCCGTCGGTCGGCGCATTACTTTGCAAAGATGATGGCTCTTCAACAGGATCATTAACATTGGATTGTAAATGATCCGGTTCCTCAGCATAGATGTTGGATGGTTTTGACAAATATCCACCTGACGTCGGGGTGGAGCTAGCTTCTTTATGCTTATTATTAAATATGGCATCATTATCAGCCTGTGAAATAATGGGTCCGGTGCTTGCAGCAGGTGTTTGCTCAATGCGGGTTTCAATGGTCTTGGAAGATGATGAAGGTAGCGAAGTTATGGATAAGTTCCATATTTCTTTCTCCTCTTTTTTTACATTTTCGACGGACGGAGAGGAGCTGCTTATATTCATAAGATTGCTTGTTTCAGCCACTTCCACTATTTGCGGCGCCATAGGATCTGCCGCCGGCTCTGCTACGGGTACCGGCTGTTGCTTTGGCTCATTGCCGCCCAGGGTGAGTATGATCTTTTCTTCCTTTTGCTGCTCTTGCTTTTCGGCAGGGTTACCGACGGATGCGTTATTTTCAAATCCTGTAGCGATCAATGTAATCCCTATTTTATCACCCAGTGAATTGTCGTATCCCAATCCCATGATCACATTGGTATGTTCACCCGCCTGGCTTAACAGGTAGTTTTGGATGGTATCCACTTCGTCCATAGTGAATTCTGTGTCGCCTTCGGCCGAATTGATATTGATCAGTATCCATTTGGCGCCGCTGATATCATTATCATTCAGGAGCGGTGAATTAATAGCATCCTGGATCGCCTTCTGCGCGCGGTTCTCGCCATCTGCCGCAGCACTGCCGAGGATCGCCACGCCACCATCACGCATTACTGTGCATACGTCGGCAAAGTCAACATTGATCTGACCGGTGGTATTAATTACATCTGTAATGCATTTTGCGGCAGTGGCCAGTACATTGTCTGCCTTTGCAAAAGCGGCCCGCATGGTAAGGTTGCCGTACTGGTGTCTCATTTTGTCGTTGCTGATCACCAGCAGGGTATCTACATAATTTTTCAGGTTTTCAATGCCTTCCTCCGCCTGTGCAAATCTTTTCTTGCCTTCATAGGCGAAAGGGGTGGTAACTATCCCTACCGTAAGTATGCTCAGGTCTTTACATATCTTGGCCAGTATAGGCGCGCCGCCGGTGCCTGTTCCTCCGCCCATTCCTGCAGTAATGAAAGCCATCTTGGTATTGACTTCCAGTATGCGTCTTATTTCTTCCAGGCTTTCTTCGGTAGCCTGCCTTCCAATGTCTGGATTGGCACCTGCCCCGAGTCCTTGTGTGAGCATGGGCCCCAGTTGCACTTTGTTAGGCACTTTACTGAGCGCCAGGGCCTGCGCATCCGTATTGCAGATAATAAAATTTACGCCTTCAATGTCCTGGCTGAACATATGGTTCACTGCGTTGCTTCCGCCGCCTCCAACGCCAATTACTT
>CAZREP010000310.1:0-3117 GCA_964599035.1 uncultured Terrimonas sp. | reverse complement strand
AATTTCTCAAGCCTCGTCTGACGTTCCTTCACCCAACGTGCATAGTTCTTGATGACTCCGGAGGAGTCTACCCTCGACTGTTCACCGACTGGGGAGCTTACGTTCACGAGTACCTGAATCAGATTCAACGCGAAGGCCTGATCCTGCCTGGGAGTGACCGACTTGATGTATCGTCGGACTCGCCGATGTCGAACTCTATATTCATTGCGGGAGTCGAGCACGTTTCGCTGCAAACATCTCCCGCACGAGGGGATATCGTTGGCGATGTGTTTCGGATCACAACCGATGAACGATTCATTGACAGTCTAATCCCCGATGAATGTCGTGCCGCTCTTGGCACCATCGAGCTATCGAGCTTGAGGGCCGGTCGCCCCGTGGCCTACAGCAAGGTCACCGGACTTGACATGCAATCGGAGGCAGAGGCATCTGGTAAGCTGGGGACTTGGTTGCAGCTTGTCACCGCGTTCCTGCAGCACGCCTGGTTCATCAAGGACAACGCCGCCGGTCTGGAGTTGGGTTACCTCTTCTGGCCTCACGCGGGCGGCTTTGCCACCACCAGAAACTTTCTCGGCCTCGTCTTCACCGAAGCCGATTTGGGGCAGACCGATCGGCCTCTGTCACCTGACGAGTTCCGGCAAACGCGCGCACTGTTTCAGAAGTACGTCTTGGAACCCGCTCAGGCTGGCCGAAAGGCAACCAAGGCATCTCGGCTCCAGAGAGCAGAGTACTTCGTGCAGAGCGCTCGGATGGCGTCTTCGCATGTCCCAGTAAAGATCGCAAACTACTGCACTGCTCTGGAGGCGCTGTTCTCAAATGACACAACAGAGCTGACCCATAAGCTATCAGAGCGAGTGGGCTGGTTCATTGGACAGGACGGCCAACAACGAGCCGAGGTATTTCAACGTGTCAAGAAAGCCTACGGCATCCGCTCGAAAGTTGTTCATGGTTCGACAGATTGGGGAAAAGACGCCAACGTCGCCAACGAGACATCCCGATTCCTGGACAGCTTGCTGCGCGATGCTTTCAGACGTATCCGTTCCGACCAAGCTCTCGAGGACCTGTTCAATGGTGATAGCGATGCTGCCAAGCGAAAGCACGAGGAATATCTGCTTGGCTTGGTTTTAGGCAACCCTTCGTCCTTCCTGTAGTTCTCGACGGCAACCTCGTGTGATTTTCGAGGCGCTGCCGATACTGCCGCAGGTACAAGTCGAGTGCTGATCACGATAAACTTGAACATCTCTTGACCTCGACGCTGTAACCCAAGCCCCTGGAATTCAGAGCCGGATACGGATAGATCTTACAGAACGGCATCGGCGTTGGAGCGCCTCTACCGGTGAAACGCTACTGGAGACGGTGCGCGGGAGAATATCGCCGGAGCAGTCTACCCTCGATTGTTCACCGACCGAGAAGCTCACCCGTGCTCTCGATCGTTCACCCGACGCAAAGGTCGACGTCTACCGGCATCTTCACCGGCTATTGAGTAACTGGGTGTGAATCCGGGTAGCCACCGATTCCGGTACCGAGTACACGGTACTCGCCTTCTTCCGCCCCATTCGGACCTTGATGACGCCGTTCTCATCCTTCACCAGCAAGCGCACGGTTTCCCGACCGAGCTTCCATATTTCCGCCAATTCGCCGATCCGGTAGTGCCGCTCGAACGCTGGCCCCGCGCTCGGTGCGGGACCCGTCGGGCCGGATGCGCCAGCGTATCCCTGTGTCATAGCTCCATCTCCTCGGGCCCGGACGCCACGTCGGCGTCCGGACCAATGTTGATGTCCCTCTACGCTGTCGCGCTAGTCGATTCGGCCTGCTCACGGTAGGCCCGCTTCACGAGGCCCGCCACCCGGTCTTGAGCGTCTCGCGCAGATACCCAACGAAGCAGAGCGAAGCTCCGCCGCTCACCGTTGGACACGAACTGCCGCGACGGGAACGTGACGTCTTCGCCGCGGCCGTCGCGACTGCGCCAGACGGCGAAGCCCACGAGCTTGAGCCCGTCGAGCTCGCCGCCGTTGAAGTGGATCTCCGCGTCCGCCAGTTTGCCGGGCGCGGCGCGGCCGTTCGTCTTCACGATGTGGATGCTGATCGTCGTCATGGCCAGACCTCCTGAGTCCGTGCTGCGCCGCCGTCAGGCGTGCGCCAGTTGTGTCATCTGCAGCCGCTGCCAGAGCCACTGCTGCAAGGTCGAGAAGCCGACCAGGACGGGGTCGGCGGGCGCCAAGCGGTGCGACTTGGCGCGGCAGCGGGCTCGCTGCCATCCGAGTTCGGTGGTGTCGATGAGCACGAGGCGGGACGGCGTGCCGGCCGTCTCGGCGTCGAGCGCGAGGTCGTCAGCCGCCAGGCCGGCGATGTCCTTGAGCGGTCCGGCGTAGAGCGTGACCGTGGAGGGAGCGTCGAGGACGGCAGGCGCGGTGGTGATGAACGCGTGGTAGAGGCGCGTCTGCCGGCCGATCGTCACTTCGATGTTGGGTGTGGTCGATCTGTCGGTCATGGTGGTCTCCCTGTAGCGATTTCCGAACGTCATCCAGGGCGAACTCCGCCGGGCATCACGTAAGTGCCGGGTCCGAGGCTCGCCCGAGCCGATCGTCAAGGCCGCAGCCCGCGCCGCGGGTCGTCGCGCAGCGACGAGCCTTGACGACGGTGAGGCGAGCCCGAGAATCCGCGTCGTGATGTCCGGTGCTGCCTGCGCACCGAACTCATGCATGGCGACACCTCGGGTGAAGGAACGCCGGGGCCACTGGGGCGCTGACGTCGGCCGCGCGACAAGCCACTCGCGCAATGGGACGGGTGGACCTGGGTCGGCCCTTCAGGAGTTGGATTGGGAGAAGGGAGCCGTGCGGACGCTGGGTCCGCACGGCTTCAGACCACGGCTAGTGGACCGTGGCGAGGAGACGGCTGGCGGTGCGGTCGAGGGCGAAGCGGCCGTCCTGCCAGGGCGTGTGCTGACTGAGTCGCGTCAGTCCCTGCACGTAGCCCCACACAGATCGGGGATTCGTCTCGTACTGCTCCGCGAGGCCGTACGCCTCGGACGCGTGCTTCCGGGGCAGATCGAGCCGGGAAGTCACCACGTCAATTACCCCGTCGCGTGTCGGAGCGATCTCCTGGGCGCTGGCGCGCAGG
>CAZREP010000309.1:0-3124 GCA_964599035.1 uncultured Terrimonas sp. | reverse complement strand
ACACATGTGGGTGAATGTGTAAAGAAGGGCAGACCGTTATGATTATAATAGCACTGCTGTAAGAGAGATGGTTCTACTTTACACTATTTTCCGTACTGGTTTGTGTATTCACCCGCCCTGGTTCATCTTTCCGGCACGTGAGACACGTTCCGGGGCGGTCGAAACTCATGAAACGCTGAGAAGAAAAAAAATATTTTCTGCACAGGGCAAAAACATATTGCATAGGTGGTAGTTTACTGTTAATTTTATTGAGCTATGCTATATGAACGCTATGATGTAAACGCCAGCACTGACCTCACCTCCTTCGAATTTGAAAGTAAAGGCCCGAAAGGAGATATACAAAAGGTAGTGCGTTATACCGAAATTAATATTAAAGGCTACTATAACCTGGGTTTCGGAGATAAAGACCCATATACTGGTCTTATTTCTGATCTTACAGTTACTAATAACAATGACAGTAAAAAAGTGCTGGCAACCGTAGCAGCAACCTTATTTGTTTTTACCGATAATTACCCCGGCGCCACAATTATTGCTACAGGCAGCACAGCAGCGAGGACAAGACTGTATAGAATTGGCATTTCCAACAACCTGGCTCAAATTGAAAACAATTTCTTAATATTTGGTTTAGGAAATGACGGATGGGAGTCTTTTCGCATAAATGTTAACTATACGGCGTTTTTAGTGCGTAGAAAATCGTAAATTTGACTTGCTATGAAACCCAAAAAACAAATAAAATCAGCAAAGCTAAAGCTTCCCAAAGGCTTTAGTATTGATAAATCCCTTAACGGGAAATATGATGAGCAGCCATTTTTTAAAGATAAGGCTGAAAGGGCAAACCGTATTCTGAAAACAGTAGGTCTACCTAAATTATAAATTATTTGTCGCTATACGGAAACCGCAACCGTCATCTCGATTCCTCCCGTTGGTTGCATTTGCTAATTACAGGCAGGCGCTGCGGAGAAGCTCATGAAACGCTGAGGGAAAGCTGGAAACTTTTAGGTTTTTTTCAGTAGATTTGAGAACTGGAATGAGGACGTGTTGCTGACCTTCCCTGTTTGGGTGGTTATCCCCGCTAACTGCATACTTTGGACAAACAATTAAATTATACTGATGAAAACATTAACGCTGCAAATACCTGACAGCCTGGATGAGCGGGAGGCAAAAACATTGCTGGCTGCTAAGTTGTATGAAAAAGGCGCTCTTTCGCTGGGACAGGCGGCAGAAATGGCCGGTTATTCCAAACGGACATTTATTGAATTGTTAGCAGACTATGAAGTGTCTGTTTTTGACTATACAGAAGGAGAATTAGAAAAAGACCTGTCTGATGCCAAAAGCCATCATATCTGATACAAGTTGTATCATCCTGCTTGATAAAATCGGCGAGCTTGACATCCTCGGAAAACTATTTGGAACAATTATTACAACTTCGGAAGTTGCAGAAGAATTTGGACAGCCGCTTCCTTCCTGGTTTCAGATCCGGCAGCCCAGAGACAAAAATTACCAGTTGCTGATCGAATCTTTTGTAGACAAAGGAGAAGCCAGTGCAATTGCACTCGCACTGGAATCAGAAAATAGCCTGTTAATTATAGATGATCGTAAGGGTAGAAAGTTTGCCCGGCAGCTTGGCCTATCAATTATCGGTACCATCGGAATTATCGTGGATGCAAAGCTGGCAGGTTTTATACCCTCTGTTAAACCCCTCCTGGCAAAAATTAAAACAACAAACTTCAGAATTACGGAAGAACTGGAATTACTTATTTTACAGAAAGCAGGTGAATAGCGTTTCTTTTATAAAAACGTTGTGCCGGGTCTTCATGAAAAGCCATTGTGAGCGGGCATGAGACCTCTGCGCTAAGCTATCTTTTACAAAATACATTTTTCTATTAGCCCATTCTAAGCCGGTATGATATTCTCCATTCGCTGGTATCGCCCCGTGCTTATCGTGCTTATTGCCTGGCCAGCGAAGACCCCGGCGGGACGACAACAGGGAGGTAACGCATGTGGGTGAATGTTTGAAGAATGGCAGGCCGGTATTATTATAATGGCATTTGCTGCAGGGGAATGGTTCTGCTTTACACTATTTTCCGTATGACTAAAACACTTGCACAATTACCAATTTTTGGTAACTTTGGGGAAAGTTTGATAAAATGAAAAATACATCAATATCACTCGGAAACTATTTTGACCAGTTTGTAAGTAGCCAGGTATCAGCAGGACGGTATAAGAACGTGAGTGAAGTTATTCGTGCCGGGCTTCGGCTTTTAGAAGATGAAGAAAGCAAAATTACTGCATTGAGAGCTGCAATTCAGAAAGGCTTGAACAGCCCACGAGTTGAAAATTTTGACTTTGACGAAAATTTGAAAAGATTAAAATCTGAAAAAAGTAAAAATGGCTAAAGTTATTTTAAGACAGGAAGCCATTGACGACTTAAATGATATTTGGGATTATACTTTTGAAAAATGGTCTGAAAAGCAGGCTGACAGATATTATTTGACATTGAAGTTTGCCTGCATGCAAATTGGAGAAAACCCAGAACTTGGAAAACAATACGATAGAATAAACAGTAACTTACTCGGGCTAAGAACCGGGAAACACATAATATTCTATCAACAAATTGCGGAAGATGAAATTGAAATCATCAGAATTCTACACGAACGAATGGACTTAAAAAACAGAATTGACGAATAAAACTGCCGCCCAAAAATATTTCACCAATGCGGATATACGACTTTCGGTGTTTTTCCTGGTGATTCATAACTCACTTAATTTACAAAATGCTGTGTAATGCAATCTATTTGATAAAGCTGCGCACCTGGTGGATGTAAGGGAGGTAACGGATGTGTAAAGAAGGGCAGGTAGTTAGCTGTGAAAACGCTTAAAATAACTTAATCAGGAAATAACAACTAAATTTCCACTATTGTTGTTTTTTTAAAAAAAGTAAAATAAGAACACCAGCTATTGTCGTTTTTTTATGTTTTAGCGCATTAGATAGCTGCTAATTGTCATTTTATAGGAAAATTTCAATTGGGTACATATATAAGCTTTCAGCCGGGGCTGATTAACAGAGCCTGGAGCTGACCGACATGAATGTGTTGCAATTGCTAAGCCAGGCGGACAGGCACAT
>CAZREP010000308.1:0-3130 GCA_964599035.1 uncultured Terrimonas sp. | reverse complement strand
ATAGTAGCGTTTACAGTAGTAATACAGATGATCGAAGCTTCCGATTGTTCGGAACGACCGCTCGGAACGGTAAACGGCCGTACATCCCTGCCAGCCAGCAGGCTGGGTTTACCGGCGTGCTTTTGCGGGGTTGACTAAAAAGGTTTGGTCTAAGATATGCCACTAAGACTCAAAGACACAAAGTCCTGATCTTCAGGGTTAATTTTCTTCGTGCCTTGGTGACTTCGTGGCAAAATATCACTTTTTGGTCAGCCCCAAGAATACAAAATCAGCAAATCAAAAATCTAAAACGACAAGTAACAAAGCTGAAGCTAACTCAAAAAGAGATCTCCGATTCTTTCAATAGTCTCCATTATCAGTATCCTAATAGAAGGTTGTACAGAATGCGCAAATCTATTCGTGCTCATTCGTGAATTTGTGGCTTTATGGCTTCCCCTCGTGGCTATTTTGAGTTGTATTCCCACCGGCTAACTGCCGGAATTTGAGGCATTTTTTGCATGAGGCAACTAAAAATCAGCCTGCCGGCTAACGAGGGTCATAAAACAAACGGTCAAAAAACAGCAATCTTACCATTGCTTTTATTTCCAGAGAATATGGCTATAACACGATACGATTGTATTACCTGTAAGGTCAGGAGCTGCTCCATCCTGAATAACTGTGATACCCCCACGCTTACGGCCATCAGCACCTATAAGCTTTCCAGGTGGCTCCAAAAGGGAGAAAGGCTTTTTTCGGAAGGCGACCCTGTCAGGGGTGTTTGCTTTATTAAAAAAGGATTTTTGAAAATAGAGCTGAACGGAAAGCAGGGCAGACCGCTGATCCTCCGGATCGCCGGTAAGGGCACTGTTTTCGGTCACAGGGCCAACCCCCACCATTCCTCCCATACCTGCTCTGCCACTGCCGTATCTGAAGTGGAGTACTGCTATATTGCATATGACCTGTTTGACGACATTATCGCTAAAAGCCCCGTGCTCAGGCAACAGATCATTAACCAGTTCCTGGATGAGTTGGAACTGGTAGAAAAGAAAGCCATCCACCTCGCCCATAAAACAGTGCGCGAAAAAATAGCGGAAGCGCTTCTGCAGCTCGCCGAAGCCTACCAGTACGAAGAAAAGAAACAAAGCTTCCGCATCAGCTTCTGCAGGCAGGATATAGCCGACCTGGCGGGCACCACCAAAGAACAGGTTTCAAAAACAGTAAAGGATTTCGAAAAAGAAGGACTGATCAAATGCGCAGCCAAGAAGTTCAGCTATCTCAATACTACTAAGCTGCGGACCGTTACCGGCTATCCTTCACTGCCCGGCGAAGGAAAGTAATACTGCACTCCCGATTGCCATTTTCTCTATCGAGGTACTGTGTCCGGAGTTCGGTTCCAATACCAACTAAAAACCTGTAACCCGTAACTCCCGCTCTCCTACCAACTCGTCCATCCGCCATCTACTACAAGATTATGGCCTGTAATATAGCTCGAAATATCTGATAATAAAAAAGCTACCGGCCCTGCAATTTCATCACCCCTACCTACTCTGCCCATGGGAGATTTTTGGGCAAGCCGTGCTATAAAATCAGGATGATTTTGCTGGACAGCAGGATTGGGAAAGGGCCCGGGCGATATACAATTCACCCGCACCTGCTGCTTAGCCCAGTGCACAGCGAGGTATTTTGTCATTTGAATAACGCCGGCTTTGCCTACGCCATACTCCAGCGGATTCTTATTCATAGACGCTTTATACACTTCATCGTTGGGAGACACCATGCCATACATGCTGGAAAACAATACCATGCTTCCCCTGCCCTTTTCGATCATATAACCCGACACTTCCCGGGCAAATACAAATGTGGCTGTGAGCGCGGCATGATTTACCTTATCAAAATCTTCATCGGAAAGATCTTCCATTTTTTTGGCGGTAGAACCAAACGCAAGGTTGACCAAACCATCCGGGCCACCGTGAAGAGCAACCTGTTCCTTAACAAATTGAGCAACAAAGCCCGTATCGTTAATATTGAAAGAGGCTGTAGCAACCCTATGGCCAAGTCCTGTACTTTGCACAAAATCAACAGCGCGGTTTTCCATATCTATACACAACACCCTCGCACCCAAATTGTTTAATAATGCAACCAGAGGCCGCCCCAGGTAACCGGCTCCGCCAACTACCCAAATCAATTTGTCGCTCAATTGAAAAGCATTATTCATATTGCAGCTTTTATTGTATGTAAAATCGTTTTGAATAGCTCAGGCAAATGATACGATCTGTCTCAGTGCCGTTCCTCCGGCCAATCGCTCAAAACCTTCATTTACTTCCTGCAGCCTGATGGTATGAGACAAAAGCTGCTCAACAGGCAACCTTCCCGACTGATGCAAAGCAATAAATGCCGGAATATCTCTTGCCGGAATACAACTACCCAAATAAGACCCTTTTAAGGTTCTTTCTTCACCTACCAACAAGGCGGAAGACAACGCGAAAGAAGCAGCAGGATGAGGCAAGCCTGCAGTAACGGTAACACCGCCGCGCTTTGTGGAAGCGTATGCAAATTCCAACGCTTTAACCGCACCGGCAAATTCAACAGCAATATCCACACCTCCACCGGTGATGTCTTTTATTTGTTGTACAGCCTCCGGCTCAGCGGGATCTATCACACCATGAGTACCGATAGCCAGGGCTGCAGTTCGTTTATCTGCATTGATATCCGCCGCTATTACCGTTGCAGCGCCACCAGCCAAAGCGCCCAGCAAAGCAGCAAGCCCTACTCCGCCCAATCCCACCACCAGGATGGTTTGCCCTACCTTTAACTGGGCAGTATTGATAACAGCACCAACGCCCGTTAGCACTGCGCAACCAAACAACGCTGCAATATCATAAGCAACATTTTCATTGATCTTTACAAGGGAGCGGCGCGACACAACCGCATATTCAGCGAACGCTGATACACCGAGATGGTGCTGAAGATCGCGGAGCGAAGCATTTTTTAACCGAACGCCCCCGTTAAGCAATATACCCTTCGTATTAGCAGCAGCGCCCGGTTCGCAGAGTGCAGGTCGCCCTGTTGTTTTGGTCAACCGGTTGCTACGCATATAATCCGCCATCAATTAAAATATTCTCTCCATTGATATACGACCCCGCATCAGAAG
>CAZREP010000307.1:0-3277 GCA_964599035.1 uncultured Terrimonas sp. | reverse complement strand
CCAGTACTGCAGCATTACTTAATGGAACGTGAACAGCCATCTGGTCACCATCGAAATCGGCGTTGAACGCGGCACACACCAACGGATGTAGTTGTATCGCCTTTCCTTCGATCAGTTTAGGCTGAAACGCCTGGATAGATAACCTGTGCAGTGTTGGTGCACGGTTCAGCATGATCGGGTGACCCTTCAATATATTTTCGAGAATATCCCAAACGATCGCTTCTTTTTTATCAACTAATTTCCTTGCACTCTTAACCGTTTTAACGATACCTCTTTCTATTAATTTACGAATGATAAATGGCTTGAATAATTCAGCGGCCATATCTTTCGGTAATCCGCACTCGTGTAATTTTAATTCAGGACCTACCACGATAACCGAACGACCGGAATAGTCAACACGTTTACCTAATAAGTTCTGACGGAAACGACCCTGTTTTCCTTTTAATACATCCGATAAAGATTTTAATGCACGTCCGCCTTCTGCTTTTACCGCATTCGATTTTCTTGAGTTATCGAATAAAGAATCGACAGCTTCCTGCAGCATACGTTTTTCGTTACGCAGGATCACTTCGGGTGCTTTAATTTCCAATAATCTTTTCAGACGATTATTACGGATAATAACACGACGATAAAGATCATTTAAATCTGATGATGCAAAACGTCCGCCATCTAAAGGAACTAATGGACGAAGTTCCGGTGGAATTACAGGAATATATTGCATTACCATCCACTCGGGACGGTTAGTAATTCTTGTGTTCGCTTCGCGGAATGATTCCACGATGCTTAATCTTTTTAATGCATCCGCTTTACGCTGTTGAGATGTTTCGGTAGCGGCTGCATTACGAAGATCGAATGATAACTGGTCAAGATCTATTCTTGCTAATAAATCATGCACAGCTTCAGCGCCCATCTTCGCGATGAATTTCTGTGGATCTTCATCAGGCAGGTACTGGTTGTCTTTCGGAAGGTTCTCTAATATTTCAAGATATTCTTCTTCAGTTAACAGATCTGCTCTCTTTAGATTTTTATCTTCACGGATACCTGGTTGTATCACCACATATCTTTCATAATACACGATGGTCTCCATTTTTTTAGAGCTCATTCCCAACAGGTAACCGATCTTATTTGGTAAACTTTTAAAGTACCAGATATGAACGATAGGCACCACTAATTTGATATGGCCCATACGCTCGCGACGTACTTTCTTTTCGGTAACCTCAACGCCGCAACGATCGCACACGATACCTTTGTAACGAATACGTTTGTACTTTCCGCACGCACATTCATAATCCTTAACCGGACCAAAAATGCGCTCGCAGAATAAACCATCTCTTTCAGGTTTATATGTACGATAGTTGATGGTTTCAGGCTTAAGAACTTCACCGTAGCTGCGTTCTAAAATAGAATCCGGAGAAGCTAAACCAATTGTAATCTTAGAAAACGTGGCTCTTGGACGATTTTCCTTTTTAACTGCCATATATGCTGTTTCTAATTTAAGTTTAAATTTTTGTCAAATACTCCAGATTATTTCTCCGCGATGCGGAGAAATAATCATAGAAAAATATTTATTCGAATTTGAGGTCTAATCCTAATCCGCGAAGCTCATGCACCAATACATTGAATGATTCCGGAATACCCGCTCTCGGGATGTTATCACCTTTCACGATAGACTCGTAAGTTTTCGCACGGCCGATAATATCATCTGATTTAAGTGTAAGTAATTCCTGGAGAATATTCGATGCACCGTATGCTTCAAGCGCCCAAACTTCCATCTCACCAAAACGCTGACCACCAAACTGTGCCTTACCACCCAGCGGCTGCTGTGTAATTAAGCTGTATGGTCCGATCGAACGTGCGTGCATCTTATCATCCACCATGTGGTGAAGTTTGATCATATAGATAACACCTACTGTTGCTTTCTGGTGGAAACGCTCTCCTGTTTCTCCATCATACAAATAAGTATGACCGAATAAAGGCAGGTTAGCCTGTGCAATATTATCTGCAATTTCTTCTACAGTAGCTCCATCAAATATCGGTGTCGCAAATTTCTGACCCAGTTTCAAACCAGCCCAGCCAAGAACAGTTTCATATATCTGCCCAAGGTTCATACGGCTTGGTACACCAAGTGGATTAAGAACGATATCAACAGGAGTACCGTCTTCAAGGAACGGCATATCTTCTGCACGAACGATCTTTGCAACGATACCTTTGTTTCCGTGACGACCCGCCATCTTATCTCCCACTTTCAATTTTCTCTTAACCGCGATGTACACCTTCGCAAGTTTTAATACACCTGCTGGTAATTCATCACCAATTGAAATATTGAATTTCTCTCTCTTATATCTTCCTAATTCTTCGTTGTACTTAATATTGAAATTATGCAGCAGCGTGTTGATCTGTCCATCGATCTTTTCATCACCCGTCCATCCTAACGGATTAACGTTCTGGTAATCGATAGTAGAAAGATTTTTTGCATTGAATTTCGCACCCTTACCGATCTGCATCTCACCGAAATTATTTGTAACACCGGTAGATGGTTTGTCTTTCAGTAAAGTCTGTAATTTATTCAGCAATAATTCTTTCAGCTCTTCAACATTTCTCTCATGAATTTTCTCCAGTTTTTCTAAAGAAGCTTTTTCACGAAGCTTTGCATTTTTATCTTTCTTGGCTCTCTGGAATAATTTCTTACCGATCACTACGCCTTCAACGCCATTCGGCGCCTTCAGCGAAGCATCTTTTGCATCACCGGCTTTATCACCGAAGATTGCACGCAATAATTTTTCTTCCGGAGTAGGATCGCTTTCTCCTTTAGGAGTGATCTTACCAATTAATATATCTCCTTCTTTAATGGCAGCGCCTAAACGGATAATACCATTTTCATCAAGATCCTTGGTTGCTTCTTCAGAAACGTTAGGAATATCTGGTGTTAATTCTTCTTCACCCAGTTTTGTATCTCTTACTTCCAGTTCATATTCTGAAATATGTACAGAAGTGAATAAATCCTCGCTAACTACTTTTTCATTAATTACGATGGCATCCTCGAAGTTGTAACCCTGCCATGGCATGAATGCCACCTGAAGATTTCTTCCGAGCGCTATCTCACCATTCTGTACCGCGTAACCTTCTGTTAAGAAATCGCCCCTGTGAACACGCTGTCCTTTTTTAACAGCAGGGCTATGGTTAATGCAGGTTTCCTGGTTTGTTTTAATGAATTTGGTGAGGTTATAGATCACCAGGTCATCTTCAAAAGAAACCAGTCTTTCCTGTTCTGTTCTGT
>CAZREP010000306.1:0-3295 GCA_964599035.1 uncultured Terrimonas sp. | reverse complement strand
ATACGGCCGAAGAAGTAGCAGAATACCTTACGGAGCTACGAAAAATTGTTCGCTACCTTGCTATCTGCGATGGAAATATGGAGGAAGGCAGCCTGCGATGCGATGTAAATATTTCTGTACGTAAAAAAGGAGAAACAAAGCTGGGTACAAAAGTAGAGATCAAAAATCTTAACTCTATTCGCAATGCAAGAAAAGCGGTAGAAGCCGAAAGCGCACGATTAATCAACTTATTAGAGAACAATCAGCCGATTATACAGCAAACAAGAGGTTACGATGTAGACAAGCACATCACTTTTGCCATAAGAGAAAAAGAGGATGCGGATGATTATCGTTACTTCCCCGAACCCGACCTCACTCCTTTTGAGTTGGGTGAAAGTTATATCGAAGCCATTCGCTTGGCTATACCTGCCTTACAAGAAGAACGAGTGGCGCATTATTGTTCAGCATGGCAGTTGAGCGACTATGATGCAAAATCCTTAACAGAAGAAAAAGATTTTGCTGACTATTTTGAAAACACTGTACAGCATACAAGCAATTATAAAGCAGCCGCCAACTGGATGCTTGGGCCTGTTAAGTCTTGGTTGAATGAGCAAAATGCCGATATCATTTCTTTTCCTTTACAGGCAGAAACAATAGCACAGTTGATACAATTGGTAGATGCAGGAAAAGTAAGTTTCTCTATCGCTTCTTCCCGATTGTTTACACATTTGCTGGAAAATCCTGGCGCCGACCCTAAACAGGCAGCAGAGAAGTTGAATATTATACAACAGTCTGACAGTTCTGCTTTGGAACCACTTATCAATGCTGTACTGGAAAAATATGCTGATAAAGTAATAGAGTATAAGAAAGGAAAAAAAGGCGTATTGGCACTTTTTGTAGGAGAAGTAATGAAACAGTCCAAAGGAAAAGCCGATCCCAAAGTAACCAATACACTAATTCTTGAAAAATTAAAAAACTAATTAACACTATATAACTTATTGTCGCAATCAGGTGTTGAGCCATAGAGTACTATTTATACGATAAGTAAAGTCTCCCCTCCTGCGACTTCAAAAACAATAAAATGAAAAAGATAGTATTTGTATTGATTCTAGCCATAAGCTTATTTGCCTGTCAAGAGAAAAAAGGCAAATACACTATCCAGGGAACCATTACCAATAATACAGCTCGTATGGCTTATTTGGAAAGTGTTGCCGCTTCTTCCATGATGCCAATAGTTGTAGACTCTTCATTGATTGATAAAGACGGAAAATTTTCTCTATCCAGTAAGCAGGGAGAAGCTGTTATTTATAACATACGCCTTGACGAAAATCGCTACCCCGTAGCTTCTGTTATTAATGACACGGAAAAAACCATCATTGATATTGAATTAAATAAAGAAAACAATGAGTTTGCCGAGAAGTATGAGGTAAAAGGATCACCCGCTAGTTTACGGATGAAAGATTTTCTTTTCTCCTTTACAAATGATCTTCAAAAAGTTTTTTCTATCGTGAAAGAAGTAGATAGTTTACATACTGCCGGAGGAAATGATAGCACTATTCTTCAATTACAAGCAGAGCATAAATTATTAACGGAGAAAATAAAATCATCTACGTTGGAAGCCCTGGCTGAGGCAGACAATCCTGCATTAACCATGTTTGAGTTAGGTTATTATCAATCTACCGCTAATGGTGCTGGCTTTGGACTCATCCCTCTTAGTAACGAGGAGGTTTTTTCTATTATTAATAACGCTTCCGCAAAATACCCTAATCATACAGCTATCGCTGCTGTAAAGGCACAACTCTCTGCGGCCTCTAATAACCGTCCTGAGACTACAAGCTGGATAGGCCAGGCAGCTCCTGATTTTACTTTACCTGATGTAAATGGTAAGCCCGTAAGCCTTAGTTCTTTTAAAGGTAAATATGTGCTTATTGATTTTTGGGCAAGCTGGTGTGGTCCCTGTCGCATGGAAAATCCTAATGTTGTAAATGCCTATAATCAATTTAAAAATAAAAACTTTACCATACTGGGCGTTTCTCTCGATCGCCCCGGCCAAAAAGATGCTTGGTTAAATGCAATTAAACAGGATCAGTTGAACTGGACGAATGTAAGCGACTTACAGTATTGGAGCAGCCCTGTAGTAGGCTTGTATGGCTTTGAAGGAATTCCTTATAATGTATTGGTAGATCCTGATGGGAAAATTATCGCAGAAAATCTGCGTGGTAGCTTATTAGCACAAAAACTTAGTGAAGTTTTATAGTATTGCCTGCTCAACAAATAGCTGACTTATCCTTCTAGTTACTTACAGTAAAGTAAGTGACTAAGTAGTTTTTCATCTTCCCAATTGCAATACAAATTGCGAATTGCAGTCGCTTTACTTATAAAGGATGGCGTGTAGAAGTTAGATAAATAGTGTTGTATATTTATGAGTTGGGGGCAATATTATGACCATACCTACTATACCAACAGACAATTATTACAAGTTTTTTGCTCTCTCAGGAGTTGTAGTGACAATTACCTGCATCATATTATATTTAAATCAGTGGAACGTCATAAATGACGAGATTGATAAAACAAGTATTGAAATCACGCAGTTGGAGTTAGAAAAGAAATTCTTAGAAGAAGACTCGGTGACAATCGATTTTCAAATTAGTCGATTAGGTAGCTTTGATACTACGTTAGCCAAATTAAACCTCGACTCCGTCATTACGGAACATTTCAAAGTAAACAGCACAGCTCTACAAAACGACAAAAATTTAAGAGATTATTACGAGTTCCTGTTTAAGTATGTTGATAAAATCATTCCCTTAGTTCCTAAAGTTGAAAAGATAAAAGAAGCACATTTGCAGCAAGTTCAAGTTCGAAGAAATCTGACATTGAAAATCGCACTTATTAAGGATAAAATTGGCATTCAAAATAGCAAAAACAATAAGTTACTAATAAGCGGAATTGTACTGGGTATCTTCTTCGTAATTGGGCTCCGCATTTCAAGCAGAGGCTTCGTACAATGGTATAATTTAGTTCAAAAACCATCGGATGAAAAACTAGCTCTTGAAGTTCAAGAATTGAAAAAAGAGCAATCACTTTAAATAATTCAACTTGAAAAATACTGCGCCCAACAATAGGATTTGCTGCTATGCTGGCTAACGAATAAATTCTCATCTTTTTGTTCGCTATCAGCAGCGGTTCGGTCAGACGGAATTCTATTCAACTTTTTTCAGGACGGATCAGCAGCAATCCCTATTCTTTTTGCGTCAAGCTAAAGAAACCTTATGTCATTATTTAATTTTTTTAAGCGAAAGAAGAAAGCAGGTATAGA
>CAZREP010000305.1:0-3349 GCA_964599035.1 uncultured Terrimonas sp. | reverse complement strand
CCTCGATCTGCCGCTCGGCAAATACATCGTCGTCACCGGCCTGAGCGGCGCGGGGAAATCCTCGCTGGTTTTCGACACACTCCACGCCGAGGGCCAGCGCCGCTACGTCGAGACCTTCAGCGCCTACACGCGGCAGTTTCTCGATCTTCTCGCGAAGCCGCGCGTGGACCGGATCGAGAACATCCGCCCGTCGATCGCGATCCAGCAAACCAACACGGTGAAAACCTCGCGCTCGACCGTCGGGACGATGACCGAGCTGTGCGATTTCTTCAAAGTCTGGTTCCCGTCCGTCGCCGAGCTGATCGACCCCGCGACCGGAAAGCCGGTGCACGACGACAATCCACTGTCGATCTGGCGCAAGGCGAACGCGGCGTTTCCCGGCCAGACCGTGCTGCTCGCCTTCGAGATCGCGCGGCCGGCGAAGATCGGGTGGTCGGAGATCGTCTCGAATGTTCGCGCGCAGGGTTATTCGCGCGCGGCGATCCGCGGCGCGGGCGTGGTGCGTCTCGAAAAACTGGATACAACGACGCTGCCGGATGACTCCGCCCCGGCTCCCGCGTCGAGCCTTGTCGCCGGCCGCGCGCAGCCGTTTTTCGCGGTTGTCCAGGATCGCGTCGAGCTGGCGGCCGGTTCCCGCGCGCGATTTCTCGAGGCGGCGGAAACCGCGCTGCATTTCGGCCAGGGCGAGCTGTTGCTCCTCGATCGCGACGGCGGTTTTCTCGAGCGCTATTCGCGAGGTTTGCGCTCGCCGCACACGGGACAGATTTTCCGTCCGGCCGCGCCCGGGATGTTTTCGTTCAACTCCCCGCTCGGCGCGTGCCCCAAGTGCCGCGGCTTCGGGCGCGTGATCGAGATCGACTACCGCCTCGCGATTCCGGACACGACGCTGAGCATCGAGGACGGCGCGATCAAGGCGTTCGAAGGGCAGGTGTACAGCGAGTCGCGCAACGATCTCGTGCGCGCCGCGCGCCGTCATCGCATCCGCACGAACGTCCCCTACCGCGAACTGACCGAGCACGAGCGCGAGTTCGTGATGCTCGGCGAGAAACGTTATCGCGAGTTGAAGGCGCGCGGCGAAAGCTACGATTACGAATCCGATCTTTGGTACGGGTTGAAGGGCTTCTTCGGCTGGCTCGAGAGCAACACCTACAAGATGCACGTGCGCGTGTTTCTCTCGCGGTTTCGCTCTTATATCACTTGCCCGGATTGCGGCGGCACGCGGCTGCAGCCCGAGGCGTTGAACTGGCGCTGGCACGGGCACGCGCTGCCGGAGCTTTATCTCCGCCCGGTCTCGGATCTTCTTCAGTTGCTCGACAAGCGAGCGTCCCGGGCGGCGCGCAACAAGGGCAACGGCGACGGCCAGCATCCGGCCGACATCGCGCTCGAGTCGATCCTAACGCGGCTTCGCTACCTCGAGTCCGTCGGCCTCGGCTACCTGACGCTGGACCGTTCCTCGCGCACGCTCAGCGGCGGCGAGGTCGAGCGGGTCAACCTCACTTCGTGCCTCGGCACGTCGCTGGTGGATACGCTGTTCGTGCTCGATGAGCCGTCTGTCGGCCTGCACGCGCGCGACATCGACCGGTTGATCCGGATCATCCGCACGCTGACCGACGCCGGAAACACGGTGATCGTGGTCGAGCACGACGAGTCGATGATCCGCGCCGCGGACCACGTCATCGAGGTCGGCCCGAAGCCGGGGCGCGGCGGCGGCGAGATCGTTTTTCAAGGATCGGTCGAGGGCATGCTGGCGAGCGAGCCGAGCATCACGGGCGCGTATCTGTCCGGGCGCGTCGATTTTTCCGGTCCGCAAAAGCGCCGGATCGTCGACCGCTCGACGCCGCATCTGCGCATCCGCGGCGCGAGCAAGCACAACCTGAAGTCGGTCGATCTCGATGTGCCGTTGCAGCGCTTCGTCTGCCTGAGCGGCATTTCCGGATCGGGAAAATCCACGCTGCTCGACGCCGTCATTCACCAGGGCTGGCTCGCCGCGCAGGGCCTCGTCACCGAGGACGCCGCCACGATGACGTCCATCGCGGCCGACGCGCCCTTCAGCGAGATCGTCCTCGTGGACCAGTCGCCGGTCAGCCGCACGCCGCGCTCGAACGCGGCGCTGTATTCAGAATCCTGGGACAACATCCGCGAGCTGTTCGCCGCCACTCCGGAGGCGGCGGGCCAGGGGATGACGGCCTCGACCTTCTCGTTCAACACCGGCGACGGGCGCTGCGACCATTGCCGCGGGCTCGGCTACGAGCGCGTCGAGATGCAGTTTCTCTCGGATGTCTTCATCCCCTGCCCCGTTTGCGAAGGACGTCGTTTCAAGGACGAAGTCCTCGCCATCCGCTGGAGCGGAAAATCGATCGCCGAGGTCCTCGACCTGACCGTCGCGGAGGCGCTCGAGCTGTTCGTGGATCATCCGAAGATCGCGCAGCGCCTCTCCACGCTCGCCGACGTCGGCCTCGACTACCTTACGCTCGGCCAGCCGCTGAACACGCTTTCGGGCGGCGAATCGCAGCGGTTGAAACTCGTGAAATACCTCGGCGCGCTCGGCCACGCGAATCGCGCGTCTTTTGGAGGGACGACCTCCGTGTCGCCCGCGGACCGGACGGAGCCGGTCCCTCCAGGATCAGCCGTCGTGGCCAGGGGCGCGCTTCTGCTCCTCGACGAGCCGACGACCGGGCTGCACCGGCACGACGTGCGCCGCCTCGTCGGCGTCCTCCAGGCGCTGGTCGATCGTGGCCACAGCCTGATCGTGATCGAGCACAACATGGACGTGCTCGAGAGCGCGGACTGGATCATCGAGGTCGGCCCCGGCGCGGGCGCGGCCGGCGGGCGCATTGTTTCCGTGGGCGCACCGGAGATCGTCGCCGATTCGAGCACGGAAACCGCGCCCTACCTTCGCGCCGCGCTCGACGTTCGCCTCGCGCGTCGCGCGAAAGGAAGGAAAAAGAAAACCGCGCCCTCCCCTCGCCTGCTCCTCGCGGCGGAGGACGCTCCGCCCTACGGACAGGCAGGCGGCGGCGTGCTGCGCGTGATCGGCGCCCGCGAGAACAACCTCAAGGATCTCTCGCTCGAGATTTCCCACCGCAAGCTTTCGGTTGTCACCGGCATTTCCGGATCGGGAAAATCCACGCTCGCCTTCGACATCGTTTTCGCCGAGGGGCAGCGCCGTTTCATGGAGTCGATGTCGCCTTACGCGCGGCAGTTCGTCGAGCAACTGCCGCGTCCGCACATCGACCGTCTCACGGGCATCCCGCCCACGGTCGCGATCGAGCAGCGCGTCACCCGCGGCAGCGGGAAATCGACGGTCGCGACGATCACGGAGGTCGCGCAATACCTGCGCCTGCTCTTC
>CAZREP010000304.1:0-3354 GCA_964599035.1 uncultured Terrimonas sp. | reverse complement strand
TTTGGGCTTGCTTTGCATCAGGCATTGTGTAGCCAATACCATTTCTACTTCACTGGTACCAATACCAAAAGCAATACTGCCAAAAGCGCCATGTGTAGAAGTATGGCTATCGCCACATACAATTGTCATTCCCGGTTGTGTAAAACCCAACTCTGGGCCTATTACGTGTACGATGCCCTGGTAAGGATGGCCAAGTCCATATAATTCTATGTCGTGTTCTTCACAATTTTTTTTCAACGCTTCTACCTGTAAGCGGGAGAGTTCTTCTTTAATAGGTAAATGCTGGTTAAGCGTAGGTACATTATGATCAGCAGTAGCGACTACTTGCTGAGGCCTCGCTACTTTAATGCCTCTTTTATTTAAACCTGCAAATGCTTGGGGGCTTGTTACTTCATGAATAAAATGTGTATCAATATAAAAAACAGAAGGCCCTCCTTCGATGGTTTTTACCACATGCTTTTCCCAAATCTTTTCAAATAATGTTTTTCCCATTTTTTTAGATCCTTTAAGCGATTACAACGGCTGCTGCCATTTCTATAAGGTCGTTGTCTTCTACTTCTTTTTTTGCATCTGCTACTTGCAGGAATTTTGTATATAAATCATCCACTTGGTTTCTGTCAAATTCATAACCAAGATTTTTAAATCGATAAGCTAAAGCGCTGCGTCCGCTACGTGCAGTGAGTACAATTCTTGATGTATCAGCACCTACTTCTTCGGGGGCAATGATTTCATAGGTACTGGCTTCTTTTAAGAAACCATCCTGGTGAATACCGGAAGAATGAGAAAAAGCATTGTCGCCTACTACCGCTTTATTGGGCTGTACTATCATGCGCATGGTTTCTGAAACCAGGCGGCTAATCGGCAATAACTTTTTCTTATCGATAGTGGTATAGAAGCCCAATTCGGGATGCTTGTCGATAATCATAGCTACTTCTTCTAATGAAGTATTGCCGGCTCTTTCTCCTATACCATTAATAGTACATTCTATTTGCCGTGCACCGCCGATAGTACCTGCTATAGAATTGGCGGTCGCTAGCCCCAAATCATTATGACAATGACAAGAAAGAATAGCTTTATCAATGTTAGGCACATTGTTTACCAAGTACTCCATTTTAGCCTGATATTCTGAAGGCAAACAAAAGCCCGTTGTGTCAGGAATATTTACCACAGTAGCTCCGGCGGCAATAACCGCTTCTGTGAGTTTTGCAAGAAAGGATAAGTCAGCACGACCGGCATCTTCTGCATAAAACTCTACTTCAGCTGCGAGGTTGCGAGCCAGCTTTACTGCTTTTACAGCACGCTCTAAAATTTCTTCGCGGGTAGCATTGAATTTATATTTGATATGATTATCTGAAGATCCAATACCGGTATGAATACGAGAATGCTTAGCATATTTTAATGCCTCACCCGCTACTTCTATATCTTTTTGTACGGCTCTTGTAAGACCACAAACAGTAGCGTTGGTAATTACTTTAGAGATTTCTTCTACTGAGCTAAAATCACCTGGACTGGAGATGGGAAAACCGGCTTCAATGATATTAACTCCCAGCGACTCTAATTCCAACGCCAGTTTTACTTTTTCTTTTGTATTTAATTTACAACCGGGAACTTGCTCGCCATCACGTAGTGTAGTATCAAAGATGTGAATTTTACCGTCAGCCATAATCCATTGAATTAAATAATGTGAAAAAAACTAATGGTTGTGCGTATTTCTTATCCTCGGAGACAAAAAGATCTTAACAACCGTCTTACTAAATTATCTTTGTATAAAGAGATAGTAAAATCAAAATAACAATAGCTTTACATAGCCGAAAATGGCAATATAAAGCTGAAACCCTTGACAGTAAAGGATTTTAAAGAAGAGGAATTACGATGCCCAACCGGTCTACAGATGCTTTGTTTCAATTAATAAAATCGCTGGAGAAAAGCGAGAAGCGGAATTTTAAGCTTTATGTTAAGCGTAACTCTGCCACAGAGGATCTTAAAATCGTTCAGCTATTTGATGCATTAGACAAAATGCAGGATTATGACGAGGCATTGATCTTAAAACGAAACCCATTTTTAAAGAAGAAGCAACTCTCCAATATGAAAGCGCACCTGTACAAACAGGTGTTAGCGAGCTTACGTATAATCCGAGATGATAATAATGTAGATATGCTCCTGCATGAATACATGGATCATGCACGTATCTTATATAATAAAGGACTGTATCTACAAAGCCTACGATTGCTTAAGCAAATGAAAGAAGTAGCGCAGGCGCATCACCAAATAACTTACCTGCAACAGGCGCTTTTCTTTGAGAAAAAAATTGAAGCACTTTATATTACCCGTAGTATGCAGGATAGGGCAGATGAGTTGAGTATAGAGTCGGCTACGGTAAATGATGCTGTAAGTTTGGTAAATCGGCTTTCCAGTTTGTCTTTGCAATTATATAGCTGGTATATTCAAAATGGCCATGCCCGCAATAAAAAAGATATAGCAGATATACAAACCTTTTTCAAAAAGCATTTTCCAGCAGAGGCACTGGGTGTTAGAGGTTTTTATGAAGAGTTATATGTATATCAGTGTTATTCATGGTATGCATTTATCCGTCTCGACTTTTTACAGTTTTATCGGTATTGTCAAAAATGGGTAGATGTATTTGAGAAGTATCCCGGTATGATCGCCGTAGAGACATCCAGCTATATTAAAGCAATGCATAATTTAATGTCGGCACATTTTGATTTATTGAATCATACAAAGCTGGCAGAAACGATCAAAAAATTAGAGCAGTTTGCTCGGCACAAGCTGGTGAAGGATAATGATAATAACCGTATTCTTACTTATCAATATTTATACACCGCTAGGATAAACCTTTATTTTTTACAAGGCACTTTTGAGAAGGGAATAAAGATGGTTCCTTTTTTGGAGGAGATGTTAAAAGAGTACGGTATTTATTTAGATACACATCGAGTGCTTGTATTCTATTATAAGATCGCTTGTTTGTATTTTGGTAGTGGTGATAATGAAAAAGCAATTGATTATCTCAATAGGATTATCAATCAAAAGTCGGATCTCCGTACCGACCTGCAATGCTATGCCCGCCTGCTACATTTAATTGCACATTATGAGCTGGGAAATTTTGACTTACTGGAATACTTAAGTAAATCGGTATATCGCTACATGGCAAAAATGGAAAACCTGAGTAAGGTAGAGGAGGAGATGTTTGGCTTTCTGAAACGATCTTTTTCTGTAGGGGCCCATGCACTAACACCGGAATTTGAAAAATTGCTGGTAACGCTCAAGAAATATGAAACCGATCCATTGGAAAGAAGAGCTTTTGCCTACCTGGATGTTATAAGCTGGCTGGAAAGT
>CAZREP010000303.1:0-3363 GCA_964599035.1 uncultured Terrimonas sp. | reverse complement strand
AAACAGAGCTGGCCAAAGCGCTGGCGGAATACCTCTTCGACGACGACAATATGATGACGAGGATCGACATGAGCGAATACCAGGAAAAGCATACCGTTAGCCGTTTGGTGGGCGCTCCTCCCGGGTATGTGGGGTATGATGAAGGCGGGCAGCTAACCGAAGCCGTTAGGCGTAAGCCCTACAGCGTGGTATTGCTGGATGAAATAGAAAAAGCCCATCCTGATGTGTTTAATGTATTGCTGCAGGTATTAGATGATGGTCGCTTAACAGACAATAAAGGTCGCGTGGTGAATTTTAAGAACACCATTGTTATCATGACCAGCAATATGGGCAGCCAGATTATACAGGATAATTTTGAACATGTAACGGAGAAAAATAAGGAAGAGGTAGTTGAAAATACCAAACGTGAAGTGTTGAATATACTGAGGCAAACTATCCGTCCGGAGTTTTTAAACCGTATTGACGATATTATCATGTTCCAGCCGCTGATGAAAAACGAGATACGGGGCATTATTAATATTCAGCTCAATCACCTGAAGAACCTGGTATCGCTGAACGGCATCACCCTGGAATTTACAGATTACGCACTCGACTTTCTTGCAGAGAACGGTTACGATCCGCAGTTTGGCGCACGGCCGCTGAAAAGGCTGATACAGAAAGAGATCGTAAACCAGCTGAGCAAAAAGATACTGGCAGGAGATATTGATAAAACAAAACCTGTATTGGTAGACGTGTTTGATAATACCGTGGTGTTCCGGAATGAAAATACGGCCGGTAATACTACAGACGATAAAAGAAAAAAAGTGGTTTCTTAAATACGATCATTCTTAATAGCATAGCGTTATCCTTTTAGGGTAGCGCTTTTTTTAAATTCTATATTCGACCAAACGCGAAGCTAAATCCTCATAAATCGAATCTCCTGTTTACTTTCTCTCCCCAACAACCTTTGTAGATTTAAGTATGGATAATTACAAATTCCTGGAGGAGATCAGAAAAGTAGCAGTAAAGAAAAAATGTATTCAGAGAAGATCAGCTGTTGCTAACCTTAATTAATTCGTCCTTAGTGAGGCTATGTTGATAACACCTGCTTTAGCCACAAGCAAAGAAAAACCGGAAAGCAGCTAAAGCAAATAAGGGTTTGCGGTCTGACCCCCTGTTGTCGGGTGCCGACCGCAAGCCGGCCGGTATGCGCGAGCGTCAGACTGGTTTGCTTCTGGAGCTCCTGCGATGGATGAACCTCTGGTGATTACTTTTCTAACCAGGGTATTACTGTAGTTACTCCACCGGTATCCGGGAAAGCATTATAGAGGTATATGCAGTGTATTACAAAGCTCGGCATAACCAAGTGTATTGATAGACCCCCTGTTTACCAAACCAAGTTTTACACTTCCCGGAATAATTACATAACGAAAGGCGTGGTTATGACTAATTGCCTGGTCATTACTGTATGCGTTAGTGTTGCTTATAAGGTTTATCCGTAGATTTCCTGCCGTAGGCAGTGCGGACCAGGTATCTATGTTCGTAGCCGTACCAATATGGTAATATACCTGTATGGGTAGCTGCGCGGTTTGATCGGTAGGCCATAATGTGGTAGTGTAGCCGTTTAGCTTTCCATACACCAGTACCGTTCCTTTATCTAATATATCCTGGGTTATACCGGGAGCTGCCTGCGTATAATCCAGACTAATGGTACCGAACCTGGTACTTACCGTGTAATTTGCAGGGGTAAACCAGTCGGAATACTGCACATTCGCCTGTTCCTCTTTTTTACAACCCGACACTAAAACCGGTATCATAAATAGAAATGCACTTAGTTTATTGATCTGCATATAGTTTGTTTTGGAGTTACAAATATTTCAGAAAATATACTACAATTTATTTGTGATCAGAAATATTTATGGTGCAACGGTTCGCCATCATACATTGTCAGGCATTAAAAATAGCTGCCATGATAAGAAAGATCTCGAATTCCTTGCTGGGACTGTTTGCAACCTCCTGTATGATCGTTTTTCCTACAGGTTGCCTAAAGGACAAGACCACCGCAACCCACACGGTTAAATACACGATAATGACACCTGTGCTGAAATCTAAGGCAGATGTGTTGGCGGCTATAAACGGCAACTCCTCCGAAGCAGTGCGGCAGGCCGGGAAGATCTATATCAAAGGCAGGTTCATTTACCTTAACGAGGTGGATAAAGGTATCCATATCATTGATAACAGCGATCCGTCAAAGCCCACCCAGGTTGCCTTCCTCAACATTCCCGGCAACCGGGATATAGGCGTAAGGGATAATATACTGTACGCCGATATGTATGCTGATCTGCTCGCGATAGATATCAGCAATCCCGGGAAAGTGACCATCACCAGCAGGGTAGACAATTTTTTCATGAGCAGGAAGTATGTTTACGGCTCAGTTATTGATGACAACTATGTAGCTGTAGACTGGATCAAAAAAGATACGATTGTTACCTATACGGATAGGTATTACGGGTGGGAAGGCGACATGTATGCGATGAACAATGCCGCCGCCAGTGTGCCAACAGCCGGTGGCAATGGCATTGCCGGCTCCATGGCAAGCATGGTGCTGATGAATGATCACCTGTATGCCATAAGAGAACCGCATAGTGTGGGAATTGTAGATATCGGCACCCCTGCCGCACCGCGGCTGGATACCACGTTTTATGCAGGTTTCGACCTGGAAACGATCTATCCCTTTGAAGATAAGCTGTTCCTTGGCTCCTCTACGGGGATGTTCATGTACGATGTATCCGATCCTGTTTCTCCCGTGCAACTGGGTACTTTCTCACACGGCCGGGCATGTGACCCCGTAGTAACAGATGGCAAATACGCTTATGTAACGCTCCGCGGCGGATCTTCCTGCGGAGGAGCCAGCAATGAGCTGAATATCGTGGATGTGAAAGACCTGATGCATCCCGTACTGGTAAAAACATACCCGCTCACCGGCCCGACCGGCTTGTCGAAAGACGGCAACCTCCTTTTTGTATGTGATGATAAAAGCGGTGTAAGGGTATACAATGCATCCAACCCCGATGCATTGAAGCAAATAGCGGCAATAGACAGTAAAGAACCGTATGATGTGATCGCAGGCGGTAAGAACGCATTGGTAGTGGGCAAAAACGGGCTGTACCAGTACGACTACAGTAACCTCGATAAGATCCGTCTCCTGAGCTTTTATTCGTTAAAACAGTGAAGCTGTATTTGAGATTTGAAATGCCTTTGCCATGCCATGGGCAAACTCGAAACCATAAGGCTAAAGGTGAAAGCACCAAGAACCAAATCACAAGAACCAAATAAATTCGAAGCCATAACTCCGAACGTTCGGAGCGAAATCCGAAAAGGAAG
>CAZREP010000302.1:0-3369 GCA_964599035.1 uncultured Terrimonas sp. | reverse complement strand
AGCAGTATAACCGGCCGTGGGCCGGCTTGATCCTGTTCGAGCCGCCGATCCTGCCACCGGCAGATCACCCACTGCATGACGGAGCCAGACAGGCTGAAATTGCGATTCGCGAATGGGCATCGGCGAGACCCGACGATTTCGATTCACCCGAGACGCTGGCGTCCTCATGGACGGTCAAACGGACTTTCCAGAATTGGGAAAGCGGAACCCACCTGGCAATGGCAAAAAGCATCCTCCGGCAGGACGCCAGCACCGGACGATGGCGGCTGCGCTGTCCGCGCGAACTCGAAGCCAAGATTTACAATGAGAACCGGCACTCGCATCTGTGGCGTTTCATTGGCGCGATCCCGTTTCCGCTTCTGCTTTATGCCGGCGACCCTAACCGGGCGTCCGGTGCGATCACCGCCCGGCTCTCGGCTGCGCTCGCATACGAAAACAACAGAGAGATTTTTGTTCAGCCGAACGGCTCGCATCTGCCGATGCTCGAAGACAGTTTCGGCTGCGCGCAGACGGTTCTGAACTATCTTGAACGGATCGGCGTCCTGAATCCGGAGACCTAGAGCGTTGTGGAGCGAATGCAGGTACCGGCGTTCGCCGGCTTCGTCCGGCGACGACCGGCGCGCATAAAGAAAACGCTCCAAAACAAAGGCCGGATTCCCGGCCTTGAGTCCGTCATGACCGGAAAGGCCCCGGCCTAGCCGGCCAGCATGATCCTCGCCCAACGGCACATTTCCGCGGAGATTTCACTGACACTGAGACGGCCATCCTGCCGGTACCAGTGCGGGAACCATGCGATCACACCGCGCAATGTCTGGAACGCGAGATTCTTGTCCTTGGGCGACCAGGCCCCGGCCTCGATCCCCTCTTCGATGATCCGCAGCAGATTGCCGTCGGCCTGCCGTATCTTGACCGCCAATGGCGCGAGAAGCTCCGGCATGCGCCGCCGCTCGGCGATCCAGATCAGCATTTCCTGCTGCCGCCGGGCCATGGTCTCGAGGCTCACCATGAGATACAGGCGCAGCTTCTCGGCCGGCGGCTCCTGTAACGCCACGATCCGTTCTACGGCGTTGAACATTTCGTTGAGCGAGCTGTCCAGAATATCGAGCAGCAACTCTTCCTTGCTTTCGATGTGATGATACAGGCTGCCGCGCTGCAGGCCGAGCTCGGACGCAATGTCCTGCATGCTGGTCTCGGCGAAGCCGTTCTTGCAGAAGAGATTGCGCGCAACAGTATGAATCGTGTCTTTGCGAAGCTGCGCGGAGGTATCGTCGTTGCCGGCTGCTCTTGAAACAGATTTCGCCATTTTTACAAACCGGAGGGAGA
The DNA here is from genome assembly GCA_964599035.1 of uncultured Terrimonas sp. Classification (GTDB taxonomy): domain Bacteria; phylum Bacteroidota; class Bacteroidia; order Chitinophagales; family Chitinophagaceae; genus Agriterribacter. Next base: position 2,046 of record CAZREP010000302.1, on the reverse strand, counting down.
TGACTTAGAGCGCATCGGCATTCACACCCACGAACGCTTCGCGAACATCCCGGCGCGAGAAGACCTCGTCCGGCGGACCTTCCGTGAGCTTCTTCCCATAATCAAGCACCACCACCGAATCGGACAGGTCTCTGACCATCCCGACATCGTGCTCGACCCAGACGATGGCCTGCGAGCGCCGGCTTTGTAACCGAAGAATGAACTGCGCGAAATGCTCTTTCTCTTCGCGAGTCAAGCCGGATCCAACTTCGTCGAGCAACAGCACTTTCGGATTCCCCGCAACGGCGCGGGCAAGTCCCACGATCTTCTGGACGCCGTAAGGCAGGCTTTTGATCTGCCGGTCCCGCCAATGGCTCAGTTGAAAAAACTCGAGAATATCTTCCACTTCCTCGCGCTGCGCCAATTCCTCGGCTTTCGCCCGGCCAAACCAGAGGCAAGCCGCGGCAATTCCATAGCGCATGAAGTGCTGCCGGCCGAGCAGCACATTTTCCGCGACCGTGAGACTATCGAACAACTCGACATGCTGGAACGCCCGGGTCAGCCCCAGCCGCGGCCGGTCGTGAGCCCTGGCGCTGACGATGCTCTGGCCGGCAAGAAGGATGTCCCCCCTGGTCAGCGAGACCAGCCCCATGATCGCATTCAACAGGGAGCTTTTTCCCGCGCCGTTGGGGCCGATGATGCCGGTGATCTCCCCGACCTTTGCGGTGAATGAAATATCGGCGATGGCGACGAAACCGCCGAACTGGATCGTAACGCCGCGAGCTTCAAGCCCAACCTGTTGTGCTTTTTCCTGCGCCATCGTTATCTATCCAAACCACCGCGGCCGACCGATCTCCGCCCTTGCCTCGCGAAAGCTTCTGCGTTCGCTGTTCTGCCCAAGTCCAAGATAGCTGTCGCGAAACTTCGGATCGGCGCGCACGTCGCCGGACCGGCCTTCCATCGCGAATCTACCACTGTCCATCACATAAATGAAATCGGCGAGCGCCAATGCATTGGCCGCGCTTTGCTCCACAAACAGCAATGACAGATCGAATCGCTTGCAGATGCCCTTGACCGATTCGATCAGCGTTTCGATGATCGCGGGCGCGAGTCCAAGCGAGAATTCGTCGATCATCAGCAACTTCGGGTTCGACAGCATCGCCATCGAAATCGCCAGCATCTGACGCTCGCCGCCGCTGAGATAGCCGGCCGTGGTGTCGCGCCTTTGCGCAAGCCTCGGAAAAATCTCCATGATGGTGTCGCGGGTGACATTCCCGCCGTGCCTGGTCTCGCTTGCAAGCAGGTTCTCCCAGACCGTCATGCGCAGGAACGCCTTCTCCCGCTCGGGGACAAGCGCGAGCCCGAGAGAGCTTACCTCGTCGGGACGCTTGTGCGTGCAGACCACGTCCTTGAACACGATGCTGCCGCCGGTGATGCGAACGGTATCCTCCGACAAGAAGCCGGCGATCGCGGACATCAGCTTGGTCTTGCCGGCGCAGTTGATGCCGACGATACCGACGATCTGGCCCGGCGCGACCCGTAACGAGACGCCCTGAACGGCGCGCGCACCGCTGTTGTACATCACCTCCAGATTATCGACTTGAAGAAGCGGCTGCGTCTCGCGCATGGCCCTCAACGCTCCGGCATGTTGTTAACCGGCCAGGACGAGAAATAGCGGCGAAGTCTGGTGAAGATTCCCGTCAGGCCCGCTGGTTCAAAGAGCAGAAATCCGATCGTGACCGCGCCAAACAGGATGAGCTGGATCGGAGCGATCAGATCGAGCTGCGTCGACGACGACGCCTCCAGCATGCCGAAAAATCCCTGGATCAGGTGCGGAAGAAGAACAACGAAGATGGCGCCGAGCCACGCGCCGAACACGGAGCCAAGACCGCCGACCACGGCCATAACCAGGATCTGGATCGCGAGATTGATCGAAAAATACTCGCTGCTGACGATACCGACCGAAAGGCTGCTCATCATGCCCGCGAACGCCAGCATCGCGCTCGACAAACCGAACGCGAGAATTCTGTAGACGCCGACCGGAACGCCAAGCGATGTCGCGACAAT
>CAZREP010000301.1:0-3379 GCA_964599035.1 uncultured Terrimonas sp. | reverse complement strand
TGAGACTTAGTGGCATATCTTTAAACCAAGCCTTTTTAGTCAACCCCCTTTTTGTATAATGTTATCTTTGATGAAAATTGTAACAGCTATTTATAAACTGCTCAGCATAACGGCAGGCATAACAAAAATACGTTGACGAAATGGGACACCTCAGAGCATATTACGAACGAATAATAAAATTGCAGGAATCAGAATGGGAATTCATTGCTACTCATTTCAACAGGAAGGTGTTTGCCAAAAACCAGATCATCGCCAGGCAAGGAGCAACCGAAAACCACCTTTCATTTATAGAAACAGGGATCGTTCGCTTTTATATTCCGCACGGCGAAAATGAACTGACTTTTAATTTTAGTTTCAATAAGGAGTTTACCTGTGCTTATGACTCTTTCCTGACGCAAACGCCTTCTGAATTTAAAGAACAACCCGAAATTTTACAATACATCCCCCTTAAATATGTGGCTTCCTATATCGGCATTACGCCACAGGGGCTGAGCAGGATACTCCGGCGGATTAATTAGAATATTTACCGCCCGAATGCAAAATAAGGTGTCAGCAGGTGTTTTTTGCCTGTAAGCCAGTTCGACACCATTTCCATCCCGGTAACAGAGAAGGTGATCCCATTGCCGCCAAACCCTAAAACGAAATAGGAATTTTTAAACGCTTTATGTTCGCCTATATAGGGCAGCCCGTCTTTGGTTTCCCCGAAAGTACCCGCCCATGCAAAGTCGGAATGGAAGGGAATATTAGGAAGATATTTTTCAAAAGATTTCAGCAGCTTTTGTTCTTTCTTCCCGATCAAAGCATCGCGCTTCTGCGGATTTCGAAATTCCTCATCTTCACCGCCGATCAGCATACGGCCGTCATCGGTGGTGCGCATATAAATGTAGGGATCTGCAGTATTCCAGATCAGCACGTCTTTGTATTTCCGGCTTACGGCGGGTGCTACTTCAGATACAATGGCATAGGTGCTGATAAGGTCAACAAATTTCTCTTTGATCATTGAAGCGCTTTCATACCCCACACAATAAACGATTTTTCTACACCCGATGATTGGCCCCGTGCTTAAAGTAACTTCATTGGTACGACTACCATATTTTACTCCTGTAAGCTCCGTTCTGTCATACACCTGCAAACCTCTCCTTTGATTGTATGCCAATAGTTCGTGCACCAGCATAAAGGCGTCCACGCTTCCTCCCTGCCTGGAAAGAATGCCGCCATAGGTTTCGTGGAGATCATATTTCTTTACAATTTCACCAGCTTCCATCCATTTTACCGCAAAGCCTGCTTTTTTGCGGGCATCGAATTCCTTCTTTAACCCCTCCACGTCTTTTTTTAACGCTGCGAAATAAAGAGAGTCTTTTTTCCGGAATCCGGCTTTGGATTTTATCTGTTGGGCTACTTTACCCAATTGGTCTATTGATTTTGAACACGCTTCGTAGCTCGCTACCGCGCCCTTTTCTCCCACCTTTTCAATCAGTTCGTGCAATGGCGTATCAATTTCATATTGCAGCATGGAAGTAGTAGCCGAAGAGCTCCCATTGGATATCTCGCGCTTATCTATCAGGATGGTTTTATAACCGTCGCGTATACACTGGTGTGCAATCAGGCCGCCGGTAATGCCGCCGCCCACTACCAGCACATCACATTTCGCATCTTCCTTCAGGGAGGGATAGGTAGCCAATAATCCGTTTTTCACCAGCCAGAACGGTTCATTTGATTTTAAGTCCATGGTGTTCTGTATTATTCCTTTCGCAATAAACGTTCAAATATTGAAATATTATAAATTCAGCTTTCCCTCTCTTCCTATATCCAGCCACTAACTACAAACCTACTATTTTCTTCTTTGTTTTTTGCGGAAAAAAGTACCACAAAAAGCCGCCAGCCGGTTCATAGTCGTTGATGACAAGTGAACTATAGCAGCGTTCACAGCAATACAGATGATCAGCAAATGGATTCTCTGTTGTATCCAAAAATCATTCCGCCACACAGAGCGATGGAATTAGGGGTAGCGGCTTCCGTACAAAAAACCCTTTATTTTCGCCGGCATAATACAGCAAACTATTCAGTCTAAATAAATAAGCTGTCATGAAAAAAGTATTTTTATATATTGCTGTAGCTGTTGGAGCAATGGCCTGCAATAATAATGGCCGGGAAGATAGCAATCCGGAAAAACCGGTTACAGAACAAAAAGCTGAAACATACTCATCCGCTCCCGGTCTTTACGGAAAAGAATGGATACTCCTGGAATTGAACGGTAAACCTGTGCTGTTGGATACCACTTTCCCTAAACAACCATACCTTATTTTTGAAAAGGAAAACCGCATAACGGGCAATCTTGAGTTGCGGTCTGATAATGGGATCAGGATAGCTGAAATTGCCGCAACGCAAATGGCCTGCCCTAACCTGGAAGTTGAACAGCTATTTTTAGAAGTCCTGAAAAATGCAAGAAGCTTTGCTGCAGACAACAATACGCTTACGCTAAGCAATCACAAAAAAGAAACGATAGCCAGGTTACAGGCACAGTAGCAGCGTGGGGCAATACCTCACCCCGTGTATCGGTTTTGTAAAAAAATCATTTTCAGGATATAGAAACTTATGCTGTAAATACGTCTCCAAATTGTGTGAAAGTAGCATTGGCAGCGGCAATGGTCAGCGCCTGGTCTTCCTCTGTGGACGCATGATGGTTCAGCACCTCTGTAAAGCGTTGCCACATTTGCCCGGTAGCTTCTCCATAGCCGGAAAAGAAAGAAACACCTTCAGTTATACCTGATTTCTCCAGCATCTGCACAATGATCCTGCCGCCCATGATCGAGCCTTCCATTACGTATAATGCACCCAGTGCTGATGCAGTATTCCTAATAACAGGAGCCTGTACCGGCGGGAGTGCATCCATTGTTCCTCCCAATGCTTCAATGTCTTCTTTAAGGTATGATGCATTTCGCCTTGATGCATAGTCCGGCAATACTTCAGCAGATATAAAAGGGGCTATTGCCTGCTCCACTTTACTGAAATAGGCATAGAAATGCTTTAACAGGTCTGCATAATCTGCATTGCTGCGAATAGCTTTTAGTCTTTTTACCACCAACACCTCAAGTTGCTGGTGCGCTGTTTTCGTGGCTTCTTTGATTTTATCGCTCAACATAATACTTGCTTTAGACTTACTACGGTTGCACCCATTCTATTTAATGCAAAGATTGAATAATCTGCAGGATATTATTTACGAAATCGGGTTTCTTTTATATGGAAAATGATGGTTTACCATCCGCCTGCTTTCCGGACAGCGGAGAAGTCACATTCACTCTTTTACAATTTTTTTAAAGCAACAAAAAAGGGGCTGTCTCAAAAGGGCAGCCTCTTTTTTTATAGGGAAAACAAAATG
>CAZREP010000300.1:0-3393 GCA_964599035.1 uncultured Terrimonas sp. | reverse complement strand
TTTTCCGCTGGTGGGTTTTTTTGCATCGGTAATGTATCCCATTATATTTTCACTTGCCTTAAATTCTGTAAAAGAGCATCACGGTTCCTTTGCGGGGATCCTGGTTACCGGCATAGTGGGGGGGGCGGTAGTGCCGCTTATTGTGGGGTCGCTGGGCGATCTCACCGGACTGCGTTATGGTATGGTATTCCTTTACATCCCGATTGGTTATATTTTGAGCGTTGGGTTCTGGGCAAGGCCTATCATAGCCAATAAGGTGATCACCCGGAAAAAAAAGAAAACGGTTAATTAAAAGATATGGATCATAAAGCTGTTATCGGCATAGACCTTGGCGCAACGAATATCCGCGGCGGGCTGGTAAACGGGAAGGAGATCGTTGGTATATCCGCAAGGGCTGTGCATAGTAAAGGAACAGTAGAAGAGGTTTTGGAAGATATATTCCGGATCGCCGATCCGCTCATGAATGGAAAAGTGAACGCTATGGGTATTGGCGTTCCCAGCGTGGTGGATGTGGAAAAAGGTATTGTATACGATGTGCAAAATATTCCTTCCTGGAAGGAAGTACCATTAAAAGATATTATGGAAGAACGGTATAAGGTACCGGTTTTTGTAAATAACGATGCCAATTGTTTTGCCCTTGGGGAATTGTATTTTGGCAAAGGTATCGGAGCAAATCATATGATCGGGCTTACCATCGGAACTGGTATAGGAACGGGGATCATTATAAACGGTCGCCTGTATGCCGGGGCCAATTGCGGTGCAGGGGAAATTGGTACGGCAGCGTATCTGGATCACTGTTATGAATATTATGCCAGCGGACAGTTTTTTGAAAATGTTTATCGCACCAACGGGCAGGAAGCTTTTGAAAGGGCAAAATCAGGTGATGCAGAGGCGCTGCAATGGTATGCAGAAATGGGAGCTCACCTGGGTAATACTATTAAATTGGTACTGTATGCTTACGATCCGTCGCTGATTGTTTTGGGGGGAGGGGTGCGACATGCATATCCTTATTTTCAGAAAACCATGTGGGAGCAGATCAACCGTTTTGCATACCCGAAATCGCTGGCCGGGCTGCGTATAGTGCTGTCGGAATTGAAAAACAGCGGCATACTGGGTGCGGCGGGGCTCTATTATGATGCGTTGTAGAAGCTTAGTCGATCAGGTTGTTTTTTACTGCAAAAAACACCAGGCCTGCGGTGTTTTTCACATTGTATCTTTCCATCAGCCGGTCTTTAATCGCTTCTACTGTGCGGGGGCTGATCTCCATCTTTTGGGCGATCTCGGTGGCGGTAAATTCCATGCATAGCAGCCGGAGCACTTCTCTTTCTTTGTCGCTTATTACTACTTCGTTGGTCAGTGAAGGAATAGATTTGGTTCGGGCGTGTGATTTTTTCAGGAGTATCTTGTTCACGAAATTGTTAAGATAATAGCCCCTGGCCATTACCTCCACGATAGCTTTTTTAATTTCAGCCGGGTCTGCACTTTTAAGGAGATAACCATTGGCGCCATTTTCCATAAGGTGCGATACAAAGCGTTCGTCTTCATACATCGTAAGCACAATCACGTGAAGGTTGGGGTACTGCCTGCTGATTATTTTTGTGGCTTCTATGCCATCTTTTACGGGCATGCGCAGATCCATAAGCACTACATCCGGCTCTGCCGCAGGTAAACTCGTCAGCAGTTCTTCGCCATTTTCGGCCTCCAGCACAAATTTAATATTGGTATACTGCCGTAGCGAAAGGATCACGCCCTTGCGGAAAATTTTGTGATCATCAGCAATGGCGACTTTGATAATACTCATAGCTTCGGGTGGTTTTTGGCGATATAGGATGAATGCTAAGCTATCATTTCATATTCTTCTACAGGAACCTCCAGTGTAACTTTATAATAGGTTTGTGATATGTCTTTTTCGAAATCAATCTTCGCATGCAATACCTTTGCACGACTCTGAATATTCTTTAACCCCAATCCCAGGGCGCTTTTATTAAGTCTTTCCACATCCGTTTGGGTTATCCCCCTGCCATCGTGGTGTAGCCGGATAAAGAACTTGTCTTCAGTATGGTTTTGTGTTACGTGGATGAAACTGGCGTTGCTGTGCTTTAAAATATTATTCACCAATTCCTGGATAACGCGAAATACAAGCAGTTCCTGCTCCGGTCTTAATCTTTGCCTGTAATCATGAAAGCGACAGCTGGCATTAATGGTTCCGGAGCCGCTGATTTTCTGGAAAAGATCATTTACAGCCGACTCCAGTCCAAAGTTTTTTAATGTGGGAGGCATCAGGCTGTGTGAAATGTTGCGGATAAGCTGTATGGTATCATCAATGATCTGCTTGGCGTTATAAATGGCTTGTAATTGGGTGCTGACATCCTGCTTAACCAAATTTTCATTTAAATACAGGCGAGCCGTTGCCAGCAGCGGCCCAGCGTCATCGTGCAGGTCGGCGGCTATTCTTTGTCTTTCTTCTTCCTGCCACCGGATAGATGCATTCAGCAGTATCTTCTGCTGCTCCTCTTCCATTTCTTTCAGCTGCAGCTGATACCGGATAACCCTTCGCTGGTGAAAGATAATAAAAAGCACCAACCCTATTGCCAGGGCCAACATTCCCATGGTGCCAAAAAACAGCACACCGGAAATATTCAAAAGGTTGGGTTGGGTTGTTTGAAGAAGTATCATTGGTCAATCAACGTGCGTTTAGGGACAAAATTATTTTACTTTTTTTTATTCATTGAATAGGGCGCTTTTACTGGAGTATCTTTGATCAGCATGGCAAATCCAAAAAGCAGGTTTTTGATAATATACAATGTATCATGGATAAGGCTGTATTCACTTAAGAACTGGTTCTCTTTCATATGACTTTGCGCGTAAATAAAAGGGAAGAAAGTACCTGCGAAATAGATAATAAATGCTACAACTACCCAAAAAACAGGGGAAGCATATAAAAAGAGGGAAGTAGGGTCGCTTACCCTTTCAAAAAGATAGAAAATGCAATAAATAAGAAATACCAGGGAGGTAATGCCTGATGGGATAGAATCAAAGGAGCTGTTTGCGGAGCTAAACAGGTCGTACAGCAGGTAAGCACCCACGAGCAAGGTTATGACGATCATTCCCTTCTTAAAGGCTCTGGAAGCTATAATATTGAAAAAAAGCAGTGAAACCAGCGCGTATTCAAATAAGGTGGTTATCCGGCCAATTAAGAAAGTATATTGCTGTGCCTGCCGGTTGGATAAAATAAAGAAATTAATAAATACGCTTAGGGCTATAATATAAAAAACTACCCTTAATCCTATATTTTTCTTTGACTTTGCAAAGAAAATAAAAAGGATTAAGGGTAGTAAATCAGATAAAACGGCAATATTGCGTAAAACAGTTGTTATAATGGTATGTTTTTCC
>CAZREP010000299.1:0-3414 GCA_964599035.1 uncultured Terrimonas sp. | reverse complement strand
GCACCAAAGACTGGCAGGTAAACCTGACCGGTAACATCACTACTTTTAAATCAGTCATAGATGAGTTAGATTCCCGGTTCTCCGAGAAGTTCTACTCCTACGATGGAGCAGCTCTGTTATCCCTGTTCAAGGGCTCCCGTGTGGGAGACCTGTATGCAGCAGAGCCTATCGGCTATATCCAGAGCGGGAAATATGCCGGCATGATGCTGACCGGCATAGATGGTATCATCGAGGAGGCTGTTACCACCACCGAATATATCAGGAAGAATGGGTATCTGGGTAATATGAATCCCAAAGCTATCTACGGGTTCGTGGCGGATGCGAGGTATAAAAATTTCCGGCTCAATATCGTTGCCAGCTATAGACAAGGCGGCGTGTTTATTTCCGAAACGCAGAAGATCATGATCGACGATGGGATGGCAGATATCATGGCACTGTATGGCGATAAATACAATGAGTACTGGACTGGTGGTCGTTTTGCAGGTGGTTTGACCAGTATGCCGAACCCGGATGACATGTTCACTGAACCCGGCTTCGAGAACTACCGGGAGAAAATGCAGGAACTCATGACCATGTACAATGGCGATCCCCGCTACTTCGGCTACTGGAATGCGGTATATATCGACCCTAAGGTTGACATGTCTAATAAGACTGCAGAAGAAAAGCTGAATCTTGACGATGCGGATTATATCAGGAATGGCGATGATCTCACCAAAACGCTCATTATGAACCCTTACAACATGGAAGGACAGGAGTTGTGGTCCGGCGCCCAGTTCAGAACGCATGATGCTACTTCCTTTAAGCTCAAGGAGATCAACCTCACCTATTCTTTCAACAGGTCGCTGGCACAGAAGCTGCGTTGCCAGGATATTTCCGTCACTGCTTTTGCCAAGAACGTGATGTTCTTGGCAAAAAACAAAATGAATGAAGATCCTGAAACGGCTTTCTACGATGGTGTTAGGGGTATGGGTGTGGCAGACTTCGGACTACCACCTATCCGCACTATGGGCATAAGACTGAATGTTAATTTTTAGGAGTAATCAAATAAAATTTGTAAAACGAATATTATGACGATGAAAACAATAACATATATCATGCTTGGATCGCTGATGCTTGCCGGCGTATCCTGTAGCAAGAATCAACTGCGAATGGACGAAAGAGAAACGTCCTTCAAGGTTAATTACTTCACTTATTCACGATACCAGCTTACTACGGCTATTACAGACGTTGCATTCCAATATGGCAAAGGAGTAATTGATGAGCCGGTAGAAGAAGCAACCCTGTACTTTTTGGAATGTTATAACGGTGGTTCACAGGCAGCTACACTCTACACCAACGCTACTCAGAACTGGGACTACCAGGGCACCAATCCTTATACACAACAGTTGAGGACATTGGCAGCGGTTACATCGCTGGCAACCGAGGAAGATAATATGGCAAATGTAGCAGCCGCTAATATTCTAAAGTGCGTTGTAGGCGGGTCTCTTACCGAAAAGTACGGAGATATCCCTTTCAGTGAAGCCATGCAGGGAAGAGAAGGAAACCTGTTTCCCAAGTTTGACTCCCAAAGAGAGGTATATGAGCAGATGTTTGACCTGTTGGACGAGGCGGTTTCCATTTTATCTAATCCCAACAGCAAAGGTTTGCCTACCGATCATGACGTTCTGTTTAAAGGAGACCGAACCAAATGGATAAAATTTGCCAATTCCCTGAAGTTCAGGTTCATGGTACATTCCTACGAGGCATTTAAAAAAGCCGGGAGAGACCTGAGCGGCGAAATGCAGGCGATTGCCAGCGGCAACAACTATATATCGGCTGTAGCCGATAATGCCGGGCTTGAGTTTTCGGGCGTTAGCCAACGGGAAGCGTGGTACCTGCAAACAAACTGGGGAACGGGGAACGATTTTACCGAGCAGAAGCCTTCCAAGTATTTGATTGATCAGATGGTTGCTCTCGATGACCCGCGTATGTACGTGATCTTCGCCCCGGCACTTTCTCCAATATCAGCCAAAGCCACAGAGTCCAGCGAAGACATCAAGATTAATGGTTATACCTACAACATCACCTATTACCCTTCTTCGATGTATGATCCCTCGGAAATAGTGTCATCCGGAAGAGACCTGGATGGTAATGTTATATCAGTACCCTATCCTCTGGACGCCAAATGGGTTGGAGCTCCTAACCCGATAAATGTTCAGACCCAGTATGCAAGCTCCACCAGCCTGCCCGGAACCAACAGTTTTTATGACAACCGCCGTATAACAGGGCTTTCAAGGCTGATAGCAGGTACAGGCGCCAACGAGTCCCGCCTTAAGGGAGTGATGATGGAGGCAAGCGAAATGATGTTCCTTCTTGCCGAAGCCCGCCAGAAAGGATGGATATCGGCCGGAAATACTAAAGATTACTATGAAAATGGTATAAAACTGTCGTTCGAAAGGTGGAAGATTGAGAACGGGGCCAAGCCGGCAAGCCATATCGGCTCTGACAAGATCGTGGATAATTTCAGCGACTATTATGCAAAGCCTGCTGTAGCATTGGATGGCAGCGCTGCTGATCTTGATAAAATCGCTATCCAGAAATGGCTTTCTCTGCTTATGACAAATCACACAGAAGCTTATACTGACTATAGAAGGACCGGTAAGCCTGCGTTCATCAACAAAGTAGTTAAATCATTTTCCACATACGAATACCCGATGCGGTATTTGTATCCGTTGGATGAATCGAGTAACAACAAAGACCAATACAACGCTGCCGTATCTGCAATGGGAGGCAAAGATCTGGCTTCTGTTAAGATGTGGATACTGCAATAATAAAACTTTAGTGAAATAAGTTTTGTATCATTAATCTAAAGACAGCGGGTTGGATTTTCCGACCTGCTGTCTTTTTTATATTGGATAAAGCATCAGGAACCAGTTAAAGCCCGAAGCGCTAAATCCGAAAAGGAAGCACCAAGAACCAAAAGACAAGAACCAAATAAAAATTTAAATTTCAAATCCGAAGAAACAATAACGCAACAGAATGGTATTCTCCTCTGCGCCGCCGCTCCGTGGCGAACGCTGCGAGAAACATGTGATGCAAAGCACCAAGAACCAAAAGACAAGAACCAAATAAAAATTTAAATTTCAAATCCGAAGGAACAATAACGCAACAGAATGGTATTCTCCTCTGCGCCACCGCTCCGTGGCGAACGCTGCGAGAAACATGTGATGTAAAGCACCAAGAACCAAATCACAAGAACCAAATAAAATCCGAAGGTTTTAAGTCCGAACGTTCGGAGCGAAATCCGAAAGAAGCAATCCAAATCAGGAATCAACAAATCATAAATCTCAAATCTGAAGTAGCCGGCTGCCCATAACCTATGGGCTTCTCTCTACCTGGTATAGTTGGGGGCTTCTCTTGTGATCTCAATATCAT
>CAZREP010000298.1:0-3418 GCA_964599035.1 uncultured Terrimonas sp. | reverse complement strand
TCTGGGCCCGCTGATTAAGAGTCAGCTGCTCTACCAACTGAGCTACGGAGACAGGGTGGCAAAAGTATTAAATTCCTTTTATATTCTGTTCCATTATCTACATAGAAAATAAAATCCCTTAACATCTGATATTTCACTGCACGCAGCTACAAATTCGCGTATCCGTTTTTCTTTGCTAAATTGCGGGTTACGTATGACTGCCGCATCCGACTCAGTACAGCTTATTGAATGCCCGCGCGACGCTATGCAGGGATGGCCGCATTTTATCCCTACCCAAAAAAAAGTCGACTACATCAATACACTGCTGAAAGTTGGGTTCGACACCATCGACTTTGGCAGCTTTGTGTCGCCCAAAGCCATCCCTCAAATGGCAGATACGCACGAAGTGATCACCCAACTGGATATTTCGGGAACGCACACCAAATTACTGGCCATCGTGGCCAATGAACGCGGTGCAAAGGAAGCAGTGCAGTACGACGCCATCAACTGCCTGGGGTTTCCCTTCTCCGTTTCAGAAACTTTCCAGCTCCGCAATACCAACAGCACGATTGCTGAATCGCTGAAGCGGGTAGAAGCCATACAGACACTTTGCATACAACATAAAAAGCAACTGGTCATATACCTTTCCATGGGGTTCGGGAATCCCTATGGCGATCCGTACAGCGAGGAGATCGTGTTGAACTGGGCGCGCGCTATAGAACAGTTAGGCGTTACCGTTATTTCACTGGCCGATACAGTAGGACTGGCAACCCCGGAGCAAATTGGCAGTGTTACTGCTCATCTGATCAGCGCATTACCTGGTACAACAATAGGCGTACATCTGCATTCCACTCCTGTTCACCGCATGCATAAGATTGATGCGGCATTTAAAGCCGGCTGCCGCCGGTTTGACGGCGCCCTGATGGGCATTGGCGGCTGCCCGATGGCCAATGATGAACTGGTGGGTAATATGGATACGGAACAAATGATCAGTTATTTTTCAAAGCTGGGGCTATGCAGGCAAATGAATACCGAAGTACTGCAGCAAAGTATTACCATGGCTCAAACCATTTTTATTTAATATGACGAGCTTCAGGTTAGCATTGGAGATACCACCCTTCCCACAAAGGATCAATCACAGGCAGAAGCTGTTTTTATCGGGCTCCTGCTTTACGGAGCATATAACGCGGCAGCTCGCCGGCAATAAGTTTGCAACATTTGAGAATCCCCATGGCATTCTTTTTAACCCCGTAAGCATCGCCTCATCTGTTGTATCCTGCATAGAACAAAAAGTATACAAAGAGGACGATCTTTTTTACCACAACGAACTATGGAACAGTTGGGATCATCACAGCCGCTTTTCGCACCCCGATAAGCAAACCGCATTGCAGCAGATCAATACTACCCAGCAGTCTGCACACGCTTTTTTAAAGCAGACGGACTGGCTGATATTAACTTTAGGCTCGGCATTTGTGTACGAGTTTGCAGAAAAGCCGTCGCCATTATATACAGCAAAGAATAGAAATAACGATATTGTAGCCAACTGCCATAAGGTACCTGCAGACCGGTTCAGGAAAAAATTACTGACTACGGAAGAAGTGTTTACCGTTTTGGATAATCTCCGGTACAGGCTCATGCTGTTCAATCCCTCCATCAAAGTAATATATACCATAAGCCCCGTTCGTCATGCGAGAGACGGGTTGGTGGAAAACAACAAAAGCAAAGCCGTGTTGATACAGGCAGTGCATCATATGGTGGATAAGTTCGAAGATCACTTTTACTTCCCGGCTTATGAGCTGGTGATAGACGATTTGCGCGACTACCGTTTTTATGCGGAAGATATGGTGCATCCCAATTACCTGGCCACTCAGTATGTATGGGAAAAGTTTACTGCCTGCTGCATTGATCCCTCATGTTACCCGTTGATGAAAGAAATGGAAAAGATCAATACCGCATTAAAGCATCGTGCTTTCAATCCCGCATCTGAAGCGCACAGGCAATTCTTAAGCAGCTATCTTACCAAAGTACAGGCACTACAGGAGCAATACCCTTACCTGGATTTTGCAGAGGAGCTGAAACATTTTGCCAACAGTTAGACTTCTTTTCTCAGTATTTCCAATGGCGGGGTACGCACTACTCCCCTGCTGTTAAACAACCCTATCGTCACGGTAAGCAGGGATACGGAAAGGAACAACACAAGCACAGGCATAAATGAGGGACTGAACGAAGCATCAAAGCTGTATGTTGCCAACGCCGCACTGCCGGCAAGGGAAAGCAGTATACCGGCGCCTGCCGCAAGCGCACCCAGGAAAAAATATTCCAATGCAGTAATCGTAAAGAGTTGCTTCCGGCTGGCGCCGAGCGTGCGTAACAATACGGTTTCCTGCATACGCTGGAACTTACTTATATATACAGAAGCAATAAGCACGATCAACCCTGTAGCAATACTAAAAGCAGCCATGAACCTGATCACAAAGCCGATCTTCTCCAATACTTCATCCAGTACTTTTAATATAAGTCCCAGGTCAATAATGGATACATTGGGAAACCTGCGTACCACTGCCCGCTGGAATACTGCAGACGCTTCGTTAGATGGCACACGGGTTACGAGCACATGAAACTGCGGCGCATCTTCCAGCACGCCTGCAGGAAAAATCACGCGGAAATTCGTTTGTACCCGCTGCCAGTCTACCTCGCGGAAGCTTCCCACGATAGCGGGTATAAGCGCTCCCTGCACATTAAACAGGATGCTATCCCCTATGGACACCCTGAGATGACGGGCGTATCGTTCTTCCAGTGAAACATAAATATTATCGCCGGGGGTATAAGGCTTCGTTACCAATTTCCCTGCCGTCAGCTTCTCCGTGTCCATTAAAGAATCACGGTAAGTAACACGCAGCTCTCCTTCAAACGCCCGGGCGGGTATCCCCGATGTGGAATCATTTTTCGCCTCCGCGGCATTCTTGCCGTTGATCTCTTCTATACGCATCGTAACGATAGGCACATCCTGGTATACGGGTAAATGATACTCCTTTGCAAGTTTCGCCACAGCTTCCTTCTGGCTGGTTTGAATATCAAACAGCACCATATTAGGCTGGTTATTACCTGCCGACATCGATACACGGCTCATGAGCATGTCCTGCACAAAGTAGAGTGTGCCGATAAACAATGTACCCAAACCGATGGTAACGATCAGCAGGATGGTCTGATTATTGGGACGGTATAAATTGGCAAAGCCCTGTCGCCATACATAGCTGAGCGAATGAGGGAAGAAACGGCGCACCACTCCGCGCAGCAGTATAGCTATAGCAGTCAACAATAAGAAGGCTGCAAGCACACCACCTGTAAAAAACAATGCCTGTATCCAGCTTTGCACCTGCAGCCTGGTGAAAAGCGAGACAAAAAAGAGGATAGCAACAAAGAGAAAGATTTGCCAGGG
>CAZREP010000297.1:0-3448 GCA_964599035.1 uncultured Terrimonas sp. | reverse complement strand
CCATGTGCAAAGATAGGGACAGGGGAAACTAGCTTCCAAATTTTGTTGTCTATAAAAGCTTATATAGCTTACCGGGAAGGCAGGTAATTATTCCCTGTAGCTCAAGGCTCAGTAAAGCAGCGGCAACTATGCTGCTGCTGAAGGTACAGCAGGGGGTGATTTCATCGATGGAAGCGGTTTCTTTTTCGCTGATGATACGCACGACGGCTTTTTCCTCCTGTGTCAGTTCAGGGAATAGGTCTTTTTGCATGGTCTTTTTTTTAGCAGGTGTGTTTTCCCAGTTCATAAAAGCTGTAATATCCCTCCCGCAGGTAATTAGGGCCGCCTTATTACTCCTGATCAGATAATTGCAGCCTGTGCTTTTTATATCGGTTGCTTTACCCGGCAGGGCAAACACATCCTTATTGTAACTGTTTGCCAGTTCTGCCGTGATCATACTGCCACCGTTGATCTGGGTTTCTATGACCAGCGTGGCATCTGCAATTCCCGCCACGATACGGTTTCTCTTCGGAAAATTTTGTTTGTCGGGTTTGGTGCCCGACATAAAATCAGTGAGCAACCCGCCGCATGCTGTCATTTCTTTGGCGAGCATCTTATTGGCAGAGGGATAGATACGGTCGAGACCGTGGGCAAGCACCCCGATTGTGTGTAACTTGTGCTTTAAAGCGGCTTTATGCGCCAGGGCATCTATGCCATAGGCCAGTCCGCTTACAATAAGCACGTTGTTAAGAGCAAGATGCTCAATTATGCTGAAGGTCATTTCTTTTCCGTAATCCGTATGATTACGGGTACCGATAATCGCTATGATCTTATGATGATTGAGATCGGCGTTCCCCTTATAATAGAGGAGGAAAGGGGCATCATAACAATTCAGCAGGCGTTTGGGATAACCTGTATCGGTTTGTCTGAATACGGAAATGTTATACTGCTCAATAAACCTGAGCTCTTGTTCGGCCCTGTGAAATGCGTTGAATGCTTTTATAGCTTTTGACCGGACGGTACCCATGCCTGGAAACTTATCAAGATGGGATTGACGTTCCGAAAATATTTTTTCTGCATCGCCGAAGTGTTGTAAAAGTGCCCTGGCGTGTATATCCCCTATATGGGGAACCATGGTTAGCGCTATATGATAAAGCAGGTCGCTTTGCATTGGAGAAAACGATTACCGGGTGTTTTTCAGGTAAAACTTCATTGGCGGAAAGAACTGCAGGTTCCTTTAGCTTAAATACTATAAAAAACCTCCTCCCCGATAAATCGGGGGGAGGAGCACTAATCTTTTAACCGTTAACCATTAAACCTTATCCTATGAAAGCTCGAATATAGTCGTTTTTTTAATTTTAGTATTTATTGTATAGTAATTTTTTTTCTTCTATGATCGCAGGCTGTCAAACGAGGTATATCTCACCAGGTACAGGTCGCGGAAATAAAGTAATATGAGTGTACCGTATAAAAACAAAAAGGGCTGGATAGATATCCTGCCCCGTTTCTAAATCCAATATCCTATGAAAAACCATTCAATAGACCGGTATTTTATAATAAACGTTGCATAGCTTATCCATTTTCTTTTTAAAAATATGCCCTTTTTTAAGGAAAGAATATTTTTAAATAATATTAATTTTATATATGTTTGGGGAAAAGAAGAGCAGGATGAAACAGAGGTAATAAATAAAAAAAGGGCTGGATAGAAATCCTGCCCCGTTTTAAATCCAATATCCTATGAAAAACCGGATATATAACGACATATCTGATTTTTATATTGCTGTGAGCGGGGAAATTATTTCCAGGTTTGCGTAAAGTTCTTTCTGTATTCCTCAAAAGGGGTGTTGCCATAATGACCTTCGCCGAAATATTTAAGGATGAGTTCCATTTCAGGTGTTTTTAAATAGCCGGGGATCAACTGGGGGGGTGAACCATCTGCCGGTAAAATAATAGTAGAAGGATAGGATAGTTGTCCTCCGGTGAGGAGGATGGCATAGTCATGCACCCTGTAAGTATCATTGTATTTGAACTGTTTTCCACGCCAGGAAAGCGGTTCCCTGGTTTCCGCATTTATTTTCACGGGATAAAATTTATCATGGATGTACCGGATAACATCAGGATTGGTATAGGTGTTCCTGTCCATGACCTTGCACCAGCCGCACCAGTCGGTATACAGATCTATGATAATGTCTTTTTTCCGGATGGCTGTTTTAGCTTCCGCTTCGGCGAGGGTCAGCCATTCCAGTTTTTCTTTTTTGCCGGGAGTGATAATGGTGGTATCACTGGGGAGCAACCCTATGCCGGCCGAGGCGTTGTAGCCAATCAGGCAAGCACATATGCCAACAGACAGAAAAATGCCGGATATTTGCATCGGATTGATTTAACTCTACAAATATAACTCACAATTGGAGCGAAAAATTGTTGTTGCAGTTACCGGTGCCAGCGGGTCTTTATATGCCCGTCAGCTGGTGGATAAATTATTGAGCCTGCGTAACCAGTGGAATGAGCTCGCAATGGTAATTACAGATAATGCCAGGGAGGTATGGAAAACAGAGTTGGGCAACGATTCGTTCAATAAATATACTGTTAATATTTACGGAAAGAGCGATTTTAACGCACCTTTCGCGTCCGGGTCGGGCAGGTTCGATACCATGATCATTATCCCCTGTTCCATGGGCACCCTGGGAAGAATAGCCGCAGGAGTTTCAAATGACCTGATCACAAGGGCAGCCGATGTAATACTGAAAGAAAGAAGAAAACTGATCTGTGTAGTGAGAGACACACCCTACAATCTTATACATATCCGCAATATGGAAACCGTTACCCTGGCGGGCGGGATCATTTGTCCGGCCGCCCCTTCATTTTACAGTCGTCCCCAGACTATTGAAGCTGTAGCCGACACTGTAGTAGACAGGGTGCTTGATCTTTGCGGCTTTACCATTGCTTCGTTCCGGTGGGGAGCAAATGATGCCTGATAATCAGATTATATTAATAACACATGTGGAGGTTGTATTTTGCTTTCGGCATGCTGGTTTCCTGTCACTCCTACAAAAAAGTACAGGTTCCCTTATCACATAGCCCAATAACGGGTAGCAGTTTTTATATGCAATGTGCAGCATGTAACTGGTACCAGAGAGATTCAATGGCAGTGGAGTTGCTGCTGGAAGGCAATATGCCTGGTTTCCTGAAGAGATTCGTACCTGTTCATGCCAGTATGCTTTCACCGGAAGGGAAAAAGATCACCGCTGTTTATTATGTATCGCCCGATTATATAAGTATCGGCAATGATACAGATTGGGCACGCATACCGCTCACTCCCATGGCCGCGCAACAAATAGCTGATACGTTTGATTGTTTTTTGCCTACCCGTAAGATGGTTGATGATATTTATAACGCCGCGATAGTTAAGCTGGCGCCGGTGCCTATGTATGCCTTCCGCGACAGCACCGTTACCATGTGGCAGCATCAC
>CAZREP010000296.1:0-3456 GCA_964599035.1 uncultured Terrimonas sp. | reverse complement strand
AGAAAAATAAAAAAATTGGGGCTGTCTTAAAGTTTTACTTTTGAGACAGCCCCTTAATTTGTTCCCAATCAGCTATTTTTACCGGACAGCAATGATCTCAAATCTCAAATTTCTGATCGACCGCCTGTATCCCCGTTTGGGTGAATCGTATCTTTCTCTGCTTATACAAACTGCCCAGTGTCATCTTGAATGTTTTTTTGCTTATGCCGAAGAACCGGTAAATATCGTCAGGATCCGACTTATCATGATAAGGCAGGTAACCATTATGCTCTGCAAGCAGCCGGAGTATTTTTTCTTCCTCATCCGTTACCCTTTCATACCCTGGTCTGCCGGGCACCACATCTATTTTATTATCATCGCTTATCTTTTTTACAAATCCTTTCAGCCGGTCGCCCGGCTCCAGCTCCCTGAATACTTCATTATAATGCAGCACCCCGGTATGCCGGTTATTGATGATCACAAAATAACCGATGTCTGTACGCCGGTAGATTACCAGGTCTACCTCCTCCATTTCCTTAACCGTAAGCGTTTCATTACTGAGGAAGCTGTCGAATTTCTCTGTAGCCGTTACCCGCCCGGTTTGCTCATCCAAATATATTTTTACCAGGTAACGCTCACCGGTGTACATGCGCGAACGCTGCTTTGACCGGGGAACAAAAATATCTTTTGGTAGCCCCCAGTCCATAAAAGCACCCTGCGGTGTAACTGCCACTACCGGCAACATTACGATATCTCCCACAACGCCCATGGGTTGCTGCGTGGTAGCAATTAAACGGCTTTCGGAATCGTGGTAAACAAATACATTCAGCTCGTCCCCGGACTTTGTTCCCTCAGGCACATATCTTTGGGGAAGTAGTATCCCCTCCTTTCCATCATCGAGATATGCCCCTATCGCCACGATACGGGCCACCTTTAGTAAATTATACGCACCTGTTTTAACCATACGGCAATAAAGAGATCCTTGTGCTGCTATAAATGCTTTAA
Organism: uncultured Terrimonas sp.; assembly: GCA_964599035.1. Taxonomy (GTDB): domain Bacteria; phylum Bacteroidota; class Bacteroidia; order Chitinophagales; family Chitinophagaceae; genus Agriterribacter. The sequence goes on along the minus strand of CAZREP010000296.1, from coordinate 2,472 downwards.
CATAATATTGCGGTATTGCACCTGCATAGGCGGACCCACATGCACCTGTATGCCCAACAAGCCTTCCATTTTCCGATTGGCAGTGTCATCGTCTGTTACATCGCTCATTAGGACACCATTAATGTAATGTTGCAAATGATTACCTTTAATAATTAAATGGCAGGTATTCCAGTCGCTGCTTTTGATCAGCGCTTTCAGCGAATCGGAGCTGCCTAAAGAGCTGTCAACAATGGTTTCCGTCCACGCATTTTTTTGCGATTCGCCCGGCTTATTCGGTATCGTTACTTTCTGCCCGCGGTAAGCAAGCGTGGTGCGGCCGCGCTCTTCATAATTCTGACCGGTATAATTGTTTTTCCCGTCAATATCTGCCTGGTAGCCTTTTAATGCATAAGGTACGCCTTCAAACCGCTCGCTCCGGTAATTGATACCGCTGTTGCCTGCTTCCGTAATACTGAACTCCAGCTTCAATTCAAAATCTTTTGGTTCCCCGCCTTTGTAAATAATAAAGGTATTGCTCTTTAAAGGCTTATCCGGTGTTACTTCTCCTATCAGGTTGCCATTTTCTGCTCTCCAATATGCCGTATCACCTTCCCATCCGTTAAGCGTTTTACCATCAAATATCGGCTCAAAGCCATCAGTATCCGCTACCGAAGCCACAGCGGTGTCTGCATCTTTTTGCGTGTTGGAGGTGGTAGATGAGTTGCAGCCGCCTGTTAGCAGCCCTGCCACTATTATCCCGAAGCAACAGTTGATTTTTCTGATCATTTCAATTTTTTTTAGATAAAATTTTTATACCCGAACAAGCTATGAAAAAATCAACATAGCACACAACAAATTCCATACATACTTTTCAAGGTATTTCTATGCACCGCCGTAAATGCCATTCGCAGCATATCCGGCACAGGACGGAACAGGACAGGATGCAAAGGAAACCGTTCGGCAGAACAGTAGAAATACCTCCTCATGGGATCATTGGCTAAATGCTTAAAACCCGCACAGCACAGGAATTTGCTCACTGCCGGGAACTGTTCGCCGGAGGAAAAGGATACAAAGCTGTGCGAAAGTTTTTCTTATCATTTAAGGAGATGTGCGGAAAGTTAGCATTAACCCACCTGATCCGGTTTTTTTGTCGCTGGATTTCCCTACATTAGAACCCCGTATATACGGGCAAACTGATGTCTGGGCGCTATTGTGAAGAGAGAGGTGGAAGATGAGGGGTGAAATTCACTGTTGTATAATACGATCCCGAAAAACGGAAAACATAATTCATGATTGCTTAAAAATAACGATTTGGCACAGCATACCTGGACGGATAAAATTTCTTCACACATACCATTGGGCGGGATTGAGACGGCTGTTGCCGACAACGGGCTGCAGCGCGGCGTTCGCATGGCATGGGTTAACACCGGAACGGGACTGCGGTATAAAGTAGTGATCGACCGGGCAATGGACATAGCCGATGCGTTCTATAACCAGCATAGCCTGGCCTGGCTGAGCGACCAGGGTATTTCTTCACCGCAACCATTTTCCAACAAAGGAGCAGACTGGCTCAGCACATTCGGAGGCGGGTTGATGACCACCTGTGGCTTAACGCACGTGGGCGGGCCGGAAGCGGATGCCTTTGGCGAGCGCGGACTGCACGATGCGATAAGCAATATTCCCGCACAAATCGAATCTATTGTACAGCCCGACCCCATTGCAGGCAAAATGGAAATGCATATTACCGGCATCATCAGGCAAAGTCAGGCATTGGGTACCCGGCTTGAGCTCAGGAGAACCATATCGGGAAAGCTGGGAGAAACCTGCATTCATATTCATGATGAGGTAACCAATAAAGGCAACACTGCCGCACCGCATATGCTGCTGTACCATTGCAACCTGGGATGGCCGCTGGCAGATGAAGGTGCAAGACTGGTATGGAATGGCAAATGGCAGGCACGCGATGCCTCTCCTGAAATATTTGTGGAAGGGAACGATTTCCGCAAATGTCCGGCGCCCCTGCCGGAACACCGGGGCAGCGGGGAAGAAGCGGCTTTCATTGATGTTGCGGCAAATGACAACGGCGAATGCACATGCGGCCTGTATAACAAGCGGATAGGCATAGCCGTTAGCATCCGTTTTTACAAGAAGCAATTGCCCTGGCTCACCAACTGGCAGCACTGGGGCAAAGGGGAATACGTTACCGGACTGGAACCCGGTACACATCCTCCCATCGGGCAGGCAAAGGCAAGAGCCGGGGGAACGCTTATTGAGCTGGCACCGGGGGAAACCCGGAAATATGACCTGCGCTTTGAAGTGCTTCACCGGCAGGAAGACATCAACGGGTTTTTGGAAACACATAAAAAACAATAGCTGATTAAAAACAAAATTGCACAATGGAAAAATCAAGTGTAGCACAGAAGGCTTTAGACCAAGGAAAAGGTATCCTGCGTTTGGCCCCCACCTGGGTACCCCGCTCGTTCTGCGTTCCAG
>CAZREP010000295.1:0-3648 GCA_964599035.1 uncultured Terrimonas sp. | reverse complement strand
TCGCGGTCAAAAGTGCGGCGGTCGTTCTTTGCATACGAAGTATTATAGGCATAGCTGATGTCAAGGAACCTGTTTGTTGTTACCGGCTCGGTGTAGGTTGCACGGATACCATAATTATGATTATTATTATCCTGTGTGATCAACTGGTCAAGAAAGGCATCGGTGTATCCCCCGGCTTTCAGGAATTCTCTTGTAAAATTGATCTTGTCGTCGTCACTCAGCGAAGAAGAGGTACCCAAACCAATGTTAACAGAAAGATTCCTGCCTCTTTTCCGGAAGCGGTGATTATAACTTATATTCCCGCTGAAATTGGGCGTTTTCCGGTGTACGGTATCTGCATTATATCCTTCCTGGGTTTTAAAAATACCGTCTTGCAGGTAATTAAAATCACTGTTGCTTCTGTTGTTGGAATACCCGTAAGAAAAATTAGGGCTTATCTTAAGATAATTCAGCGAATCAAAGTTGTATTCAAAATTCAGGTTGGCGCGATGATTATTATTGATGTTATCGGAAAGGCTGTTTTTATCATTAATGAATGAACCGTCGCCGAAAAAGTTCTGCTGGGAAGTGTTGCGCAGCGTTACCGTGTTGCGATTGGCAAAGCTGTAATTGCCATAGAAGGCCCCCTTCTTATCCTTAAAATCAGTTCTGAAATTTGCGCCTATTGATTTATTATCCGTAATGCCATTCTGGTCTGCATTCGTATCCGAGGTGACCCCGTCGCCGCCACCGGAATTACCGCCTCCTCTCCCTCCACTGCCCCTATTGCCGCCACCTGCGTTACCGTCGAAATTAAAGAGGTTCTGATTAATATTGTTAATGTTTCCCAATACAGACAGTTGTGTGTTCTCACTAAACACATTGGCATTTACAGTAGCCTGGTAACGATTATCCGTACCATATCCCGCGGAACCCCGGCCAAAAACGCCCTGGTTCTTATCTTTCTTCAACTGCAGATTGATGATGATATCCGGATCGCCATCCTTAATACCCGATACAGCAGCAAGGTCACCGTAGTCGTCCACCACCTGCACCTTATCTATAATGTCTGCCGGCAGCTCGCGGGAAGCCGTTTTCGGATCGCTGCCAAAGAAGTCTTTGCCGTTTACTTTGATCTTGGTCACGGTTTTGCCCTGCGCGGTAATATTCCCGTCCTTATCCACATCCAGGCCGGGCAGCTTCTTTAAAAGATCCTCCACCGATGAATTGGGCTTCACTTTAAAAGAATCTGCCCGGAACTCTATCGTATCTTCTTTTATAATAATAGGTGGCGGGCTGATCACCACTTCCTGCAATGTTTGAAAAGCGGGGAGCATAGTAATACTACCAATATTAAAATCAGTTTTGCCTTCCTCAACGTCGTACTCATTGATCACATCTTCCAGTCCTGCATTAGTGATTTTTAGGGTAAATCTTTTTGTTACCACCCGTGAAAAGATGAATTGCCCGGTCTTATCCGTCACTGTTTTTAAAGTATCTTTACCCCCTTCGGGAATAAGCATTACCGTAGCACCCGGTAAAATAACATGGCTGCTGTCGTAGACCTTGCCTTTTACCGTACGATTTGTTTGCGCAACACCTGCCGCAGAAAAGCCAGCCAGAAATATAAAAAGCAGAATACCGGGTTTCATTTGTATGATTAGGGTTTTCCTGTGATCGTTCGGCCCGAGGCCGGATGCTGCCAAAGATAATCCCAACCCTATAACAACAGAAAGAATAGAGGTTAAAAAAGGTTAACATTTATCGGGCATTAGATATATTTTCATTTAACTTTAAAGATCAAACAAAACCCGGGATAAGGCACAGTCCATGTGTATCTGTTATCAACAGTGATCTATAATTTTAAATTGTGCAACCCTTATCATAGTATGATGCTGGTTATCTTTTCTCAATTCAGAATGAATAATAATGCCGCATTGCTGAAAACACCTCTTAATAATAATCAATAAAAGTTCTGACCAAAAAATGAAAGATCTGTCACGCCGTGATTTTTTACGCCACACCGCTATCGTAGGTTTAGGATTAAGCGCCACCGGAACATTCAGCAGCTTTAGCAATGCCGGACCCAGAATGCGGTTTGGATTGGTTACCTACCAGTGGGGAAGAGACTGGGATCTGCCTGCCTTACTCGCCAATTGTGAAAAAACCGGCTTATGGGGTGTTGAGCTCAGAACCCAGCATGCTCATAAGGTAGAGGTCAATCTGTCTGCCGCCGAACGTGCTGAAGTGAAGAAACGTTTCGCCGACAGCCCGGTTACCTGCATCGGCTACGGCTCTAATTTTGAATATCACAGTCCCGAGCCGGCAGAGCTCCAAAAAAACATAGAACAAACAAAAGCATACATACAGCTTTGCAAAGACATTGGCGCCACGGGCATAAAAGTAAAACCCAATAACCTGCCCGCTTCTGTTCCCAAAGAAAAAACCATTGATCAAATAGCCGCTTCCTTCAACGAGGTGGGAAGATTCGCGAAGAACCTCGGGCAGTTGGTGAGAGTAGAAGTGCATGGCCACCTCACTCAGGAACTCCCTAATATGAAAGCTATTTTTGAACAGGTTACCGAACCGAATGTAAAAATATGCTGGAATTGCAATCCCGAAGACCTCCTGCCACCGGGACTGGAAGCAAACTTTAACTCGGTAAAGAAATGGTTCGGAGATACCGTTCATGTACGTGAATTAAACACCGGCGACTACCCTTATCAGCAATTGATGAACCTGTTTACCGGTATGAAATACAACGGGTGGATACTCCTGGAAGCCCGTACCGAGCCCAATGACCGGGTGGCAGCCATGAAAGAACAACTGGCCGTGTTTAATGAAATGGTCGCCAGGGCTAAGAAAAAATAAGAGTTACAGGTTGCAGGGCGGAACAGGACAGGACAGGCAAGACAATCCCGATAAACAAACGATTTGTTCATATAAAAAATAAAAACAACCATGCAAAAAAATTACCCGAGGAGGGAATTTATTAAAAAATCAACCATGGCTGGCGCAGGCATCACTATTGGCGCTATGGGCCTCAGCGCCAAATCGTATGCCGCCATACCCGGCGCCAATGACCGGTTGAACCTGGCAGTTATAGGTATTCACGGGCAGGGGAAAACCCATATCAACAACTGGTGCGCTCTTAAAACCAGCCGTAATATCCGGCTTAAAACGCTTTGCGATGCAGATGAGCAATGGTTTGATTCAAGGGCAAAGATCGTGAGCGATAAAACAGGAGAAAAGCCGCTAACGGAGTGGGATATGCGCAAAGTGTTTGACGACAAGGAAATAGATGCCGTTTCATTTGCAACACCTAATCACTGGCATGCCCTCGGCACGATCTGGGCCTGCCAGGCGGGAAAGCATGTGTATGTAGAAAAACCGGCCTCACACGATATATGGGAAGGCCGCAAAATGATCGAAGCCGCCCGGAAATACAACAGGTGCGTTCAGGTAGGATTTCAAAACCGGTCTATCAGCAATGTAATGGAAGCCATGAAATTTTTGCATGATGGGGGCATTGGTGATGTATTTATGGCAAGAGGACTTTGCATTAAGCCCCGCGATTCTTTCGGCATAGCCAAAGACAGCACTCCCCCGGCCACCCTGCATTACGACCGCTGGTTGGGCCCGGTTACCTACCGCCCGTACAATGAAAAG
>CAZREP010000294.1:498-3745 GCA_964599035.1 uncultured Terrimonas sp. | reverse complement strand
GTGCTGCCCAGGCTCAAGAAATGGGTGAGTGAGCTTGATAAAAATGATCCGCGATATGAGCATCATATGCTGGAAGCGTTATGGGTAAGCTGGGGGCTGGACAAGGTGGACCAGGACCTGCTAAGACAAATGCTTAAGGCAAAAGATTACCGGGCAAGAGCGGCTGCCGTGAATGTAGTGCGTTATACCGGTCACCAGGTAGCCGACCAGGCTGATCTGCTGATGCAGGCTGCCCGTGATCCGCATGGAAGAGTGCGCCTGGAAGCCATTGTTGCCGCTTCATGGATCGGGAAGGAAAAGGGTATGCCCATTTTGGAAGAAGCGGCGAAAATGCCTTTGGATGAATGGATGGTGCATGCGCATGAGGCAGCCGTAGCGCATTTGAACGGCAAGCTGGTAAAAGAGCATAAAGAAGAGCAGATCATATCGTCATTAAAAGGCAACGACCTTGCGCTTTTCAAAAAAGGAAAGGAAATATATGCCAGGGATGGCTATTGCAATACCTGTCACCAACCTAATGGAAGGGGATTGGCTGCTTCCGGATTTCCGCCATTGGCCAATACGAGATGGGTAACGGGAAATGAAGAGCGTTTGATCAAAGTGGTGTTAAAGGGACTGTTAGGACCGATAGAGATAAACGGAAAGCAATACCCCGGCCAGGTACCTATGACGCCTTTTGAAGGCCTGCTGAATGATGAAGAAGTAGCAGCGGTGCTAACGTATGTGCGGAATTCATTCGGTAACCAGGCGCCTGCGGTGTACCCCGAAAATGTTAAAAAAGTAAGAGCAGCTATAGAAAGTAAAAAGGATTTTTATTCACCCGAAAAATTGCTCTCGGAACATCCCCTGGAAAAATAGCCGGTCATCAGATCACTGGAACCGGTGCAATCCTTGCTCATAGCTGATCGAATGCTGACAGCCTGTAGCTTGCCTGGTTCTTCACCTTATTAGCTAAGGTTTCCAACCACTGGAGGTTAATATGCTCCAACTATAACGTTCTTATTAAAGGTTGGCACCCTGCATTAGAACTCTCCGGATTAGGGTTAAAAAACTTTCCATATTACAGGAAAAACGAACCCCAGCTCTTGAGTATGTGAGAAAGATATTATTCTTATATGACGTTCGAATTGAACGATTAGACGAGCGGATTATAAAACTATATATTATGCATAAGAAAGGTTATAAGCTAATGGGTTGCTGTCTTTTTCTGATCGCGGGGTACCATCATATCTTTGCGCAGGCATTGGCGGATAATGTTAAGCATGTAAAAGTGTATTATGAGCCCGGGATGTATGGAGGATGGCCGGCCAATAACGGCATCTGGATATGGGACAATGAAATACTGGTGGGGTTCTCAAAAGGATTTTATAAAGATCTCGGCTCCAAACACAATATAGACCGCGATAAGCCCGAGCTGCACATGCTTGCCCGTAGTAAAGACGGGGGTGATACATGGTCTGTTGAAGACCCGGGTAAAACAGGAGGGCTGGTGCCTCATGGTCATTTTATTGCAAAGCCCCGTACAGATGTGCCGCAGCAGGCGGTAATCGGGCAAAAAGAGCCGATCAATTTCCTGCATCCCGGTTTTGCTTTAACGGTGCGTTCCAACAGTGATGCGGGACAATCGCGTTACTGGTATTCTTATGATAATGGCCACCAATGGAAGGGTCCTTTTGCTTTGCCCGATTTTGGCACACCGGGCACCGCTGCCAGAACAGATTATATTATTGACGGTAAAGACGAGTGTACGCTCTTTATTACGGCAGCCAAGTCGAATGGTAAAGAGGGCAGGATATTGTGTGTAAGAACAACGGATGGAGGAAAAAGCTGGTCATTCCTGTCATGGATAGGCGAAGAGCCGGCAGGATATGCGATCATGCCTGCTTCCGTACGGATATCGGAAAGGGAGATCCTCGTTACCGTTCGTCAAAAAGAAGGCGATCGCAGTTTGATCACTTCCTGGCTCTCGGCCAATAACGGGCATAGCTGGACGCAGCTAAAAAATGCGGTGGATGATACCGGTATAGGTAATCCGCCGGCGATGGTGAAGATGAAGGATGGGAGGATCTGCCTGGTTTACGGTTACAGGGCCGATGTGGAAAGTATCAGATCTAAAACCAAAACGAGTGATATAAGAGCCCGGATCAGCAGCGACAATGGTAAAACCTGGAGCAAAGACTATGTGCTTCGCAGCGACGGATCTGGCCAGGATATAGGCTATCCGAGGGTAGTGCAGCGCCCCGATGGTAAGATCGTAGTGGTATATTATTTCATGGATAATAAAACGGGACGCGAAAGATACATCGGCGCCACGATATGGAGCCCGCCTGCACGTGGTAAAGAATGATTTTCAGGAAGGAAATTCCCCGCCCATTGTTGATAAGATCCGCAGGTTGCTTCGCTTTTACGGTATTCTTTTGTATTTTCAGCGCTTTAGTCACTACAATGGCCCGGCCATTTTTAAATTATGATACATGACAGATTTTGACCGGCAAATTGCCTACTACCGGTATTTAGCAAAGAAACACGGCAGAAAGATACTGCTTGCCGTATTGATATTGATCCTGTTGCTCACGTCGGTGAGGACCGTAGGACCTGAGGAAGAAGGGGTGGTGCTCAACCTGGGGCAATACAGCAGAACGGTAAATCCCGGACTAAACTTCATTCTGCCTTTCGGCATTGAAAAAATGTACAAGATACCTGTACAGCGGCAGCTCAAGCATGAGTTTGGCTTCAGAACAACGGGTGTTGGCAGCCGGTCGCAGTATTCAGACAGTGACTTCAGCATAGAATCGTCGATGTTAAGCGGCGACCTGAATATGGCCGATGTGGAATGGGTGGTTCAGTACAGGATAGAAAATTCCTTTCAATATCTTTTTAGGGTAAAAGATCCCGAACGTTCGCTGCGGGATATGGCCGAGTCGGCCATGCGCAAATCCGTGGGAGACAGAACGGTGAATGAAGTGCTTACGGTTGGCCGCCAGGAAGTGGCTACCAATATGGAAGTGCTGCTGCAGAAGCTGTGCGATGAGTATGAGAACGGGATCCGTATAGACCAGGTAGTATTGCAGGATGTTAACCCACCTGCGTTGGTGAAGCCTTCTTTTAATGGCGTAAACCAGGCGCAGCAGGAACGGGAAACGCTCATCAACCAGGCGGAATCGGAATACAACAGCGTGATACCAAGAGCGAGAGGCGAAGCAAGAGAAACCATTCAGCTGGCAGAAGCGTATGCGCTGAACAGGGT
>CAZREP010000294.1:0-488 GCA_964599035.1 uncultured Terrimonas sp. | reverse complement strand
CCGCCAGGTTTGAAGCGTTATATACAGAATATATTAAGGCGCCGGAGGTCACCAAAAAAAGGATCTATCTCGAAACCATGGAAAGGATATTACCTAAGATTGGCAACAAGGTAGTGATGGATGAAAAAGGAAACAATATTCTGCCTTTGCTGAACCTTGGCAACACAATAACCCCATCAAAATAATTCATAAGCGGATGAGGCTGCATAGCCATATTTCGCATCAATAAATGTATAATGATCAGACCCAGACAAATCATAACAGGTATTTTAATAATAGTGGCAGTATTAGCAGTTTCCGGTTCTGTATTTATTTTGAATGAAACGGAACAGGCCATCGTTACCCAGTTCGGGAAGCCGGTAGGAGCGCCGCGTATTAAGCCGGGTGTAAATATGAAAGTTCCTTTTATACAAAAGGTGCAGTTCTTCGATAAGCGTTATTTGGCTTGGGATGGCCATCCGAACCAGGTGCCTACCAAAGACAAAAAA
>CAZREP010000293.1:1567-3772 GCA_964599035.1 uncultured Terrimonas sp. | reverse complement strand
ATGAAAACCTGTTCAAAGCCGGTGTAATTGATCCTACCAAAGTTACCCGTATTGCCCTGGAAAATGCAGCTTCCATTGCAGGCATGTTGCTCACTACTGAATGTGTGATTGCCGACAAGCCCAAGAAAGAAGAAGCCGCAGCACATAGCCATGGTGCACCCGATATGGGCGGAATGGGCTATTAATCGGGAATATTTTTTTAAAGAAACAGATCCCGCTTCTGCAAAGGAGCGGGATTTTTTCGTCACATTAAGCTGTGGCCAAACAGCCGTACACCTCATACCTCGACACACCCTCAAAGCACCAAGAACCAAAAGGCAAGGACCAAATAAATCACAAAATCAGAAATCAGCCTTACACCCTATACCTCATACCCTTCACAAACCAGAAACCAGAAACTTCCAAACTACAAACTTCCTAACAGAGGTGTAAGGTAGAAGGTGTAAGGCAGAAGGCCCTACACCTTACGCCTCATACCTTACACCTCCACCCAAATTCCCTATATTTGAAGCTATAATTATTTTGTATGAAGCTGGTAATAAGATATGCTTTAATAGTAGTAGTGAGCTTTGCCTTTATAAATATATTAGGGGCGCAGGATGTCGTTGCAAAAAAGAAGAAGAAAAAGGGCAAGAAAGGGGAGACGGAATTGCCATCTGTAAGCCGGCAGCTACTGGACAGTATAGCCGGGAACATGGTATGGGTAACCGGTGGCAGATTCATTATGGGCAATTATGCAGGAGAAGCAGATGAAAAGCCGGAGTATGAGGTTATCGTTGACGGGTTCTCTATCAGCAAATATCCTGTAACCCAGCACCAGTGGGCGGCGGTGATGGGTAGCAATCCCAGTGAATTTACCGGCTGCGATCAATGCCCGGTAGACAGGGTAAGCTGGGACGATGTCCAGCGTTTTATTACAACCCTGAACAGGCTTACCGGAAAAAAATACGCTTTGCCTACTGAAGCCGAATGGGAATATGCGGCCAAAGGAGGCTTAAAAACCAATCGTTACAGATACAGCGGCAGCGATAATATTGACGATGTAGCCTGGTATGGAGGTAACAGCAACAGGCGTCCCCACCCTGTAGGAGAAAAAATACCCAATGAACTGGGGCTATACGACATGACCGGCAATGTGTGGGAATGGTGCCAGGACTGGTATAATAAGAATTATTATGAGCTGCAGGAGAGAAACAACCCAACTGGTCCCGCTTCCGGTGCCGCCCGTGTAAGGCGCGGTGGATCGTGGTTTACACAGGCGGTTAACTGCAGAACCTCTACGCGCAACAGCGTAAAGCAGGATTATAAGGATGACAGTGGCGGATTCAGATTAGTGCAGTACCCGAATTAGAAGGTATAAGGTATCAGATATGCTTATAGCTGATTTGTGGATTTCTGATTTTGAGATTTATTTGGTTCTTGTTATTTGGTTCTTTGTGCTTTACCCCTTGTTGCTCGCAGCGTTCGCCACGGGGCAGCGACGCAAAGGGGAGTAACTTACCCATATTGCCTCGCCTTTTCTTCGGGATTTTTTTCGAATTTTATATTTATTTGTTTCTTGTCATTTGTTATTTGGTGCTTTACAGTCTGGCTTCAGCCCTCTCTCACTCATATTTGGCTCAACCCCAGCACTGTCCAGAACAGTAACGAATCTGTGTTCATATTATTCCGGATCACTTTAAGCGCACGGTCGAGGTGATTCCGGGCAGTGCGTATGGTAATGCCTAAAGTGGATGCAATTTCATGAAGAGAGAGACCTTCCCTTTTACTGAGCGTATATACTTCCCGTTGACGAAGGGGTAATGATTTTATAACTGCGTCCAAATGGGCATTCATTTCTGCCTCCGTTAGTTTACTTTCCGCTGCGTTGGCAGTTTTTTGTATGCTGTACCAGATCTCTTCCTGATAAGCCTTTTCCCTGGCCAGTTTTTTAAAGTGATCAATAATATGATTTTTGGCCATCTTCAGGATGTAGTTATCCATATCTTCTAAGGCAGATAATTTATCGTACCTGCACCACAGTTTCAGCATGATATCCTGTGTGAGGTCTTCAGCAAGTGTATGATCTTTTACAAACTGAGCAATAAAGCGATAGACCTTCGCTCTGTAATATGGCATTCCGTTTTCCATCTTCAAACATGATATACGGTTAATCAATGCGAAATGATGAAAATGATTTTCCGATGCTGTTTGAGAGATTTAACC
>CAZREP010000293.1:0-1557 GCA_964599035.1 uncultured Terrimonas sp. | reverse complement strand
AATGCCCCGATTCCCAAAAATTAAGAGATGTTCAAAACATTCTGAATTTGAAATTATACGAAAGTGAATAACCAGCGATTCAATTATTTAATAGAAAAGTACAGGACGGGAAGCTTAAGCCAGGCGGAATATAAAGAACTGATCTGGATACTCGGTGAGCCTGATATTGAAGAAGGGCTTGATGAGCGGTTAACCTATTACTGGAAAAAGGACAGCGTTCCTGTTGAAGCAAAAGAGATCGGGCTGAAAGATTTCCGGTCAGGCAAAAGGCGGAAACATTTCCGGTATTTGAGTATTGCCGCCTCGCTGTTGATGCTTATAGGCCTGTTCTATTACTTGTGGGGAGGAGGGGAAATCCTGGGACAAAAAGAACAGGTGTACAGGACCGGATTTGGTGAACGGTTAGAGATTGAACTGGATGATGGGAGCGTGGTTACGCTCAATGCCAATTCTACTTTCCGTTGGACGGAAGGATGGAATAAAAGCAAAGTCCGTAAGGCGGCACTGGAAGGCGAAGCCTTTTTTAAAGTGAAGAAACAAAATGGTATTCCCTTCACGGTGCATACCAATGATGTGGCGGTGGAAGTGCTCGGCACTTCCTTTAATGTAGACAGCAGGGAGGCAAAAACAAAGGTGTATCTGGATGAAGGCCGGGTCAACCTGAAATTAAATGATACAGAGAATAGAAGCGGCGAGGAAAAGCATGCTCAGGAGATCATCATGAACCCGGGTGAGCAGGTGAGCTACAGCGCACGGCAGAAAAAAATAGAAAAGTCGGAAGGCCAAACCATGATAACAGCAGCTGCGTGGAAGGTGAATGTGCTCAATTTCAAGAACATGCAATTTGGTGAAGTATTGGATTTGCTTCGCGATATATATGGTCAATCCTTTGAGTGCACAGACCGCAAATTGCTGAACACCCCGATGTATCTCGGTGTGCCCTATTCCAACTGGGAAGCGGTGCGGCAGGCTTTGGAACTGTCTCTGAATATCCAGTTCCAGGAAGCTGCGGCACAGCACTATGTGGTGCAAGGCTCGAAAAACTGATCATACGATCTATAAAAATTAAAAACTACATGCTATGGGAATAAAATATGTCCTGTCAACCCTTTTGTCCCTTTTTCTCTGGTACGGCGGATTATATCCTTCAACCGCTCAGGCAAATCCATCCGGCAAAGAAAAAATAACGCTCCTCGAAGCCATCGAAAAAATCAGCCAGGAGTACGATGTGTATTTCACTTTCGACATGACGCTGGTAGCCAAAATGGAGGTGCAATATGAACGTGCATTATATAGCTCGGCAGAGGATGCCATTTCCCGTATTCTTAAGGGCACCGGTTTGAAATACCAGTTTTACGACCGGCGGTTTGTGATCCTGTACAAAGACGATGCGAGCGGGCTGGAATCGCTAAAGCAAATGTCGAAGCATTTGAATGGCCTGATCAGCGAAGGAGAGAAGAAGATGGGGGCTACTACAAAGCATAATATGTTGGCGGTTACCCAGCTTCCCACCCAGCCTATACTCAAAACTATTCCCCGCGTTGCTTTCTCGGTGGA
>CAZREP010000292.1:0-3775 GCA_964599035.1 uncultured Terrimonas sp. | reverse complement strand
GCAGTGTCAATCTCGCCAACTTCCCCTTCGAGCGGATCCGCCGTCCGATCTTCCCGCTCGACCCGGAAACGATCTGGATTCCGGACGCCGATCGGACGTGATGGCCGATGTGGGAGGGTCGCTCGCGGTAGTTTGAGGAGCGGCTCCGATTTTCAGGTGGATGGGGAGGGCTGCGACCGTTCGAACGCCTTGCGGGGGCTGAATCTCGCCACGTTACGATGAATTCGCAAGTTTAGGCAGGATGGCTGGATAGATGATGAGCCGCACGATGAAGGCATCGATGGCGACTCCGATGGCCAACCCGATTCCCACCTGCCGCAGTCCCATCTGCTGAGCGAAGAGAAACCCACCGAATACCACGATCATGATGGCTGCCGAGGCAATCACCACCCGGCGCGTACCGGTTCGCCCGGTATCGCTGGTGAGGAACACATGGTAGTCCATGCCCAGCCCGATTAGCAGGCAGACGATCACCACGGGGACCCACGCTTCGATGGGCTGGAAGAGACCAAACCATCCCCGTTCCGCGAGCGTCACCAGGGCACCCAGGGCCGCGGCACATGAGAGGCAGGTTCCAGCGAGAGCGAACGTGGCCAGCCATCCGTTTCGCTGCAGGATCCACAGGGTTGCCAGACTGCAGACCATCGCCAACCCGGCGGAACGTGTCTGCCAGCGTTCCAGCAGGTCCAGTGTTTCGGTGTACACCAATAGCGGACCTTCAAGACGAAGGTTAAGGCCACTGCTTTCCGCAATTGACGGCAGGACCTCGTGCCTGAGTCGCTGGATTGCCGCCTGGGTTCGTTCGTCTTCCCAAGGATGGACGGCCAGCAGGAAGAGGCGCACGCGGTCCGATCCAGGGGACTGTTCTCGCAGCACGAACGGGGCAAAATCCTCGTCACTCCCAACGGCCGTCACGAGCCTGGAGACTATCGTCACGTCACCGGCAGGAACGCTGACGGACAAGGTGGACATCTGTACCTGCGTGGCCTCCCGAGCGGCAAACGTCGGAAACGTTTCAGTGGTGCCAGCTTCGCCGGGCGTGGCCAGGAGACTGGTCAACCCGGCATCGAGACGAAAAGCCTGGCTTCCCAGGAAGAGGAGCACGGCCGCGAGGCCAAGCGCGAGGACAAACTTCCATTGCTGTTTCCGCACTGGCGTGGATGGTGAACGCGAACCTGCAGCGGCTGGTTCTGCGGTATGTGGACGGTGGCGATGGGTGCATGATGGCAGGGCCGCGGTCAACGCAGGTGCCAATGTGGTGGCAACCAGTGCGGCGATGAGCGCCATGACTCCAAGCCCCACGGCGAGGAACTGTACTGTTGCTACCGGAATCACCAGCAGTGACAGGGCGCCACTGGTGACCACCAGAGCTGCCACCCAGATCGTGTGATGGATGGGACGCAGTTTGCCTGCCTCGCTGCGAAGCATGGCGTAAAGACCGTAGTCGATGCCCAGCGCCAGCCCGAGCATGGCCATGATACTGATGGCGAACGTTCCGGCTACGGGCGGATCGAGCACCTCCGTTGCGAATGTGACGCCAACAATACTGGTTGTGGCTCCAGCCACGAGTGGAATCAGGGATTTGCCCAGATTGCGGGTGGCGGCCAGCAGGATCAGCCAGGCAATTGGCAGAGCCACCCGCTCGGCGCGAAGAATGTCAGATTGTGCCTGGTGCTCGACTCGCTGTAAAACGCCAGATGCGTGTTGCCCAGCAAACCAGCTCTGGAGGGCGTCGGGAATGATGGCGAGGGTGGTCAGGGTTCGCTCATCAGTCTGATCGATCGTTTCGGCAAGAGCCAGCTGATCGAACGGGACATCCTGCCAGATCGATAGATAGCATTGGCCAAGCCCGTCCGAGATGGTTGCCGCCGCGACGGCGCTCATCGCCGCGACGTCGCCGCTGATCCCTTCCCAGATGATGGTCTGTTCAGCGTTGGCGCAGATCAGGGCGAGGGCGGCAGGGTCGGTCTGCTGGGCGGGCAGCGTGACCGGCACATTGGTGTCTGGCTCGAACCGGTCAGCGAGCTGGGGCCACAGGCACACGCCAATCGCAACCAGCCAGCAGGCGATCAGGAGCCAGGGGTGCCGGGTGGCAGTCCTGGCCAGCTGGTTGGGAGTGGTCCGGATTCGCGTTGTCACAACCGGTGGGCGATCAGGTCTCGATAATCCAGACGCGGTCGATCACCCAGTAGCTCTTGTCCCACAGGAAGGTCACCAGCAATTGCGGATTCGTGCCGTCGGTTCCAGTCGACAGTGGCACTTCGACGATCGCATCAATGAACTTGTTGGTGCCGTCCCAGTACCAGGCGTTGAGGACGATTGGCATCGGCACGCCCTGATCTGAGGCAACGTCGGAGGCGAGCAGGGGAAGTTCATCCAGCGCCGCGCCGAAGTCACTGGAGTTGACCGCCGTGTCCACCAGTGCTGCCTGAAGGTTGTCACTGAGAAGAGGCAGGACCGTGAGCGGATCGAGGCTGTTGGCGCAGGCGGCCAATTGATAGAGCGTCCAGTTGATGCCATCCAGGTCCTCGGTGCTGAGGACTTCGCCACGCGACAGGGCGGTGATGGGAACGGTGCCCAACCGGTCGCTGTAGCGGGCATATTCGACCTTGTTCAGGGTGGAAAGGATATCGAGGACACCGGCGCGTGGAATGTAGCAGTCCCATTTGGAGGGAATGAAGACGTCCTGCGCGGGTTCTTCGGTGCCGAAGATGTCCGGCGTCGACTGCAGGAAGCTGGACGAAGCGGTCTGAGGCGTGAATATGACCATTGCCAGCATTGGCACGGCAATGGCGATCAACCCGAAGGCCAGAAGATGACGTTTCAAGCGATTGAGCATCCTGCACTTCTCCCAGTGTCGCTAATCGATCCGGACAAGTGTTGCGGTGGCTGTGGTCCAACCTCCGGTTGAGGAACTTCCACCCCAGGAAAGCGTGAGCTTCCCCGTCGACTCAGCAGTTAGCACGAGCTTGCCCACGGTCCAGCAGCTAGCGTGACTGGCATCAGTTGAGATCGACAACTCGATTGAGCTCTTGAATCGATTTGTGAGGATCAAGTCTCCGCCACATTCACTAGACGAAGATTGGTATGAACCAACAACCTGACCGATGTCTCCAGCATCCAGAGTGATTGTGATGGTCCATCCAGCATCTGGATTTTTCTGGCTAATCATTCCTCTCCAGGTTCCGGCGAACTCATCTGGAATCTGGTTTTGTGTGGGAATGGATGAATCAGTTTCAACTGTGACGGTGGAGATGACTAAGTCTCCATTGCCCAAAGGATTGGTGGCATCGGGCGGAAGGGATAGCGTCTTACCGTCGTAGAGCGTGAATCCCCATCTTGAGACCTCAACATCTCCAAAGTCATGAATTGTGATGAAAACATTGGCGACGTGAGACTGTATTGGTGTGCCTGCAACTGTTGCGACCAGTCGCCATTCGAGGGAATCCCCAGGATCAAGAATGACTCGACGACCCTCAACGAGATCGATCTTGCTTGTCGCGGCAGTATCCACCTTCCAAGTCGATTGCGTGTCATCGACAATTGAAATCACGGTTGCGGGAACGACGAAGTCGAGTCGAGAGTCGGAGATGTTGCTGTATGTGAGGGTCAGTCGAAGGGTGTCACCAACGCCAGTCACCGCAACCTGGAGGTTAGCCGATTCGGTATGCCACGTTTCCCCGATTTGTAGGATCGAGTCTGCCTGGGTGAGTGGTGGGGGAGTAGGGGTAGGGATGGCGGTGGGAAGCGGAGTAGGACTGGGCGCGAATGTCGC
>CAZREP010000291.1:0-3780 GCA_964599035.1 uncultured Terrimonas sp. | reverse complement strand
AATCTCGTAGAAATTTTACGTTGTTAATTTAGTCAAGCTATGGCAAAATCTGAAAAAGGAAAAAAAAGTGCAGCTAAGGGGCCTTCCGCCAGTGACGGAAAGAATAAGCCCTTAAAAACATCTTCTAAATCAAAGAAAAAAGAAGAGGAAGATGATGACAAGGAGGACGACTTTGAAGTAGAAGAGCAGTCTGCTGCGAAGGGGAAAAAACCTGCTGCTGCCAAATCTTCCAAAGAAGACGATGATGACGATGATGATATTGAAGAAGAGATAAAAGATGACTGGGAGCAGGTGGATGAAGAAGACGACTGGGATCCTGATTTTGATGAGTTTGATATCCCCAAGTCAAAAGCAAAGAAAGCCGGAGGGAAAAAAGGGAAGGAGGAGGATGATGACGATCTGGGCATTGATGATGAATTTAAGGATATGGGGCTGTTTGATGACGGCGGCGGATTTGACGACGACGATGATGATTTTTAACACGATACGGTGAAAAGAACATTTTGTTCATTCCCGGTACATGATTTTTTGCAAACTAAAGAACAGATGCTGAATTGGGCCAACCAGTTCGGCATTTGTTGTTTTTTGGATAACCACCAGTATCCCCGCCAGGTGGGTAATTTTGAATGCCTGCTGGCTGTGAATGCAGCCCATGTGCTTCAAACCATTGCAGGCAGGGCGTTTGAGCAATTGCAGGCATTCCTTGACCGGCATAACGACTGGTGCTTCGGGCACCTGGGGTATGATCTTAAGAATGAGATCGAAGACCTGCATTCCGGCAATGCTGATCTTGTGCAATTTGACGACCTGTTCTTTTTTATCCCTGAAATTGTGTTGATACTCCGCCAGGATGAACTGTTGATAGGGATGAAGGGCCGGCAGCATCAATCTGTTGCCATCTCGGTTTTGAACAGCCTGCCGGTTGCTCCCTGCCGGCTGCTGCCTGTTAAAATAGAGAGCCGGTTTACGAGGGCTGCTTATATCGATACCGTGGGGCAGTTACAGCAGCATATTCTGCGCGGTGATTGCTATGAAGTTAATTTCTGCCAGGAATTTTACAGTAATAATGCGGTCATTGATCCCCTGCAGGTATACAGGAACTTAAGCAGGGAATCGCCGAATCCCTTTTCCTGCTATTACAGGCTCAATGATAAATATTTGCTTTGTGCCAGTCCCGAGCGTTTTTTGTGTAAGAAAGGATACCGGCTTTTTTCGCAACCTATAAAAGGCACCATAGGAAGGGGTAAAGACGCAGGAACAGATGCACTGAACAAAGCGGCTTTGATACAGAGTGCAAAAGACCGGTCAGAAAATGTCATGGTAGTGGATCTTGTGAGAAACGACCTGGCTAAAGTGTGTATGGAAGGGAGTGTACAGGTGGAAGAGCTGATGGGTATTTATCCCTTTCCCCAGGTATACCAGATGATCTCTACCATAAGCGGGGAAGTGGAAAAAGGAAAGCATATAACAGACCTGTTAAGGGCAACTTTCCCGATGGGAAGCATGACAGGTGCTCCTAAAAAACGGGTAATGCAACTGATCGAGCAATATGAGCAAACCAGAAGGGGCTTGTTTTCGGGGGCGGTAGGCTATATTTCACCCGGGAAGGACATGGATTTTAATGTGGTGATCAGGAGCATATTGTATAATGCAGCAAACCATTACCTTTCTTTTCAAACCGGGTCGGCGATCACTTACTATAGCCGGGCAGAAGATGAATATGAAGAATGCCTGTTAAAGGCGGAAGCTATAAAAAAAGTGCTGAACGCATGATCCAGCACTCTTCCCCATATTAGAATAATCCCCTTTATTTTCTTTTCAGGCTTTTCTGCTCACCGGCGGTGGAAATAACCGCTTTTGTTCCCGGCAGGTGGATGGCTTCAGGGTAATTGTTCCTGTCGCTGCTAAAAACAGTGGTGTTGTTTTTCAGGAGTATTTCAACAGACTCATTCAATATATCCTGGCGTTTTTTCTTAAAATCATCCATTTTGTCTTTTGGGAGCCTCATATCGTAGCCCCGTGTAACCACCTCTTTTTCAAAACCGGGATTATAGAGGTTAAATTCTTCTGCCTCCATATTCAGCTCCTTTGCAATAACAGATGCGTTATATTTTCCGCTGATATGCAGTACGCTTAGATCTCTGAGATTTTCAGCAACGAGCTTCTGCACATTTATAAGAGGTACTTTTTCCTCTTCCTTTTTTTCCAGTATATAACGGGCAGCTACGTATTTTTTAACGTGCGCTCTTGATTCAGCCGGTAAATAATATTGCAGCTTCCAGAAATCGCGGCTTTTGCTTTTTTTGATAGCAGCTTCCACCCTTGATGCACCCCCGTTATAAGCGGCTATCACCAGCAGCCAGTCGTTGAACTGGTTGTGCAAAGCTTTGAGGTATTTTGCCGCGGCATGAGTGCTCTTGGTGAGATCGCGCCTTTCGTCACGGCGCTGGTTGATGGTCAATCCCATCAGCCTGCCGGTAGGAGCCATAAACTGCCAGGGGCCTACTGCTCCTTTGCGGGATACCGCACCGTTGTACAGCTCAGATTCAATAAGTGCCAGGCATTTCAGTTCTGTTGGGAGCTCATAAAAGATCATTATCTTATCTATGAGTGCCAGTTGCTGTTTATACCGGGAAGTGATCTTCTCAAGGCGTTCTTCATGTTTCTTTTCATATGCTGTTACAAAGGAAACAGCCATAGGGTGAAGGGTTTTGTATTTATTCTCGCTTTTTACTATGGTTTGAGGTAAATTAACCGTTTCAGGAGCAGCGCTTGCTTCTTCGACCGTGCTGCCCGAAGTGCCGGAAGCATTATCATCGTCGGAAAGCAGGCTTACTGCTGATACTGCCGCTACCCCGGTAACAGCAATGCTGGTATCATTTTCCTGGGGTGCAGAATTCCCATATATTTCTTTGGCTTGCAGCGACAAAGAAATACATAGTGTGAATACGAAGCAACCAAAACCTTTAGATAACATGTTCATAAAACTCAATTTTTTGGTTTTCCCCCATTTCGCAATAATGGTTCCAGAAAAGGGAGGGTACAAAATAATTGGTTGATCCACAGGGATTTGTAAAACCTTAAGGATTTGTGAAGCTTTATCAGAGGAATTGGAGAAGAGAAAAGCAAAAATACTTCTTCAATATGGATCGGCATAGTTGAAACCAAAACTATGCCATGATTTATGATAAAAAGAAATAAATCGGAACTAAAATTATGTCAGAATGGCTTAATAACAACAATTGATATATTGCTATGTAATAATATCTGCAATTAAGGCAGGCCTGAAGGCTTCTTCAGTACGATTTGATACCGGATGATACCGCGCGGCGGATATCGAAACCAATGGCTGTACCTATCTTTTTTAAAGCGAGCGTCATCTGGTTCTCTATGGTTTTGAGGGAAAGGTTCAGCAATGCCGCTACTTCCCGGTATTTTAATTCTTCTTCTTTGACCAGTTTAAAGATCAGCCGGCATCTTGAGGGGAGGCTTTGAACGGCCTCCTGTATTTTATGGATCATTTCGGCAGTGATCATCAACTGCTCGGGATCAAAAAAAACGCTGTTCAGCTCAACCCAGTAATCATCGGCGGGCAGACGCTGAAGCCCTTTTTGTTTTTTCAGGTAATTGAGGCAGGTATTCCGGGTGCTGGTAAAAAGATACAGCTTCAGGTTTAGAATATTGCCCAGCGCGCTCCGCTTTTCCCATACTTTAATGAATACGTCGGAAACCGCTTCTTCCGAAAGCTGCTTTGATTTAAGGAAGGAAAAGGCAAATTGC
>CAZREP010000290.1:0-3810 GCA_964599035.1 uncultured Terrimonas sp. | reverse complement strand
CCGCCATCAGTGGCGCCAAAATCTCGCACCGGTGCTTCGCGACCGCGACCTGCCCCGGATCAATCTGACCTGCCGAGAGATCAGGGGTCCAGGGTTGCGCCTCCCCTGCAAGGAAAGCACCGACGCCCACCTCGCTGCGCGAGTATCGTTGCGCGGCAGCTGCATCCAGGAGGCGCTCGCGAAGAGGCTCAGGCATGTCATCCAGCCGGAACGCCTGCGCCATTTGGCCCCGAACAATCTTCAGATCACGACTCTCGACTCCCTCGAGTTGCTTCGACACAGCACGCCTGCTGACACCGAGCCCACTCGCGATCTCGCCGACGACAAATGTCCAGGGATCGGATTTCTTCGCGTTGAAGTCTGAGGATCGATTTATCATTATGCACACCTCGCGGAGGGAGGCGGCCTGCAGGGCCACGACTCTTGGGCGGCGCCGTTCCGATCAGCCGCCGCTCCTGCGAGGGTTTCGATACTCGAAGAACAACTCGAAGAGCTTGCGCTCGCGCCCGTCGTAGACACCGCCGCTGTGCGCACGCGAGACGAATTTCGAGGCTCGCAACATCTCAGCGAGCGGGGGCTGAAAAGGGACGTGCTCGAATCCCGACCCTTTCCACATGCCATTCAGCATACTGTCGAGGATCCACAGCGCCTCCATCACCGCGCCCGCTTCCTCTCGTTCGGCGGGATCGGGCGAGGCATCGTCCAAGCCGAGCACATCTTTCAAAGCCTTCTGCGCTTTCTCGATATCGATCGAGCCCGCTCCGTGGCGTCCAGGTTGCTCCCGTTCGTAGCTCGAGCTGCGCGGTGCGCGCACCAGGTCGAAGAACAAATAATCGCTTTGCATCGCCGCCTGAGGGGCCATGCCGAGTTCGATCAGCTTCTTCGCAAGCTCGGTCCATTCTTTCAGCGCGGCGGCTGTCGGCTGGCCGGCGCCGAACGATGCCACTGCCGATTCCTCTGGCAGGACGACATCCGGATTGTACTTGCGCCAATCGTCCATGCTGATTCCGAGTTTTTGGCAGAGTTCTTGAACAGTGGGGGCAGATCCTACGGGTGGCGCCTCTGCGGTCCCGCCCGCCGGCGCCGCTGAATGCGCCGTAAGATCCTTCATGATTTCGGCGGCCATCGCCTGGATGGAGCCTGGCTGATCCTGATAAAGCGGCACGCGGATAATTCCCGCTTGGACGGGGCCAATGCGACCGCTGAAAGAGTCGGGTGGATTCATGGAGTTGTGGCGGGCCTATACTTGCCGCGGGCTTGAATCAGATCGCGGATTGATGAGGGCAGTTCATTGCGGCAAGGCAGCAAGCGATCAATCAGGCCACGGATGCGATTGGAGCATAGAGGAGAGACGCGAAGCGCTCTGAGCGCGGCGGTCATCCTCCCTTCGTCCCGGTAGGCCCGCTGGACGATGGCGATCTCGCGCGCATCGAAGAGTGCAGCGTAGGGAATGCGTCCACAGCGGTCGTATCGCCGCCGCAGACCATCAGGCCCTGATGCCTCCCAGGCGTGAAACCAGCGCCACACGGTTGTCACGGAAAGGCCATGGTTGCGCGCAGCGGCTCTGATTCCAAACCGCTCCACATCCTGCACCACACGCAGACGATGGACATATACGGCGAGTTCCTTCGCCGCCCGCGAGCGCTTGTCCACGCGCAGGCTCCGCGAAGCTTCCGCGCCGGCTGCGCCAGCGCCAAGCGGACGTGGCCACGCACCGCGGCGGCCGGACACGCGCTCAACCTTTGCCTTGGATCGCTTCACTTCAGGGAACCTCAGAGCTTCGCCGCCTCGTCCGCCATCGCCAGCAGCTCGCGCACGGCCTTGGGAAGCTGCGCGCTCCAATCGGGCGCTCCGGCTGCCTGCTCGTGCCGGGAACCGTCCACGCGCTCAACGAGATCGAGAAGATCGACCACCGGCTTCGCTTTTGCGGCGATGTCGTCGACAACCCGTGAGTGCATGCCGCCAGAAACATTCACCCAGGGGAAGAGCGGCTCGAGTTCAGCGGCAATCACCTGTCTGCGCCTTTCGGCGAGGGCGCGGAGTTCTGTCTTGAGTCCGTTTTCGAACTCCGTTGCCACCGAGATCAGCGGCTCACGCAGGCTTTCGATCTTCGCATCCAGCCGCTTGATCGAGTGCGGAAAGATGTCGAGCTGGGTACGTTTCGCTGATACCAGCTGAAGCCCTTCCTCGTCATCCGGTTCGAGCGTCGCGATGTAGTCAGCGACCTCCTTTTTGACCGCCGCCTGCTGTGCGAGAACTCCCCCCCGCTTGGCGGTCTGCAAGTCCCATTCGGAAAGCAACTTCACCATGGGATCGCGGCTGGTTTTGATCTTGGCTTTTTCGAGCTTCATACTTCTCGGGCGCCGGCAGAGCCCGCCGGCGGGGGTGTTGATTCTGAAGGAAGGGTCGCCGCCAGAGCGCGGATCAGCGCCAGACGTTGCTGCCAGCACGGACGCGCGTCCGCTTTGAGAAATTCAGGGCGCCCAAGGCGCGCCGCCTTTTTCCTCAACCACTGGAGGTGGGCCAGCCGCACGTCGGTTTTGAGGATCTTCGACACCCGCTCAGCCGCCTGGTAATCGTTCAGCGTGGAAAAGATCGGGCCGCCCAACGCGATTTCGATTCGATATCGGGTGCGCCAGCCGGCCGGTGACCTGAGGCCTTGCCCAAGCCCGTGCGGCACGACGCCAATTATGCGTGCCAGCCCAACCACTGTCATCCCCCGCTTGGCGAGTTCGACATGGAGCAGTTGGAGATCTGATCCGGGATTTTGGCGAGAGAGCATGGTGTGCGTGCGGGTTGTCAGGATGCCATGAGCGACGGGTCGCAGCCACTTTCCGTGCGATGGGTGCCGCGGTTTGTGTGACTAAAGACAACAAAGAACCGACTGCCGTCGATGTAGATTTGTGTCGTTTGTGTCAATATGTTTTCTTGAGACACTTGCTTGAGGATTGATCGACGCCACGCCACCCTCGTGTGGATTGAAGAAGAGCACTCCAGGGCGCGTCGGTGCCGCAACCGGCTACAAAACCGCGATCGCAGAGCGGCTCCGCGTGAGACGGACGCATGAACGGTTCACCCAAGATGAACTCGCCAGTGAGATTGGCATCACCAGGGCCGCCCTCGGCAACTACGAGTACTGCATTCGCCCGCTTCCCTTCGGCGTTGGCCTACGGTGGTGCGCCCGCCTTGACGTAAACCCATCCTGGCTCGTGGAAGGCGGCGATTACCCTGAGCACCCTTTCGTGGAGACGTCGGAACTCGGAGTGCCGGAGTTCGACATCCAGCGCCTCGCCAGTCAGCGAACCTCCTTTGATGCGGGCTATTTCCAATTGCTCCGCACGCCATTGCTGCGCTGGTTCGAGAGAAACCCGCCCTCCAAGCTCATCCTTGATGCCATAACGGCGGGACCGCGACCGGTCGCCAAGCGCATGGGTATCCAGCAGCTCACTGCGGAACTGGCCCGCATAGCTGGCGAGATTACGAACGCGAAGGACCTCGACCGGCTCGGTTTGATCGCGGTCGCCCGCGTCTACCTGGACGAACTCGAGCACCGCACGAAACTGGCTCGGAAACGGCGTTAGATCGCTCGACCAGAATCCACAGGAAGGCCGTTCGCCGAGCTTCGCCGAGGGGTGAACGTATTCGGCCCATACCCAACACCCTTAAAACAAGCCTCGGGCAAATATGCGGCTCGGAGATCGGGGAAAGGATTTCCGGGAATCGGCTTGCCAGCAGTGACCCAATGGGGCACGTTTGCAAACGAAGTGCCCGCTGTCGTTGGAGCGACAGCGGGCAGCCACCAGCAGAACC
>CAZREP010000289.1:0-3843 GCA_964599035.1 uncultured Terrimonas sp. | reverse complement strand
CGAGCCGGTAGCAGCCAACAGGTTCCTTGATATCAGCTATGCCTATAATACCTCGTATGCGAAGAACGACCGCCGCACTTTTGACCGCGACGCTGTTGGCAGTGCTATTCATTTCAATGACAGCCTGAGCAATGCATATGAAAATACGTTTATTAATCAAAGGGTTGGCTTAAGCCTGCGCACGGTTAATAAAAAGTACAATTACAGCGTGGGGGTAACCGTGCAGCCCATGGAGATCAACGGCTATTCTATTTCAAAAGACAGTGCTTATGCTCCGCAGCGAAGGATAAACCTGTCGCCTTCCGCGAGACTTTCCTATAATTTTTCCAGAACGAAGCGCTTGAACATGAATTATAATGCCAGTTACCAGGAACCCAGTTTCAGCCAGCTGCAGCCGGTCAGGAACGTGTCTAATCCGCAGTACCAGACCCAGGGTAACCCCGATCTTCGTCCGGAATTCAGCCATAATCTCCGTGCCTTTTTCAATAATTTCAATTATACAAGCGGCCGCACCATGTTTATAGGTATGAGAGCCAATATGATCCAGAACAGGATCGTGAATAATAACATGCGGCTCGACAGTAGCGGGGCTCAATTGAGCATGCCGGAAAATGTAAACGGGAATTTTAATGTATCAGGATTTTATAATTATTCGCAGCCCTTTCAGAACCGGAAGTATGTGGTGGCTTTCAATGGAAACGTGAATTATAATCATGATGTGGGACTGGTAGACAGCAAAAAAAATACGGGTAATAACTGGATCGCAACCCAGCGGCTGAGCTTCGAATTCAATCACCGGGAATGGCTTGAGCTGGGCTTGAGCGGAGCTTACAGCCTTAATTCCACAAAATATACACTTTCCAGGGATGGTGAGCGCCTCAGCTCAGATGCATGGACGTTAAGAAGCAATATGCGCATGGATATTCCGGGAGGGCTGATCCTGCGTTATGATATTAACTATCTTATTAACAACGGGCTTGCCTCGTCTGTAAACGGCAATACAACCCTGTTCAATGCTTCCGTGGAAAAAACCCTGTTTAAAAAGAAGAATGGCTTTATCAGGCTGTCGGGCTTCGATATTCTTAAGCAGAATACCAATATCAGCAGGCAGGTAAATGGCAACTCCATTATAGACAGCAGGGTGAACCGGCTCACGCGTTATTTTATGCTCACCTTTTCTTACCGGCTTATGCAGTTCAAAGGTGGGCAACAGGCGCCTGCCCAGGACAGGGAAATGGGCCCGGGGCGGGGTGGAAGAAGAGGGGACAGGCAATGGTGAGAGGAGATCTCAGGTTACAGGTCTCAGGTTGCAGGTTCGCTAAGGTTTTGGATAGCCCATTGCATAAACCTGTTTATCTTTTTGCTTAAAGCTTCATACCGGTTTTTTAATATGTTGTAAACATCTTTATCCGTTAGTGAATGGGTTTCAAAAAGAAAGTCTAAATGAAGTATAGTTTCATCACATTCGGAATGGGCATATATGAGGTACTTAAGAACGTCTGCTTTATACCTTCTTCTGCCATAGCCTTCTACTATGCTTGATGTTATATAGCTCAAATTTTGGTAACGTCAAAGTAATCGTATGAATATCAATTGCCAGTTGTTTTGATTCTGTATATATCCGGAGATCACGGTAGCTTTTCATATTGCATTTTTGTTGGGTGGTTAGCCTAAGTTACATTTTTAATTTTAACTACTTTTCAACTTGTATCTTATCCCTAACTTGTACCCTGCAACTTGCACCCTGCATCCTGTGCTCTGCACCCCTTTTATTCTTTCCCAACCCACATGGTTTTTTCATACAATTCAAATACCTTTGCGGCCATTTTTTGGGACAATCTGCATTAAGCAGTTGATCGTACCCAATTAACTAATTGTCAACCAACTAATTAATTTTCATATGGCGGGCGCCTTAAAAGAAGTTCGAAACAGGATCAAAGCCGTTCAAAGCACGCAGCAGATCACCAAAGCCATGAAAATGGTGAGTGCGGCTAAGTTACGCCGTGCCCAGGATGCCATTATCCAGATGCGCCCCTATGCCAGAAAGCTGCAGGAAATGCTCAGCAACCTGGTTAGCAGTACGGATGGTGGTAATGAAGGCGAGCTGGCGGTGGAGCGGAACGTTGAAAAGGTATTGCTGATCGTTATTTCTTCCGACCGTGGTCTCTGCGGTGCCTATAACGCTAATGTTATTAAGCTGGCCAGGAGTGTGGCGCAGGAAAATTATGCACAGCAACTGGCTAAGGGCAATATTACTGTTTGGCCTATCGGCAAAAAAGCATACGACTTTTTTATGCGGTCTGCTTTTAAGGTGGATGCCGCTTACAGAGACATGCTGCAGCACATATCGTTTGAGCATATCCAGCAGGTAGCGCAGGATGCCATAGCAGCTTTTGCAAAAAAAGAATTTGATGTGGTGGAAGTGATATATAGTGAGTTCAAAAATGCAGCTACCCAACGCTTTACGGTAGAAAGGTTTCTGCCCATCCCTAAAGCGGAGAATAAAGACGGCAAAGGCACTAAGGCAGATTTTATTTTTGAGCCGGCTAAGGAGACCCTCATCGCTGAGCTGATGCCCAAAATATTGAATACCCAGTTGTATAAGGCAGTGCTTGATGCCAATGCCAGTGAACATGGTGCAAGAATGACCGCTATGGATAAAGCCAGCGAAAATGCCAATGAACTGCTAAAGGGTCTTCGTATCTCTTATAACAGGGCAAGGCAGGCGGCAATTACCACAGAGCTTACTGAAATAGTGAGTGGCGCGGCGGCCTTGCAGGGATAATGGTACAATAAGGCAGCATCTAAATTTTTGAATCCTCAAATTCCCGGCGGAAAACAGGGTACATGGAAATTTCACAGATCATATTACATATTGAAGCGTTGATATTTGCCAGTGAAAAACCGCTTACCAGCCTTGAATTGGTTGACCTGGTAAATAACGCGCTGGGATTCATTGATGAACGGGCTACCCTGGAACAGGTAGAAGCAGCTATAGACGGCGTACGGGAAAAATACAGCACGGCGTTTTATCCCTTTGAAGTGCGGCAGAGCGGGGGAGGCTGGCAATTTCTCACCAAGAGCGATTTTCATAAAACCATAGCGCAACTGAATGGCGACAAATTCTTAAAGCGTTTGTCGGCAGCGGCAATGGAAACCCTGACTATTATTGCATATAAGCAGCCTATTACCAAAGGTGAAGTAGAAGCTATACGTGGTGTAAACTGCGATTACGTGATACAGAAGCTGCTGGAGAAAGAACTGGTGGTCATTACAGGCAGAAACGAGGAGTTGCCCGGGAAACCTTTGATATATGTTACATCCCGATCCTTTATGGATTATTTTGGCATCAATTCTCCGGAAGATCTTCCCAAGATAAAAGAGGTGCTGGCCGACCAGGTGGTTGCGCCTACCCTGGTTAATGCCAGTCATTTTGAAGTAGAGCAGGAAAGCAACCTGGTGGTGGCCGAAAACGGTGAGCTGGTTCAGCACACCACGCTTACCATTGAAGAAGTGCCCGGAGAGCCGGATGGTTTGCAGGATCCAGCCGGAGAAGCAATGGGAAATGAAGATACGGTAGGGAATGCTGCAACCAATGATAGCGACACCCCGGAAGAGGATACAGATGATACTCCAGACAACGACCCCGTTTCCGGTGAAGAAGGGGAGAAAGACCCTTCGTGATAACATCCACGGAAAATTAGGAAAACAATACGCACAAAATATGTCAAGGTTCTGTAGCTGAAGTTACAGTAGCACAAAAGTTTAATCGGAGAACTTACCCGAAGTCGGGCCGTAATCCCAGCCCCGTCCGTCAGGCGGGGGAATTTCGGGCGGCTTTTT
>CAZREP010000288.1:0-3894 GCA_964599035.1 uncultured Terrimonas sp. | reverse complement strand
CGCCTAAAAAATTCCTCATCCACAACTATTGACCATATCTCCAGGAATGAGTTTGGCTGCTATATTCACGTTGGCAAACTCAAACCGCGCATCCGGGTATCAAAAGGCAGCCACAACGCCGATGTGTCAGGCGGTATATCGGTAAACATGTGTGGCCGACCAATAGAAAACAGCATCTCGCCAGTAGAATGTGGTCGTACCAAGAGTACGATTTTCTTCAAAGGAACTGTTTCGTCGGACATCCAAGCCGATAAAAATTGAGTCTTAGTAGACGTTCTTTCTCGCACTGGAATCAATAAATCGCTAGACCTTGGTATCCGATCAATGCCAAGAGCGGCATGATTTTCGGCAGTCGCACCGCCCGCTAGGTCAACTATTGACACCAAATCTTCTGCTAAACGTTTATCGTCGAATTCATTGGCGACACCTAAACTAACTTTCCCCGGTTGGCATGGAGTGTGAATTGAAAACATCCTGCCAATTACACTGGCAGCACCCTCAAGCAATAGATCATTGGCGATAATGTCATCTTGATCCATGATCCAATGAACATCTTGTTCCGCATTACATAATCCACCGACAAGTATTGAGCCGAACGCTGAAATCCGAATCAGTTTCTCCCAAACTTTGGGCTTCCAGGTTGCTTTAGCTTCGTCAGTTATTGCCAACTGATACATGGATGAAAACGGCTGGGTGGATTTATCAATTGCAACGCAGAACACAACGCCGTTGATCGTGCTTGCCGCCTTCAAGAATGAAAAGATTGCTTTCTGTTTCGTTTCGTCGCCAAGGCTTTTGAATCCCAGTCGGCGACCATCACTTAAATACTTCTCTCGAATGGCAAGCCGCTCTTTGTTCCATTCGCCTAGAACGCTTTCAGAATCCGCGATCAAGAAACTTAAAACTTGGAATGGGGAACTATCATGTTCGCCAGAGTAGTCAGATACAACGGCAAGTTTCTTACTCTGTCTTAAATCGGGCAGTAGATTTGGCGTGTGAGCTTCAATCGGTTCAATAAGACTCGTGATCGTCTTAACAACCGAAACTGCTAGGGCCTCTGCGGTTGGTTTCCAATTAGGCATGTGAGGGACTCAGCGAACACTACTTATCGAACACATTCCTACGCGCATTCTCGACAAGCTCCTGCTCGCCTTTGGTAAGCTCAATTCCAGCAACCTCCGCCATTCTCCCCAGTACCCGAAAAGAGAAGTGCCAATAAAGCAGCATGACTTGAGGACCAGTATACCCTTGCTTGTCTCGAAGTCCTGAATACGACGAATGTACAATTGCCGACAATTGCTTTTGCAAAAGCTCGTATTCGGCCAGATAGCCTACTGTTTCTGCTACATTCGCCAATGATCCCTTGTACCAATTCTTTGGCGGCTTTTTCATCCGATCATAGCCATACTTTTTGTTGACCCGTTCATACTCCACTAGTAAGGCAGGCTCAGCAGTTGCTCTTTTTGCACTTTTTGACATTCTTCTCGACAGATCAGTTGCTTGTTTGTCGAACAGCTTAATCATTACGATTTTCTCGACCATTCCGAAATCAACATATCGCGTGCCAAGTTCCTCAGCCTTCAATGGATCGAAAAGGATATAAAGTGCTTGTAGCGACCCGTCATAGATCGTTCGCAGAATTGAAGCTCCGTCGCAATGCCAATCGTGTTCGGAACCACCAAGCAAATTACGAAGCGAGATACCTGATTGTACCATCCGACCAAAAATGCCTTCTATCGTTCTCGTGACAACGTCAGTTCGCTTCAATGCGTTTAGCTTCTCAATGATTGAATCACCGATCTTCGCTAATCTATCTGATAGTACCGTGTCGAGTATGTGGGTTTCACTAGTCGGTTCACCGAAGGGTTGAAGTCGAAACGACCGAGTTACCAATACCTGCTGGCCACAGTCTACACACCTTATTTCTGTGCCTTCTTTGATCGCTGATCTTGGAACATAATTAGTTGTTCCACATACCTGGCAATCAAACGATTCTTGTTGAAGTGAGGAGTGTGTTAACTCGCCATCAAAAGTCACGTTGTAGATTGCCCCGCAATCAGGGTTGGGGCATTTCATTGTGCCGCTAGCTTCCACGCCACGTTTATTGCGATAAATTGTTCGTTCGCAGCAGGCGCACTCTATGTGGATAAAAACGCCAATGTTAAAAAGGGCTTGATCGACTGTGTATTCGCTGAGAACAGTCAATGCCCTTTCAAGAGCGCTTCGCCACTTGGCATTGTCTGGCTGCACTAGGTCTATTGGCGCGTGTAGGTAGAATCCCAATTTATGGTAATGATCCTTCAATAGCTTCCTGGTGGGCGGTTTAGTGGAGAATACGGTATCTGCCCAGCCAGGTTCGCCAACTTGCTCCGAAGGTCCGAAGGCTACACGCGAAGGAAGTTCTGCATCGGGATCACATTCTAAAATAGCGTCGATAATTTGTTTGGGTTGCCAACGAGTTGAAAGAATGTCATCCGGCAATTCCTGCTTGTAGAGCGGCACTAACTCATAAAACAGGTATTCGATTGCCATGCGTAGCTGCAACGTCGCATACCGTAGGGAATCGCCACTGCCCTCTGCAATCAGAGTCTTAGCTTTGCTGCAACAATCGTTTGTAAGTGTATGGACCATCTTTGTGCTCGCAGTGAATAGTGGAAAGTTTAGACACCGCAGAATTCAAAGAGTTCGCAGCAACTTACTCATTCTGAAAAAAGTTATGGTGCTCGATCACGTAAGCGTACTTTGTGGCGACATTCACAACTATGGACGTATAACGCAGGAACGCCACCATTACGAACGGTTCAAAATCCAGTATTCGTGCAACATCGTCCTGTAGGTGAGGATCAGAGTGAAAGATCATCCCGTTGAAGAAAACATCGCAAATGAACTTCGGAGTATAGTTAATTTCTTCTCCCATGCGTCCTATGGCAATTCCAATCGGTGGCTGCTCTGCTTCGCGATTTAGCTCTGCTTTTATTTCCTTAAATGAACCCTGATGCTCTACTGGGCAAAAGGGCTTGATGATGTTCATAATCCGAAACAATTGAGTTGGCTCACGATTCGCAACCAACTTTCGGAACAGAGTTGCAAAAGACCGGAAATCATCTCGATCATATTGTGGAACTCGGTTTACGCTAGGAATGCGGCTAATCGTAATTGTGTGGTCTTGAGTTTTTGCTTGCTTAATGAACCGGCAAGCATGAATCTCATCTATCACTTTGCAGAATTGCCTAAGTGCATCCCTTGTTTCATCGGTCAACAATTTATTAGCTCCTGCCACTCAACAAACATATGCCCTGGGTTACGCTCTACCACACCAACGGCGACTTTGCCAATATAACCTTCATGGCCAATATGATCCTTGAAAGCATCTAACAGCAAATCGTAGGAAACCTTTAGATTCCGTTCAGCCATCAAATTGAGTGCGTATAGGTTCGCATAGATTTCCGCCTCGATAACGTCAAACTCCCTTTCGGCGACATTAAAGTTGATTTGATTCTCCATGTCGTGAACATGTCCGATTTCGTGACACAATGCGGCAATCTTCAAGGCATATTTTAAGTGACCATGCTTGATAGTACCCTGCACGGCGCGATTGATGAAAACCGCAGTTCGGGTTGCTTGTCCACTATCCAGAAAACAGATTGTTGAGCCATTGATATTAGACTTTGAATTCTTTCCATAGTCAGAGTATTCCGAATCAAAACCAAAGAATACTTGCTCAAGTTCTCCGTAGCCAAAGTCTGTAAAATGATTCTCTACGGAATCATAGATTTCCGGCTCCACTTCATGCACACCCATGAGCGTTGAATATGTTCGTTTGGCAAACTCGCCAATCCTGAGAGCTATAACCGAAAGTTGTGGATGAGGTATTGAAAGGGGCGGCGTACTTGG
>CAZREP010000287.1:0-3909 GCA_964599035.1 uncultured Terrimonas sp. | reverse complement strand
GGCCCGGTGCTTTGATTAATAAAATATTCTATTTTTACCGGACAGCAATGATTTGGATCTTGGTGCTTTAACCTTCCCAGCTCGCCAGCACTGTAATACCACCTTTGACCGTTTGGTTCAGATGAACATGGATCTTTGTGCCTGGCGGTAAAAGCACGTCCACGCGGCTGCCAAATTTTATAAAGCCCATTTCGGCGCCCTGCAGTACTTGTTGCCCGGGCTTAAGATAATTTACAATACGGCGTGCCACTGCGCCGGCAATTTGCTTCACCAAAACGGGTGCTTTGCCGGTTTGGATCACAACGGTATGCCTTTCGTTGTGGGTAGAGGATTTGGGGTCCCAGGCCACTAAATATTTCCCTTTATGATATTGACTGTATATTACTTCTCCTGCTACGGGATTAAGGTTCTGGTGCACATTGGCTGGGCTCATAAAAATAGATATCTGCAAGCGCTTATCCCGGAAATATTCTTCATCCACCGTTTCTTCAATTACCACTACTTTACCGTCTGCAGGAGCAACGATCCTGGCATCATCGATGGTTAGTGTTCGGCGGGGTACCCTGAAAAAAGAGATGATGAACAGAAAAAACAGGAAGGAGAGAACAAAAATGATCCAGGCCAGCCAGCTTACACTATAAGGTAAGAAATAAAACAACACAAGGTTAATGGTCACAAAAAACAGCCCGCAAAGCGCAATGGTTTGGTATCCTTCTTTATGTACTGTCATGTATGTGTATGATTGACCAACAAAAGTAGGCAAAGGCCAAGGAGCATCAAAATTTTGCGGTAGCTCATTTCATCGCTGCCATCACATACAGCCATACCACGGGCGTAGCCAGCAGAAGGGAATCAAAGCGGTCTAAAAAACCGCCATGCCCGGGCATGATGTTCCCACTGTCTTTCACGCCGGCCACACGCTTAAGCTTGCTTTCCAGCAGGTCTCCTGCCGTTCCGGCAATGGCAGCAATAGCAGCAATAGCACATACATGTATAGCGGGCAATTGTATATAGTGCGCCAGTATACCCATGGCAGCAATGCATAAAACAATCCCCCCGATCGTGCCTTCTATTGTTTTTTTTGGGGATATGCTTGAAAAAGGCGTTTTTCCTATCAGCGACCCTGTTATATAAGCCATGGTATCATTGATCCATATAGAAAAAATAATAATAAGCGGCAAAGTGCGGCCCATTTCAAAATGCCCGTTTCCGGAGATCCGAATCTCCTCAATGGATCGTATGCTTATCATTAACGCCCAGCTCAGGGAAATGTACAGCAGACCCATAGCCGAATAGCCAATGTGCTTAAGATTGAACTGCCTGGAAAAAAGGATCTCTGTGAGGGGAAGGGCAAAAGCAAAGATCAGGCACAGAAAAAGCCCTACCGCATGCAGGGCAATATCTCCCACCTGGTAGGCGTTGCCGGCACTGTACAGCATCAGCGACCATCCGGCCAGCATTACCCCGAACGCATGGAAGGAAGATATCTGTTCATAAGACGGATCAATCCGTTTAATAAGTTGCCGGTACTCGATCCAGCAACCCCAATGGATAACCGAAAATAAAATAAAAAAGCTCCATTGATCCCAAAGCAATCCTGCGAGCATTACTGCCACAAATACTAGTGCCGTAAGCGCCCTGGTTCTGAATACCTGCCAGTTCATTGCCACATTCTCAAATTTTCAGATTTTCAAATTCCCATATTCTCTTATGCAATCCATTTTTCTTCCAAAGCCCTGTCTTCCGGGGTGGTAAATTTCTTAACGGATTTGGCTGAGACTTTTTTAAACCGGATAAACAGCATAAACAGCAGGATTGCACCTACGATCCCCCACCACAGCGGGTAGGTTTCGTTCATTGCATCTTTCGGAGCTTTGCCCTGCCTGATCAGTATATACATTTGTGTTACTGCGATGGCATTATTGAAAAAATGTGCCGCAATACTGAGCCAGAGACTGCGGGAGTAATAAAAGATCAGCCCTAACACCACCCCCAGGCAT
Source organism: uncultured Terrimonas sp. (assembly GCA_964599035.1). GTDB lineage: Bacteria > Bacteroidota > Bacteroidia > Chitinophagales > Chitinophagaceae > Agriterribacter. The sequence goes on along the minus strand of CAZREP010000287.1, from coordinate 1,909 downwards.
ACCCGGGCTAAAAAACCATAGTAGGAAAGATGGATGATACTAAATATCAGGCTGGTAATAAGTATGGCCAGCCAGGGCTTCCCGAACCACCGGGTAAGCAGGTTTTGCATCCCTCCCCGGAAAAAGGTCTCTTCAAAAACAGCGGGCAGCAAAGCGATCATAATAATAGCAATGATATAATCACCGAATGTGCTGATGCTCGTCATGGCTTCCACCTGCCGACTATAGTTATCTTCCAGCTTCCTGAAATAATCAGCCGCGTTTTTGGGAACGGGGATCTGTTCATTCAGTTGTGCCAGTGTTGCGGCTGCCAGCGCGGCGGCAAGCATAATGCCCAGCGCCAAAAGCAGCTGCCTGTAATTGAACCGCATGGTATATCCCAGCCATTTCGCCGGCCTTCGGTTAATGATCAGGGCGGTAAAAAAAGCAGGTAAAAAAAAGGTGGTGGCAGTAGAAACGACCTGGATCATCCGCACCGCGTTGATATTTTCAGGGTTCAGCATTTCAGCGGGCATGCTCATTATTCCTTTGCCTGTCATCGCAACCCATACAGGGATGCTTAGCACGCCTCCTGCAATAAAACCTGCCATCCATAATCCGATCAGCACTAAAAAGCCATTGGCGTAAGAAATTCCTTTTGAATGGGCGTCGTACATGATTATGAAATTAGTGTGTACATTTGCCGTTTGCGTATGGGAAGCATACCGGTAAGACGTCTATTGATTATCAATTTATTATATTTAGAATCTGCTATAAGAACGTATCAGTGCAGCCGGACCCTTTCCACAGATGCAAGATAATACAGTTCATGCAATGCCCGTAAAAATTGGCTCTATATCACTTCCCGACTTTCCATTGTTTCTTGCGCCGATGGAAGACGTGAGCGACCCTCCGTTTCGCTATGTATGCAAACAAAAAGGAGCCGACCTTATGTACAGTGAATTTATCAGCAGCGAAGGCCTGATCCGGGATGCCATTAAAAGTAAGCAAAAACTGGACTTCTCAGAGTTCGAGCGTCCCTTTGGTATACAGTTGTTTGGCGGCGATGAAGAGGCTTTGGCGCTCAGCGCCAAGATCATTGACGCCGTTCAGCCCGACCTGGTGGATATCAATTTTGGCTGTCCGGTAAAAAAAGTGGTTTGCAAGGGTGCCGGTGCGGCAGTGTTGAAAAATGTTGATCTGATGGTAAGGCTCACTGAAGCAGTGGTGCGGTCTACGTCTTTGCCGGTAACCGTTAAGACCCGCCTGGGTTGGGACGACCATTCCAAAAATATAGAGGAGGTGGCCGAACGCCTGCAGGATGTGGGTGTGCAGGCGCTCACCATTCACGGGCGTACCCGGGCGCAATTGTACAAAGGGGTGGCAGACTGGAGCCTTATCGCAGCTGTAAAAAACAATCCCCGCATTCATATCCCCATATTCGGCAACGGCGACATTGACAGTCCCGCAAAAGCAGTGGCATATAAGAACAGGTATGGTGTAGACGGCATCATGATAGGCAGGGCCGCTATCGGATACCCGTGGATATTCCGGGAAATAAAGCATTATATTCAAACCGGCGTCCTGCTGGGCCCGCCCTCGGTGGAAGAACGGGTAGCGGTATGCCGTACCCATCTTCAGAAATCAGTAGAATGGAAAGGTCCCGTATTAGGTATACTTGAAATGAGAAGACACTATGCCAATTACCTGAAAGGATTGCCGCACAGTAAGGAGTTCCGTATGCAGCTGGTAAATGTAAAAACCCAGGCGGAAGTAGAACGTGTTTTGCAGGAAATAAAAGAAAAATACGTGGGAGACGAAGCTACATTGGAAGTGTTTCCTCTCCTGACTTGTCCAAGTTAGGTCAGCAAATTATGGAAACCGAAAATTAAATTACCTGATTTCAATAGTTCATACTTTAAGCATTTTA
>CAZREP010000286.1:0-4020 GCA_964599035.1 uncultured Terrimonas sp. | reverse complement strand
TGACAGACTTATTTTTTAACAAAAATTAGCTTGACGCATATGCGAAGGTTCGGGACGAAATCCGAAGGGACAATGAAATAATGGAATGGTACTCTCCTTTGCGCCGCTGCTCTGTGGCGAACGCTGCGTGAAACAGTCTTAAAAACACCAAGAAACCAAAAGACAAGAACCCAATAAAGATCAAATACTAAATCCGAAAAGGGCGATCAGCAATGGGCTATTTCAAAATCCTGACAAACTGATTGCCATAAATCAAAAATCAATAAATCTGAAATCAGCAATGGCTGTCAGCATACCTCCTACCTTACACCTACCAGCTACCGCTGTTTTACTTACCTTTGCACTCAGTTTTCTTATAACAGCAGATTATGCAATGGTATTGCGAGTCCTTAACGGAATATAAAAGATTAAAGACCAGGGAAGTAAATATCGGGGGATTATTAACTGGCAACTTTCACCCCATTCGCCTCCAAACCATGACCACCACCGATACCATGGATACGATCGCTACCGTGGAGCAGACTATCCGTTGCATTGAGGCAGGTTCGGAAATGGTGCGCATTACGGCACCCAGCAAAAAAGAAGCGGAAAACCTGCTGAACATTAAGAATGAGCTGCATAAAAGAGGATACCATACGCCCCTGGTGGCCGACATCCATTTTACACCCAATGCTGCGGAAATTGCTGCCCGTATTGTTGAAAAAGTAAGGGTGAACCCGGGTAATTATATTGATAAAAAGAAGTTTGAATTTATTGAATACACCGATTCCGCCTATACTGCCGAAATAGAAAGGATCAGGCAGCGCTTTACCCCGCTGGTTAAAATTTGTAAAGAATATGGAACAGCGATGCGCATTGGTACCAACCATGGTTCGCTCAGCGACCGCATCATGAGCCGCTATGGCGATACGCCTGTGGGTATGGTGGAAAGCGCTATGGAATTTTTGCGCATTGCCCGCGATGAAAACTATCACAATATCGTGCTGAGCATGAAGGCAAGCAATCCCCAGGTAATGGTCCAGGCCTATCGTTTATTGGTGCGCCAGATGAACGAGGAGTTTAAGGAATGTTATCCCCTGCACCTGGGAGTAACTGAGGCAGGCGATGGGGAAGACGGAAGAATAAAATCGGCTATCGGCATAGGCACTTTGCTGGAAGACGGTATTGGTGATACCATACGGGTATCTCTCACCGAAGACCCCGAATTTGAAATACCGGTGTGCTGTGATATGGTGAAACGCTATACTGAAGCCTCATCAATCCCGTCGCATCCATCATTCACCATTCACCATTCACCATTCACCTACCACCACTCATCCTTTCAGTACCAGCGCCGGCAAACCTTCCGGGTTGACCGTATCGGAGAACATAATGTGCCGGTGGTTGTGGCCGATTTAAGCAAGGCGGGTGAGATCACAGCACCGGTTTTAGAGCGTACAGGCTACAGCTATGACGAGGCAACGGATAAATGGAACATTGGCGAACAGGCGGCGGATTACATTTTTTTGAGAGGAAAAGCATTGTCATTCGCGCTTCCGGGCACTTTGAAAGTAATACTGCCTGTAAAAGACTGGATAGAATGTTCCGACAAAGAAAAATACCATCCTTTATTTTCCTTTGACGAATACCTCAACGCCGCTGCTGGGCAGGGCAAAAGCACAATATTGAATGTAGTAATGCTGGATTGCTTTAATGCAGGAAGTTCATTTGATGTACATGCTCTGGATAAAATTAAAAATGACCCCACTGTTGTGCTGGCATTGAGCAGCACGAATACCAATGCCATGCAATCGGTACGCCGCATGTTCATGGAGTTGCTGCAGAAAGATATTCGCAATCCCGTTCTGCTGATCACCGACAGCTGTTGGCAAACGCCCGATGAGCATCTTATCCATTTTGCTACCGAAACCGGCGCGCTGCTATTGGATGGTTTTGGTGATGGACTTTGTCTGGGCATGGTTCCGGAAAGCTATGCGCAGCTTTCGGGCAATTACGGGCAGCTGAATGCCAGCGGAAGAAATTATGTGCATAATAAGAGCCCGGAGCAGTTCATCAACAGCACGGCTTTTTCCATTTTGCAGGCAACACGTACCCGTATTTCAAAAACCGAATACATTTCATGCCCTTCCTGCGGCAGAACCCTGTTTGACCTGCAGGAGACCACAGCAAAAATACGCGCGGTTACCCATCATCTCAAAGGGGTTAAAATTGCCATTATGGGCTGCATCGTAAACGGCCCCGGCGAAATGGCCGATGCCGATTTTGGTTACGTAGGCAGCGGTCCCGGCAAAATAACCCTGTATAAAGGTAAGGAAGTAGTGAAGCGTTCCGTTGACAGTAATATTGCCGTTGAGGAGCTCATTAAACTGCTTAAAGAAAGCGATGTGTGGGTAGAGCCATAAAGCAGAACTGGATCTCGTTTTTTTAGTTTACAGGATTATCTTTATCGAATGAGCACAATCAGGAGGCAGAGCATTATTTCATCCCTCGTAATATACGTGGGGTTTGCCGTGGGAATGCTCAATGTGTATTTCTTTACCAGGGAAGGACTGTTCACTACGGATCAATATGGGCTTACCCAGGTATTTATTGCAATTTCGGCAATGATGCAGGCGCTGGCAGCGTTTGGCATGCCTTCTTTCATCTATAAGTTTTATCCTTATTACAGTCACCACCTTCCTGATCGCAAAAATGACATGCTCTCTTTATCGCTAGTAGTAGGGCTTGCCGGCTTTGCATTGGTGGCCATCGGTGGCTGGCTGTTCAGGGACCTCGTGATCAGAAAATACAATGCCAATGCACCGCAACTGGTGAGTTATTATTTCTGGATATTTCCTATGGGACTGGGGCTTACCGTATATACTATCCTTGAAGCCTATGCGCAAAGCCTCCGGAAACCTGTTGTTACCAATTTTTTGCGGGAAGTGCAGTGGCGGTTATGGACAACGATTCTGATCGTATTGTTTATCTTTCATGTGATCACCGATTTCGGAGTATTCATTAAGCTGTATGTATTTGGCTATCCGCTAGCTGCCCTCAGCCTGCTGGTTTACCTGGCATCAAAGGGTAAGCTGCATTTTACCTTGTCCATAAGCAAGGTTACCCGGCGGTTCTCCGGAAAGATTATTTCTTTCTGCCTCTTTGTATATTCGGGTTTGCTGGTCTTTACCCTCTCGGGTGTGTTTGATACTATAGTAATTGCGTCGGTGCTGGAAGACGGGCTGGAGAAGGCTGCCATATTTACGCTCGCACAAACCATGACAAGTATTATACAGGCGCCTCAAAGAGGGGTTGTAGCAGCATCCATTGCCCATCTTTCGCAGGCCTGGAAGGATAAGAATATGCAAACGCTTCAAAAAATTTACCAGCGCTCATCCATCAACCTGTTGTTATTTGCTGCCGGCATTTTTGTATTAATAGCGCTTAATTATACCGAAGCGGTATATACTTTTAAGCTTAAATCCGAATATGCATTGGGTTTCAATGCTTTCCTGTTCATTGGCTTAACCAGGGTCATAGACCTGGGTACCGGTCTCAACTCCCAGATTATCGGTACATCTAACTACTGGAGATTTGAATTGATAAGCGGGGTCATACTGCTGGCGGTAACCCTGCCGCTCACGTATGTCATGGCAAAGCAATATGGCATCATCGGCCCGGCTATAGCAACGCTGGTTTCGGTATCTCTTTATAATGCAATACGGTTGGTTTTTTTATACAAAAAGTTCAGGCTGCAGCCTTTTACCGCCGCTTCCCTGTATGCGGCTCTTATTGCAGGGTGCAGCTATGCTATTTGTTATTTTGCCTTCAGGAACATGCACGGCTTTCCGGGATTGTTTGTACGTAGCACAGCGTTCATATTATTGTACGGAGGCAGTGTTGTTTATTTTAAGCTTTCACCCGATGTACAACCCGTTTGGGAAAGCATCAAAAAGAGACTGGGAAGGTGAAGTCCGAAGCCGTAATCCCGAATGTTCGCATATGCATCAAGCTAAGGAGATATTAACATGTGTGGAAAAG
>CAZREP010000285.1:2824-4084 GCA_964599035.1 uncultured Terrimonas sp. | reverse complement strand
ATATAGACGGGGAACTGATGCAGCGCGGAGAAGACCAGGATTATGTGATCAACTATAATACCGCCGAGCTCACCTTTACCCCTAAGCAAATGATTACAAAGGACAAGCGGATACAGGTAGAGTTTGGTTATGCCGACCGGAATTATCTTAATTCGCAGTTGTATGTTGCCGACGAAGCTGCCATAGGCGAAAAATGGAAGCTGCGGGTGGCGGCCTATTCTAATGCCGATGCCCGGAATTCGCCCATTAACCAAACGCTTGATCCCCGTCAGAAGCAATTCCTGGCAGATATTGGCGACAGTGTGCACCAGGCGCTGTATCCTTCGCAGGTATTGGATACGTTCTCCGTAAATAAAATATTGTATAAAAAGATCGATACTGTTTTTAATGGTACCCTGCACGATTCTGTGTATGTACATGCCGTATCCCCCGGTGATACGCTCTATAACCTTGCTTTTACGGAAGTGGGTCAGGGGATGGGCGACTATGTGCTGGATGAGACCAGCGCGGCTAACGGAAAGCTGTTTAAGTGGGTTGCCCCGGATGCCAATAATAACAAACAGGGTAGGTTCGATCCGGTGATACTGCTGGTGGCTCCCAAAAAGCAGCAATTGCTGAGCATTGGCGCAGACTATACGATTTCTGAGCATACACAGGTGAGTACGGAAATGGCGGTGAGCAGCTATAATATCAATAGTTTTTCACTGAAAGACAAAACCGACGATCAGGGCTTTGCCGCAAAGCTGACGGTAACCGACAGCAGGCCATTTAAAAGAAGCGCAAAAGGATTAACGTTGCTGAGCCGGCTAAGCTATGAGTGGGTGCAGGACAGGTTCAAGCCGGTTGAACGGCTGCGGAATGTTGAATTTTACAGGGGATGGGGTCTCCCCCTCGACAATGTACCGGCTGCCACAGAAAATCTTTTCCAGGCAAGGGTAGAGCTTAGCAACAGTAAAGGAAATACACTGCAATACCAGCTTGAAAGTTACAACAGGAGTAGCGGGTATAACGGGGTGCGCAACAGCATACTGCATAAGGCCGACTATGGCAACTGGCATTTTAATAACCAGTTGGCGGTTACCGGCTTTAACCAGCCCGAGCAGAAAGGCTATTATGTAAAGCCCGTGATTGATGTGGCAAGGGATTTCCCCCGCATGGGCAATTACCGGGTGGGGGGAGGATATACTGCCGAGCGCAACGACGTGCGTTATAAGCAACTGGATTCACTGAATACCGGCAGCTTTGCTTATGAAGTATGGC
>CAZREP010000285.1:0-2814 GCA_964599035.1 uncultured Terrimonas sp. | reverse complement strand
ATGGCAGGCATATCTTAAGTCTCCTTCGGGTAAACCCAATAAATGGGGGCTTACTTATTACACCCGGAGCGATAAGTATCCTTACCAGTCGAAGCTGGTATCGTTCGACAGGAGCAGCAATATCAATGCCTATACCGAGCTGTTAAAAAATGAAAAGCACCAGTTGAAGGTTAATCTTACCTACAGGAAATTAGAGGTAACCGACAGCAAGGTCACTTCGCAGAAGCCCGAAGAAACGGTTTTAGGCAGGGCTGAATATTTCATTAATGAGTGGAAGGGGCTGGTCAGCGGCAATGTGCTGTATGAGGTAGGTACCGGGCAGGAGCAGAAGCGCGACTTCACCTATGTGGAAGTGCCTCCCGGGCAGGGTGAATATACATGGAACGACTATAACGGCAATGGTATTCCTGAGCTGAATGAATTTGAGTTGTCGCAGTTTCGTGACCAGGCAAAGTACATCCGCATATTTACGCCCACCAATGAATTTGTTAAAGCCAACTATCTCCAGTTCAACTACAGCTTTGTTATTAATCCCCGGTCAATGATTGATATGTCAAAAGCCGGTAATTTTCAGAAATTCCTTACCCGTTTATATTTCCAGAGCTCATTGCAGGTATATAAAAAAGAAAGCTCGGGGAAGCTGCAGTTCAATCCTTTTGCCGTGCCATTACAGGATACTTCCCTCATCGCACTGAACCAGGTGTTCAGCAATTCGTTTTCTTTTAACCGGTTCAGCAGCACGTGGGGCATGGATATTAATAATATCCGTAATGATAACAAAGCCTTTCTTACTTATGGATATGAAAGCCGCAGGGTCAACGACTGGAATATAAGGGGAAGGTGGAATATCACCCGTTCTTTTTTGCTGGAGCTGTCGGGAAAGAAAAACAGGAACAGGCTGGTGACGCCTAATTTTGATAATAGGAACTATCATATCGGATCGTATGGAGTGGAGCCGCGGATATCGCTTATACGCGGTACGGATTTCCGCGCAGGCATAGGTTATAAATACGACAATAAGAGCAACACCGACTCTGCGCAAAAAGCCACCATCCATTCATTAACAGGAGAAGTAAAATACAATGTGCTTTCCAGCAGCTCCGTTACGGCAAAATTTACCTACAGCCAGATCAAATATACCGACCCCGGCAACGGCAATATACCCAATACCAGCGTTTCCTACATCATGCTTGATGCGTTATTGCCGGGCAGGAATTTTTTATGGACCCTTGATTTCAGCAAAAGACTCACTTCTTACCTGGAACTGAATATCCAGTATGAAGGCAGGAAGGCGGCGGCTTCAAATACGGTACATATCGGGCGGGCCTCCTTAAGGGCCCTATTTTAGGGAATGCCTGATAATATGGCAAAGCCAATAACCACAAAGCCACGAATGGAGATATCAAAATACCTTAAATATTCATGTATTCTATACAACACACTATTCCTGTCTTAACGCTTCAGGGTGCTATAGCTGAAGCTACAGCAGCACAAAAGCTACATCATCCCGCATTTTGCGGGACGAAAACGGGCTGTAATCCCTGCCAGCAGGCTGGGTTTTCGGGTGGCTTTTGGTTACTTTTTCCACCAAAAGTAACAAAGAAGGAAATAGCAGGTTTGTAGTTAGTGGCTATATCCCTGTTGTATTCGTAAATCAGTCCGCTTGCGAACCGTTGGAAAAAGAATAAGTATAGACGTAAATTAAAAGTAAGCAGGCCCAAAATAAAAGCCGGGAACAATAATGCTCCCGGCTTGAAATTAATTTATAAAATTGCTTATTATCCGAAGATACCGCCCTTCTTAAGGGTCACGGCGCCTTCACCGATCTTGAAACCATTCTGGTACACTTCTACTTTATAGGTACCGGGTTTGTACTTATCGGTTTGTTTCAGGTCAAAGCTTACATTTTTGCGTTTGCCCTGTTCGTAGTCGATAGACACTTTATTGGTAAATTCTTTATCTCCATCTTCTCTTGTGTTTACAGAACCCGATCCCAGGCCTTCTTCTTTTACTACTTCTCCTTCAGGATTCGTAACCACTACATACAGGTCTTTTGTTCCTGTAACAGCCAGGCGGTTTTCCACATCAAATGAAACCCTGAGCTTGTCGGCTCTTTTAGCTTTTGAAGTTTCCGATTCTTTACCGCTTTTCTTTTCATTGATAGCGGCAAGATGGAAATTGGTGGCATTTAAGGTGGAACCTACATCTACTTTGCCGCTCAGATCTTTATTCTCAGCCAGCTTAGTGGTGAGTGTATCGGTCAATTCTTGTTTCTCAGTGGTCAACTGTTCCTTATCGGCTGTTAGCTGCCGGTTTTCCCCCTGCAGCCTTTCTATCTCCTGCACATATTCTTCAATTTTACCGTTGAGCTGAGTGATCAGTTTGCGTGCTTCAGCCAGGTCGGCGGCGCTTGCATTCTGTTTGTTGATCAGGGTTTTGATCCTGTTTCTCATGCTAACTACATCCTTGTCGCGTGTTTTAACCAGGCTGTCGAGCTTTGCATTTTCGGATGTCATTTTATCCAGGCGGATCTCCGCAGCCTGGTAGTCTGTTAAAAGCTGGTTCCTTACGGAATCCAGGGAAGCATACTGAACATCCTTTTGTTGAATTACTTCCTTGGTTTTACTTTTATCATAGATAATGTAGCCCCAGGTTCCCAGTAATGCGGCGATCAAAACACCGTATATTATGCCACGGTTATCTTTTTTAGGCGGTTGAGACTGGCTGGAAGCTGAGGGATAATTGGACGCGCTCATAATGTTTATTTTTTTTGATTTTAAACAAATTTAGAGATATGATACATCAGATAAACTT
>CAZREP010000284.1:0-4128 GCA_964599035.1 uncultured Terrimonas sp. | reverse complement strand
CCTGTCTCCGTAGCTCAGTTGGTAGAGCAGCTGACTCTTAATCAGCGGGCCCAGAGTTCGAGTCTCTGCGGGGACACTAATAATCATCAACTTACAAAGGTCGCCATGAGCGGCCTTTTTCTTCAGCCATTGTATTATTTACCACGGCGCCTGCTCTATTTCCTGCAGCTACCGCATGGACTAATTTCTCTTGAATATTTATTATTGTTTTTTAGCCGAGAGGAACTCCCATAAAGTTTTTCATTCACCCTTCGTATACCCGACTGCCGGAACGGGTAGGTTTTGTGAATGAAAAATTTCATGTACGTTTAAACAGGAGCGGGGAGTACAATTGCGGGCGCAGGGATATGAAAGGTATTGTTCTGTTCCCGGCTCGCCGGTGAGCCGGTAGTATTATACACTTTCCTATAGGATATTTGATGTTGTGTATGCCTGATCTTACAGGAGAGTGCGAAATGGAGCATGTGACTGAGAGTGGTGAAACTGTATAATTACGCGTGTACAAGCGCTTGTGGGCGTTTGTGCACGGCTGTGAAAAGTTGTATTGGCGTAATAACAATTTTTTTAGTGAATAATAAACAATTGACAATCAAAGTCATTTTTTGATAAACTCCACTTGTGTTTCGTAAATTTATGAGTTGGTTGCCATTTTTAGACGCAGCATTTCCACAGATTGTGCAAAACTCTTTCTTTAAAATACTAAATACTTTAGGAATTTTGGAGAAACTATATTACAATGACTCCTCAGGAATATAAAAGACGGATTGACGAATACAATCGCAAAGTCAAACAGTATAATGACCAACAAAGACGTAATGTTGACAATTACAATCGTGAAGTAAAAAAATACTACGACCAGGTCAATAAGAACATTAATGACTACAATCGAGAAGTAAATCGAGTGAACAATGAAAATAAAAGGCGAATTGACAATTACAACAGTCAGGTTCGACAGTTTAATAATGCACAAAGACAAAATTTAGCAAGAGCAATTCAAAAATTTAATCAGCCAAGTGTTTTAACTTATACGACAAAAACTACAATTTACAGAACATCAGTTCAAACAGTTGAAAATAGGTACAACGTACTTGAAAACTACAATCATCAAAATAATATCGAACGTTCTGAACTTTTGATTGATTTCCCTACTCAAGAGACAAATAATAGTGTTCAACTGTACAATTCTATTACTGGTAAAGACCAAGGCGACTATATTAATCCAGACACTTTACAACTTACAGAAGTTGAATCAAAGCTCTATGGTGTTTCTTCTGAATTAGGCAAACGTTGGGCAGGTGCCATTTATTCATTAAATCCAAACAACCCAGATGCATCGCGCCACTTCTGTACAAGCGTTAGAGAAATATTTATCCAGTTATTGAATATAAAAGCACCAGATGACAAAGTCCTAATTAGGTATCCCAATTGCACATTGTATGAAGGCAAACCTTCAAGAAGAGAAAAAATTAAGTATTTACTTTCAGCAAAATCAATAATTAATCAACCTATGGTTGAGTTCATTGATGCTGACGTAGAAGAACTCTTGACGTTTTTTAGAAATTTAAATGACGGAACTCACGGAAGTGCAGGGACTTTCAGCGTTCAACAACTTCTCAAAATAAAAAAGAGAGCCGAAGATTCAATTTTATTTATAACTGCATTAAGTGACAATTAAAACGGCTGCCAACATGAGGATTGCTGCTATGCTGGCTGACGAATAAACACTGATCTTTCTGTTCGCTATTCAGCTTCAGTCTGGTCTGACGGAACACAGAATACCAGCACAGCAGCAATCCATGGACGTTGTGTGCAAATTTAAACGACCATGAAACCTGACGACATCAAAAATATAGTACCGTTGGACAAAGTATATGATGATGCTTTGAGCCCAGCGATGAAGCAAATTGGCAAATCTCTTGAAAGCGTTGCAAAGACATCAAGATTTTTACTTGCACCGTTTACTTATTTGGCGGCTCAACATGACCGATGGGAAAGATATTTGCAAAAAGTTGCCAATAAGGTTGAAACAGAAAATCTTGTAGAAGGACAACCTCAAATTGTTATCCCAACTTTAGAAGGACTTAGTCTTGCCCAAGAAAATTCTTTACTAAGTGAGTTGTTTATAAACCTGCTTGCCAATTCTATTGACAAAACAAAGCAAGACTTAGCCCATCCAGCTTTTCCTAATATCATTAAACAAATCAGTCATGACGAGGCAGTAATTCTTTTTCTTTTAAAGAAAAAAGGGTATAAAATAAAACAACAATCAGATTGGGTTGAAGAAAAGCATTTGTTTTTCAATAAAAGGACAATAGAAGAAGAGTTCCCTCTCAACAAGTTAAACTACCCAAACAATATTTGGCTTTACATGAATCATCTTAATAGTTTAAATCTCGCGGGGACATATCAAGTAGGAAATCAAGATATAATTAGCGACCCAACTACAGGTAGACAAACTGGTGTTTATATAAATAACGAAAGGCGGCTTATTGAATTCGGGTGGTTATTTGCAGATGCTTGTGTTCCTGATAATTTCGAAGATTTGTAGTCCAACAAATCTGCACGCAACATTCGGTAATATGGCAGTGCGACGAGTATACCCCTCGGCTTTTGTTTGCTGCTCGGCTTCAGTTTCGGCTGGCGAATAACGCCGGACAATAGAATAAACAATGAACTTTTATTTATAAATTTAGCATTGGTTACTGGGTAGATGAATCACGAGATACCGCTACATCGCCAAATTGCACCGTTGGCAGTAATTATAAATGACAACAGACACAGACAAATATCAGGACAATGACGAGTTAGGGCTTTACCTGACATTAATTCAAAGTGTGACTATAAGTTTCAGTCCGACAAGGACGATTGCGTTCAAAATTATCAAACCTTTTGACCATTCTGAAAAACTTTTGCGTTGGAATGCAGGGATACTGATTTTAAAAGGTGTTTATCAATGTGACTTAGAGTTGGCAAATGAGTTTTATGAATATCCTGAATTTTTTAGAAGTGCTATTTTAGATGACAGTAAATTACTACGTGACACAATTACTAAACTCCGAAGATTGGACAAGGCAAGCAAGAATAAATTGAAGCACTACTATTTATATATTGACCAAGGCAATAAAGAAACGGAAATTCATATCATTTGTGAGACACACGAATTGAGACTTGAACCAGAATTAAAACTGCTGACAGACTTTAAAGGACTTGACGAATGAAAATAACAACCGCTAACAGTAGCAATATGGGAGGTGATGAATATATCCTCTGCTTTTTGTCCGCTGGTCAGCTTCGGTTTAGGCAGACATAACACTGAATACCACCGTACCGCTCATGCTTTACCGTTCAAACCATCTGCCAACTCTCCTCCTACTTCTTGATCAACCCAAAAAACTCCTCAAGCGTTAAATCCCTTGCAGTACATATTTTTTCTAAAGTGTAAATTGTAATTTTATAGGGTGCCTGCTTCCAATTTTTTATTCGCCTAACGGTCTTCTCATCAATATCATGATTGGTCGCAAATGCACGCATAGATTCCTCACTTGGGCCGATCCATTCCTTGGTAATGAAGTCACATATGATATCGTACGAATCTTGCATTTAACAAATAAAAACGTTGTTGAAAAAAATAAAGCGGACAGGTGTCCGCAAATAGTAAAATCTCTGTATATTTGTTCTGAATAAAATATTTTCGCGATTACTTCATAAAATTATTGAAGCATTCGCTTTGAATCTCGCTTTTTGGAAACTGGTAATTTTTAATTGCAACGAGATGATAAGCAGAATGGCTCACGACCTAGGCGTGAGCTCTCTTATCTGTTGCAAGGGTATACCAGTACCTCAAAAGCGGTAAGTTGAGCGCCACGCCTTTTTTGTGTTGGCGCCAGCCTAAAACTTTTTGTTATGAACAACGCCGTTGCCACACCTGTACAAAGCATCAACATCCAATTTAACGAAACCCAATGGCTACAGCTATTGCCGAGGGTTTACCTGGTAACAGCCAGTAAAGCACCGGCGGGTAGAGCATTACCGTCTTCTCCGGGGTAATACCACCGGAGAAAACGCAGTTTTCCTTCTAACTCCGGGATCCCTGCTGTTTTTCTGCTACTTTTTTGCGGAAAAAAGTAG
>CAZREP010000283.1:0-4179 GCA_964599035.1 uncultured Terrimonas sp. | reverse complement strand
AGAGCAAATGTGTTGAAATGGCTACAAATATTTTGGCGCGCTGCGCCTGGTAAATAATGACGGACAAGTCAGGCGAAAATCTCATGTCTCACTTTTCATCTCTCCAATTTTTACGGTACAACAGTCTTAACGTTAATACCAATGCATATTCAAAGGCTTTGCCGGCTTCTGTTTGAGTGGGCATTTAGTAAGCGGGATATCCTTCAATTTTAAAATCCTTACTGAAGATCAGCACTTCTTTGGAAGTCTTATCGTTGCTCATACCGTATTTCCAGTTGGGTGTAAGAATATGAAAGCCTTCATACATTTCCCTGATCGGTTCACAATCATTATACGATAAGATCCAGTGCTCTCTTTTTTTCAGTATCTCTGCCAGCCCTTCGTGGTCGAAATCCTTATGGGCATCTCCTTTCCTGCCATACAGCGAGCTGCTGATCAGGTAGGGTGGGTCAAGATAAGCGAAGGTATGCGGATGGCCCGCGAGCGATTGCTTAAAGTCGCCCATCTCAACGGAGATATTCGGATTGTAAAAATTCCTTAGCCTTTCAATCGCCGACAGGGTAAAGCGGGGATGCTCAGGCGACATGCCGCCTGAAAGGGTGGATCCCGAAAAAGAAGAGCGGTTCAATACGTAAAATACAGCAGCTCTCTGTAATTTAGAACGGAAGCGGGTTTGCGTTTGCTGCAGTTCGTAGAATGTGTCTTTGGGCAACGGAAAATACTTTTGCACTTCCTCCGCCAGCTTTTTCGGATGGCCAACAACGCATTGCCAGAATTCTACAAGGGGGGGGAAAATATCGTAGCCGTATACTTTGGTTCCCTTTGCAGCTACCGCCAGCTCAATAGAGCCGCCGCCAAAAAATGGAGATAAAAGCTTATCAAGATGTTTCGGAAAAAATTGCGTGATGAAGTCGACCCCTCTTGTTTTCCCGCCGGGGTAACGGAGCAGGGAGCGGCTGCTGACATTAGGTTCAGCATTCCCTATGCGATCGCCTGACAGATCAGGCGCCTCCAAAACCGCTTCCTTCTTTTTTATGATGCCCATCGCAATTCAAAATATTTATCGAATATAGTAAAGTTCATTTCAAATTGAAGAAGAAGGTGTGGGTATAAAGACAAATTTTTTCCCACAATGCAAGAGCCACAAATTCACGAATGAAAAAAGAGAAGATAAAGGTGAAATAGTTCACTTATCATCAACGACTATAAGTCGGATGGTAGCTTCATTTGTATAATATATCAAGGCTCTATTGCTGAAGGCACAGTAGTACCAAAGCTCAATCAATCCCGCATTTTGCGGGACGGGAAATGGCGGTAATCATTTCCCGGCGGCTTTTTGTGTTACTTTTTCCGCAAAAAAGTAACAAAGAAGAAAATAGCGGGTTGGCAGTTAGTGGCGATATCCCTGTTGTATCCATAAATCATTCTGCCCCGCACAACACCGGAATTCGTAGCATAGAAAAAAAGTATGAACCATTAATTAGCAAGCGCTACCTGTGGCTTTTGACCCAGTTGCTTCATAAAGCGGTAATGTGATGCTATTGCAGCCCCCAGCGTAGGATAGTAGATGTATTGCAAACCGAACTGCTGGCAGGTTTGCTGAACAATTTTACTAATAGCCGGGTAGTGTACATGGCTGATGCGGGGAAACAGGTGATGCTCGATCTGAAAATTCAACCCACCCACGATCCATGAAAGGAACTTATTATTTGCTGCAAAATTAGCTGTGGTCTTTACCTGGTGAATGGCCCATTCATTTTCAATTCTTTTAGGCTCAATGCCCGCCACGTCAAATTCCGCATGTTCCACCACGTGTGCCAGCTGAAACACCACCGCAAGGGTAAGCCCCAAAACAAAATGCATCACGAGGAACCCTACCAGCCAGGCCTGCCATCCTACTACCAGTATGGGAATAACAATGGTAATGGCTATGTAAAGCAATTTGGATATCCAGAAAGTGAGATGCTCCCGCACGTCCATCGGCTTTAACGGGGTGGTATATACCTTGCGTGTAATGTATTTTATATAGTCTGTAATGAACAGCAGAAAAAGAGAAGTAAACCCGTAAAGAAAGAACATATAAAACTGCTGGTAGCGGTGAATGGGCCTCCAGGGCTGTGTGGAACATTCACGCATAAAAGGCATGTTATTGATATCATCATCAATACCATCAATATTGGTATAAGTATGATGTACGATATTATGTTTCAGCTTCCACAAAAAAGCGTTTCCTCCCAGCGCATTCATGCTTAAGCCGAACAGGTCGTTTACCCATTTGCGGGTGGAGTAGCTGCCGTGACAGGCATCGTGCATAATATTAAAGCCAATGCTGGCAAGCGTGAATCCGAATAAGCCGCTCAGCAGGATACCGGTAAAAAGATTCATCGGCAGCAATATCAGCGAGAGATACAATATAATGGCAGCCGGGATAAGCACTGCCGATTTCACATACAGCTTCCAGTTACCTGTTTTAGCAATATTGTTGTCAATGAAATACTGGTCTACGTTTGCCTTTAGTGCATTAAAGAATACCCTGTTCTTATTGTTGAAAGTAACCTTATACATCTGTTTTATTCAATTTTCCTGGTGTGTACAGTATGGAATGCATACCTCACTATTAATAATTAATAAATAACGCTTTGGGGGGGAATAAATTTCAAAATCTATATCACCTTTTCTTCTCCTGATCAATAAAAATTCTGGTTTTACTGGCAGAGTGGCAAAGCTAAGACTTTAAAATGAAAAAAATATCAATTCATTTTAAACGGTACGATCATATCAAATACCGGTATTTTCACATCGAACTGCTTTTTAGATGCGATATTTTCCATTACATACGTACCATACATTTTGCCCATTTCCGTACGCAGGTTGCAGCCGCTCACATACTGATATTGCTCACCCGGGTTAATTTGCGGCTGAACGCCTACCACGCCTTCTCCTTCCACTTCCCGCTGGGTGCCGTTGCTGTCAAAAATATACCAGTGCCTCCGTAGCAGTTTTACGGGAAAAGCATTGTTGTTCTGTAATGTAATACGGTAAGCAAACATGAATTCACCGCTAACGGGATTGCTGTAATCCGGCTGATAAAATGTTTCAACCGTTACTGTTACACCTTCCGTTACTTTTGATGCCATTACCTTACCAAAGTTTGGCTTAAAAATAGCAAAAAACAATGAGAGGCAGGGGAATTGCTGATAATTTTCTATACTAATCCAAATCGGGTTTACCTTTGCTGCAAAATTTTCTTAATATAAAACCCATTTGATCATGAAAATTGCCGTAGCCAAGGGAGATGGAATAGGTCCGGAGATCATGGATGCTACTTTACGCATATTTGAAGCCAATAAAGTACCCCTTGAGTATGAATTTGTAGAGATGGGAAAATGGGTATTTGATAAAGGTTTCTCCAACGGAATGACGCCGGAAGCGAGGCTAACGATAGAGAACCTTGGTCTTTTGTTTAAAGGTCCTATGGAAACGCCCAAAGGTAAAGGGGTGAAAAGCATCAATGTAACGGCCCGGAAAACCTGGAACACTTTCGCCAACAAAAGGGTATTTCAAACATTGCATGGTGTGGATACCGTGTTCTCGAAGGCGGGCATACCTATTGATATTACAGTGGTAAGAGAGAATATAGAAGATACCTACGGCGGCATTGAGCATATGCTTACGCACGATGTGGCCCTGAGTCGCCGCTTTATAACCCGGCCGGGAAGCGAGCAGGTGATCAGGTATGCTTTTGAAATGGCAAAGCTGAAAAAGGCACGGCGCATTAGCTGCGGGCATAAGGCCAACATTATGAAAATAACTGATGGGCTGTTCCTGGAATGCTTTTATGAAGTAGCAAAAGCGTATCCGGAGCTGCAGGCGGATGATATTATTGTAGACGACCTCTGCATGAAGCTCGTAACCAGGCCCAACACTTTTGATGTGGTGGTGCTTACTAACCTGCAGGGAGACATTGTATCGGATCTCTGTGCCGGGCTGGTAGGGGGGCTGGGCTTTGCCCCTTCTGCCAATATCGGCGATCATATTTCTATTTTTGAGGCCGTACATGGCACTGCACCCGACATTGCAGGTAAAAATATAGCCAACCCTACCGCTTTGCTGCTTAGTGGTGTATCTATGCTGATGCACGTAGGCTTAACAGAGAACGCGGCTATAATAGAAAATGCC
>CAZREP010000282.1:0-4196 GCA_964599035.1 uncultured Terrimonas sp. | reverse complement strand
CCTCGACAACGGATACACCAAAGAAGAAATGAAAATGGTAAATGAAACCAGGAAAATATTGAGAGACGATAATATCCGGGTAACCGCTACTACTGTTCGTATCCCGGTAATGGGAGGACACAGCGAAAGTGTAAACATCGAGTTTGGGCAGGATTATGATTTAAACGAGGTTAAAGCAATACTTGCCAAAACGCCGGGTGTAGTGGTAGTGGATGATCCTTCCAATGCGTTGTACCCCATGCCAAAGGATGCTCATGAAAAAGATGAGGTGTTTGTGGGAAGACTAAGAAGGGATGAATCGCAACCGAATACGCTTAATATGTGGGTCGTTAGTGATAACCTGCGTAAAGGTGCTGCAACTAACGCAGTGCAGATCGCGGAATACCTGGCGGCTAAGGATATGTTGTAAGTGCTATTCTTCTATAGCCCGGTTCAAAAAATAGATCAGGGGTTGTATAGCGCTGAAGGCGGCTACGGTTTGTTTGAGCAAACCCGTGGAATGCATATCCGTATCATCAATTGCCTGCATTGCAATCCAGCTTTTCAGCTTAAGGTATTGCGCTGCAGGATTGTCTTTGGCGTATCCTTTAGGTACGTTCACTAAAGTGATCTCCGGTTCATTATCCAGGTTGCCGTAAATAGTTGTAAACTTTTTTGCCGTGATTATTTTTTTGAATTCCGGCCAGCAATAATCAATTTCCTGCCTTACTTTTTGTGTTTCCGCAGGCATGGGCATCCATATACCGCCACCCACGAAACTATTGCCCGGCTCAAGATGAAAATAATAGCCGGCAAAGACGGATTTTTTGCCGCCGCGGTTAATGCTGGCCGCAAAGTTCTTTTTATAGGGCGTTTTATTTTTGCTGAAACGGATATCCCTGTTAATACGAAATAAACATTGTTTGGCAACCAGGGGCGCTATGGCGGCATCAGATTTACCAAATGTATTAATGACGGATTGGATGAAACCTTCAAAATCCTTCCGGGCAGCTTCATACTCTTTCCTGTGCAGGTCGAACCAGGGCTTATTATTATTTTTTGCAAGCTTTTTAAGGAATTGCAGGGTAGCAGGCTGTATCATAAGGCTTGTTTGAGCTATTGTGGCATTTATAATTGGGCTTCAAATATCAAATTTGATATTGTTTCCGTTCGGACCCTTTCTTTCTTTACTTTACCCTTCCCCAGTTTTCACCGCTCCGGATCCTGTACAATGTCATTTCGCTTACTGCATATTTTTTTGCGAGCTGCTTATAAGTGAGCTTCCGTTTGGGATCTGCAATGGTTTTTTTAATCGCGCTTACCTGGCTGGCAGTTAATTTTAGTCCGGACGAGCGGTTGGCCTGGATTTTTTTATACGCGATCTTGGCGGGGCTGTTTTGTTGATGACGACTTACTTCACTTAAAGTGGCCCATTTGAGATTGGAAGATTTATTGTCTGTTTTATCGTAGTTAAGGTGAATGACAAACTGGTGCTTCGGTGAAGGTTTTTTACAGAACAAACGCGCAATTTCGCGATGAATATACAGGGTACCTTTATTATTCGGACGGTGAAGATTAAGGCTCCGGTAGCCTGTAGTGAGCGATCCGCTCAGCAACTGCCCATCGGCATAAATATCATCAGTATAGCTGGCTATTTTGCCATAACTGGAAACAGCATATTTTTTACGAAGCTGCTTCCATCCGGGAAACTGTAACGGCTTCCAGGTTTCTCCGGGAGTTTTCTTTATCATGAGGAGATGCTTTTAGGTATTATAAATTTAATGAATTAGCATGGCTTCACATATTTTTATTTTTTATACCTGTATGCTCCGGGATTTGCTTTAAAGACTTGCTATTCTTCTGACCTGCCGATCATTTTTAAAAACTCCTTCTCGTTAATAATTTTTATAGTTGCTATTTTTTTTGCCTTCTCAAATTTCGAGCCCGCGTCTTCTCCCACTACCAGGTAATTCAGCTTGCTGCTTACCCCGCTCAGGATGCTTCCTCCATTTTCCTCCACGATAGCCACCGCCTCGCTTCTCTTAAGCTTGTTGAGTGTTCCTGTAAAAAGGAAAGTTTGTCCTGCCAGGGCATTGCCGGTATGCAATTCCTTTTTCCTGTTTTTAAGCTGCAGGCCTATTTCTTCTAACTGGTGGAGCATTTGTATATTTTGTTCATTGTGAAAGAACTGGTATACACTCCCTGCAACTTTGGGACCAACATCCTCCATCTCCTGCAGTTCCTCTACGGTAAGCCGGGTATAATCCAGAAGATGATCAACCCGGTGCGCCAATACCTTTGCGGTGGTTTCGCCTATATACCGAATACCCAGCCCGTATATCAGGCGGTGCAGTGGTTGCTGCTTCGACGCTTCTATGGCAGCCTGCATATTGGTCACGCTTTTCTCTCCAAAACCTTCCAACTCTCTAATCTGGTCAAAAGGAAGTCGGTATATCCCCGGAATATCCCGGAGGTAATGGAGGGCATAGAACTTCCTTACAATAGCCTCACCCAATCCACGGATATCCATGGCATCCTTGCTGTTGAAATGAATGATGCGTTCCACGATCTGCGCCTGACAGTTATTGCTGTTATTGCACCGCCATACGGCCTCCCCTTCCGGCTTTTCCAGCGGGTAACCGCATACCGGGCAGGAAACCGGATAATGAATAGCGGCTTCATCACCTTTTCTGAGCTCGGGAAAAGATTTAACTACCTGGGGAATTACATCGCCCGACCGCTCTATTAATATGGTATCTCCCAGGAGGAGGTCTTTTTCCCTGATATATTCTTCGTTATGCAATGAGATGCTGCCTACCGTAACGCCGCCTACCTGCACAGGTTCAATTTTGGCTACAGGAGTAACTGCCCCGGTTCTGCCTACCTGGAATTCTACCGCTTTCAGCTTGCTCGTACCCTGCCTGGCTTTAAATTTATAAGCAATTGCCCAGCGGGGATGATGGGTGGTCATTCCCAGCCTTTCCTGCACCGATACCTCATTTACCTTGATCACCATACCGTCAATTTCATAGGACAGCGCGTCCCGCTGTTTTTCAAACGCTTCGCAATATTCCACCACGGCAGTAATGCCTTTGAACACCTTTTTCTCTTTTTCAGGGCTCCTGAAACCCAGCTCCCACAGCATCTTTAACGAACCGCTGTGGGTTTGCAGAGCCGGGGAAACGCTCTGACCCGGCAAAAGACTGAAATCGCTTATATGATACAGAAAAGCTTCCAGGTTCCTGCGGCTCACTTCCCTGGGATCTTTAATACGCAGGGAACCCGCGGCAGCATTGCGCGGATTGGCCAGCCTCGCAGTGCCGGTTTCTTCCAGCATATCGTTATAAGCTTTGAAATGATCCTTGTTCATCAGCACCTCTCCTCTTATTTCAATTTGCTGTATGCCATAATCGGAGAAATTCGCCGACAGGGGAACCGACCTGATCTGCCGGATATTGGTAGTAATATCATCTCCCACTACCCCGTCGCCCCGGGTAGCACCCCGTACCAGCATATTGTTTTCATATATCAGGGAAATGCTGGCCCCGTCGAATTTGGGTTCAACACAATATTCCATTTCATGCAGTCCGCTCAGCTCCCTCGCCCTGCGATCGAAATCAAACAGGTCGGCCGCATCGTAAGAATTATCGAGCGAGAGCATTGGCACTAAGTGCTGTACTTTGGGGAAATCTTTAATGAGCCCTTTGGATACCCGCTGTGTGGGAGAATCTGCTGTAATGAGCTCCGGCTGTTCCTGCTCCATTTTTTCCAGCGCTTTATACAATTGGTCATATTCTGCATCGGCAATAAGCGGGTCGTTCATTACATAATACCGGTATTCGTGAAAGCGCAGCACATTGCGGAGCTCATTGATCCGGGTGGACTCAATACTCTTATCTGCAGCTTTTAAAAAAGAGAGGGTCTGCTGCTGCATGTGCTGCGTTTGTTCTTTGTTATACATAGTGCCTGTTTGGGCTGTAAAAGTAGGTTATGGAAGCAAATAATGTAAACCACCTTAGATAAGCTGCGTAGCAGCCATAATATTTGTAGGAAAAATATAGAAGAAGTAAAAAGGCGCATAGCGCCGTAATATTAAAACCGATTTTATACAGGCAGGATATCATTCCTGATCAAAAAGTCAAATATTTTAATATTACGCCGCACTGCGGCTTAGAGCAAATGTATTGAAATGGCTACAAATATTTTGGCGCGCTGCG
>CAZREP010000281.1:0-4200 GCA_964599035.1 uncultured Terrimonas sp. | reverse complement strand
AATAACCATTCCAAAACACTTGTGGATAAAAGGTTGGTATCTCTTATTTTTGCCTGCTAAAACAATACAATGAAAAAACTTTTATCTACGGGATATACCGACTGGGCATTTAACATTGCCATGTTAGTGCTTCGCGTGGGCCTGGGGCTGATGATGCTTCCCCATGGTTATAATAAGCTGGTGCATTTTTCCACGATGAAAAATAAGTTCATCAATTTCCTGGGCATGGGCAGCACTGTATCGCTTTCTCTTAGCCTTTTTGCAGAGTTTTTCTGCGCTGTTTTTGTGATCATAGGACTGTTCACCCGGTTTACTGTTTTACCCCTCATTATCGGAATGAGCGTTGCTTTGTTTAAAGCGCACAATGCCGCAATTTTTGGAGATGGCGAAAAGTCCGCGCTGTATCTTGCGGGCTTTATTGTTATACTGCTGGTAGGACCGGGAAAAGCCAGCGTAGACGGAATGATGGGAAAGTAACGAAAGTTAGGAAGTTTAGAAGTTTGCAGTTAGGAAGTTTATAGTTGGGTAGAAGTCGCAGGTTGCAGGTTGCAAGGCACAATCTGCAAAGCATCAAGAACCAAATCACAAGAACCAAATGGGTTTCAAATCCGAAAACTAAAACTCGAAATTCGAAGGAAATACAATTTCAAATATCAAATCGAAAATCTCAAATCTCTAACAGATTCAACTGTAAACTAAAAACCAGAAACTCCCAAACCTGCAACTTGCAACCTGATACCTCCTCCTTCACTTTAACATATCTAATACTGCATACATTTTGCGTACCAATGCCGCTGCCGGGCCGTTATAATTGTTCACCAAAAATGAGAAGATATACGTTCTGCCGCCGGCGGTATGGTATCCGGTAAATCCTTTAACATTTCTTATCGTTCCGCTTTTCATTTTCATGCCATTGTATACCGGCAGGGAATGGTAAAAAGCATCGAACCAGCTTTGTTGCCGGGCGTATTGCAGCACCTGCACCTGGCTGTGCGTGGTAACCCGGTTCAGCGGAGAAAGCCCTGAACCATCCGCTATATTCAATTCGGTGGCATCAATCCCGTTCTGCTTCCAGAAATCCTTTAGAACGGTAACGCCTGTATCTGTAATGCCATAGCCTTTTTTTCTATCGGCCATGGTCTTCAGCAAGGCTTCGCCGTACAGGTTGATGCTCTTTTTGTTGAACCAGTAAATAAGAGAATCGAGTGGGGGAGAAGTCTCCCTATGGATAACCGTATAATCTCCGGCTGCTGTGCCGGCCGGCATCGTCATACTTATTTCGGGAGTAGCGCCGGCTATCCCGGCGTTTAACATTTTGTCTGATAACTCAGCAATGAATTGCCTGGTTCCTGAGGCAAAAGCACCCGATATTCCAAAACCGTTCTCATTCACAGGGATCGTGCCTTTCACTACCCCCACCGTATCATTTAAAGGGAAGTAGATATACGCATTGTCGCCCGTTCCCTTTGCCGCAGCAATTACCGCGGAACGGAATGCGTGACCATAGATCTTAGGATGGGTGCCAGTTATGTGAACAGGATCGCCTATACTTTTTCCCGACTGTAGCAGCAGGTCGTACTGGTTTTCACGCCAGTTTAATTTTTCGCAGCCGGCACCATAATAATTTCCTATATCCTGCCATATCCAGCCATCGGGTATATGATCAAATTCCCATCCCACGTTATCTATGATTATTTTACTAATGCTCTTTTTATTTTGTTCAAGCGAGCGGGTGACGCCGTTCAGTATTTTATCTGCTTTTGTATGCTCCCAGCGTTCGCTTCCCAGCGTGGGATCTCCGGAAGAGAGAATGTATAAAGTATGTGCATTACCGGTATTGCTGCCCGTGGCGAAGGAAGTGGTGTACCGGAAGTCTTTTCCCAGCATGGCAAAAGCAGCGGCGCTGGTGATCACTTTTTGGGTGGAGGCAGGCGCGAGACCGATCCTTGAATTTTTATCGAATACCACTTTGCCGCTTGCCGCATCAATGATATACAATGAGCTGATGGCATGCGACAACTGGCTGTCTTCTTCAAACCGGAGGAATGCTTTTTGTAATTTTTGAGTAAGGGTTTGCCCGGTAATAATGGTTGGGGAAAATAATACGGCTCCTGCCAGGATCAATGTGAAAAGGGTATTGTGGAAACTGGGTCTCTTTTGGGTCATTACAGAAAATATTTATTGAATAGGCGGGGAATGGTTAAATTTATACTATGGAGAATGAAGTTAAAGAACCGGCGCCGAAATACAATTATATTTCTCCTGAGGCTTACCTGGCTTCGGAACGGGATGCGTCATGCCGGAGCGAGTATTACGACGGGCATGTAGTTGCCATGGCTGGCGCCGGGCTCACGCATAACAGGATTGCAATGAACCTGTACCGGGAGGTGGGATATTTTTTAAAAGGTAAGCATTGCAGCATGCTACCTTCCGATATGCGGGTAAGCACATCGTTGCACGACGCTTATATGTATCCCGACGCGGTAATCGTATGTGGTGAGCCTCAGATGGAAGATGACACCTTCGATACGCTAACCAATCCTGCAGTGATCTTTGAAATACTCTCTCCTTCTACAGTCGGTATCGACAAGGGAAGGAAATTTTTCTTTTACCGTGATATTCCCTCTCTGAAAGAATACATCATGATCAATACGCTCCGGGAAATGGTCATCATTTCCCACAGGCAACCCGATCAGTCGTGGCTGTTCGAGAACATTGAGGAAGGAGCTATAACTATTCAGACTATAGGCTTTACCCTTACCTTGCAGGAAATTTATGATGGAACAGATGTCTGATCTTTCTGCTGATGCACATGCAATCAATGCCTCCATTATTACCATCGGCGATGAGCTGCTCATCGGACAGGTGGTAGATACCAACAGCGCATGGATGGCGCAGGAACTGAACAAAGCCGGGATATGGCTGAAACGGAGGGTATCTGTTGGCGACAGTAAAGCGGAGATCATCCGTGCTCTTGATCAAGAAAGCCGGGATGCCGCTATTATTCTTATAACCGGCGGGCTTGGTCCGACGGCTGATGATATCACCAAGCCGGTACTTTGCGAATACTTTGGCGGCTCATTGGTAATGAATGAAGGCGCGCTGGAAAATGTTAAAAGCATTTTTTCGAAGCTGAATCGCCCGCTCATAGAACGTAATCTTAAGCAGGCAGAAGTGCCCGACAATTGCACCGTTGTTCCCAATAGCAGGGGAACGGCTCCCGGTATGTGGTTTGAAAAAGAAGGAAAAATATTTGTGAGCATGCCGGGCGTGCCGCATGAAATGAAAGGGATGATGACAGACTATGTTATTCCTCATTTGAAACGGCATTTTACTTTTCCTTTTATTGATCATCGCACTTTGCTCACTTTCGGGATTGGCGAATCTTTTTTGGCAGAAACCATTAAGGAATGGGAAGCGCAGCTGCCTGCTCATCTTAAGCTGGCCTATCTTCCCCATTACGGAATGGTTCGGCTACGCATTACCGGAAGCGATAATAACAGCGGCCGGCTGCAGGAAACTTTAAACAGCCAGTTTGAAAAATTGAAAACCGTAGTGGCCGAATGGCTGGTGGTCGATGAAGACATCACGCTTGCACAGGTGATCGGGAAAATGCTGCTCCGAAACAAGCATACCATGGCTACCGCCGAAAGCTGCACCGGAGGGTATATTGCGCATCTCATTACTTCGGTTGCAGGCTCGTCTGCCTGGTTCAGGGGAACTGTGGTGAGCTATGCCAACGAAGTAAAGGAAAATGTACTGGGTGTGCAAAAAGCCACTTTGCAGACTGTGGGTGCAGTGAGCGAAGATACGGTGAAGCAAATGGTGAGCGGCGTTATAGAAAAAATGAATACAGATTACGCTGTGGCCACTTCGGGTATTATGGGACCGGAAGGAGGAACGAACGAAAAACCGGTGGGAACAGTATGGGTTGCTGCGGGAAGCCGTAGCAGGACGGTGGCAGCAAAGTTTCATTTCCGGTACGACCGGGCACGTAATATTGAAATGTCGGCTTATTATGCTTTGAACCTGCTCCGGAAGCTGATCGCTGAAGAAGAGCATGGCCTGGTATAGCGCAGCACACAACAAAGGGGTGGGAAAAGAGTTATTATGAAAATATGCACATCTATATCCGCCGGTTCCTAATTGCACAGCAATACTTACCTTTGATCCTTAACGATAACCCTAAAATGCTGATAT
>CAZREP010000280.1:0-4235 GCA_964599035.1 uncultured Terrimonas sp. | reverse complement strand
TGACAAAAGGATGGAGAGTGTGTACAGCAAGCGTATCCGCGCCGGGAAACGCAGAACGTATTTCTTTGATGTTAGAAGCACACGCAATCAGGACTACTATCTGACAATCACGGAAAGCCGTAAACGTTTCAACGACAACGGATATGACAGGCACAAGATTTTCCTGTATAAGGAAGATTTCAACAAGTTCATTAAGGCGCTGAACGAAGCAGTGGATCATGTAAAAACTGATCTCATGCCCGATTTCGATTTCGATGCCTTCAATCATGACACACCTCTCGGTGAAAACGAAGAAGCGGAAGTTGAAATGGACGAAGTGAACGGTGAAGAAGTTACTGCCGCAGCAGTGCCTGCTGTTAACGACACTCCGGCCCAGGACAATGGCGCCAATGAAGAAGTGGATAAATGGTAACAGGCTTTTAACTCATCAACCAGCATATTCAAAAAACCCCGGACAGCCGGGGTTTTTTAATGGAATCCCGGACCGGCAGGAAGCACCAGGAAGCCAAATCGCAAGAACCAAATAAACTTGCCTACCGACAGGCAGGTGTCAAATCCAAGCCCGAAATCCGAATGAAATACAATTTCAAATATCCAATCATAAATCTCAAATCTCAACCAAAAACTTCCAAACTATAAACTTTCAAACTCCAAACTTCCAAACCTACCCCTTCCTCATTTGCTTATAGCTGTTGATCAGCCCGTTGGTGGAAGCATCATGCGCAGCTACGCTCTCTTCTCCCTCCAGCTCAGGCAGGATCCTGCCGGCCAGCTGTTTACCCAGCTCAACACCCCATTGGTCGAAGCTGAAAATGTTCCATATCACGCCCTGAACAAAAATTTTATGCTCGTACAAAGCAATAAGCTGCCCCAATGTATAAGGCGTGATCTTCTTTACCAGGAAGGAATTGGTAGGCTTATTGCCCTCAAAAATCTTAAAGGGAATAAGCCGGTCGCGCTCTGCCGCTCCCAGGGCAGCCAGCTCTGCCGCTGCTTCCTCCTTAGTTTTGCCATTCATTAATGCTTCAGTTTGAGCAAAAAAGTTAGACAATAATTTAAGGTGATGGTCCCCAACGGGATTATGGCTGATGGCAGGAGCGATAAAATCGCAGGGGATAAGTAGTGTACCCTGGTGGATCAGCTGGTAAAAAGCATGCTGCCCGTTGGTGCCCGGCTCGCCCCATATCACCGGGCCTGTTGCATAACCGGTTTTATTTCCATTACGGTCAACATACTTGCCGTTGCTTTCCATGTTGCCCTGCTGGAAGTAAGCGGCAAACCGGTGCATATACTGATCGTAGGGAAGTATCGCTTCGGTTTGGGCGCCAAAGAAGTTGGTATACCACAAGCCAATA
Organism: uncultured Terrimonas sp.; assembly: GCA_964599035.1. Taxonomy (GTDB): domain Bacteria; phylum Bacteroidota; class Bacteroidia; order Chitinophagales; family Chitinophagaceae; genus Agriterribacter. Next base: position 2,880 of record CAZREP010000280.1, on the reverse strand, counting down.
AGCGCCATAACAACCGGTATGTTTTTTTCAAAAGGAGTATTTTGAAAATGAAGATCGGCAGCATGTGCCCCTTTCAGGAGCTGCTCAAAATTGCCATAGCCGATGGTTAGCACAATAGACAGCCCTATAGCGCTCCACAGGCTGTACCTGCCGCCTACCCAATCCCAGAAGGCAAACATATTGGCTTTGTCTATACCAAAAGCCACTACTTCCTTTTCATTGGTGGAAAGGGCAACAAAATGTTTTGCCACATGCTTTTCGTCTTTGGCTGCCTGTAAAAACCAGTCCCTTGCCGTATGGGCGTTGGTCATGGTTTCCTGGGTGGTAAATGTTTTGGAAGCGATAAGGAAAAGCGTTTCCCCCGGCGTTACCTTCTTAAGCGTTTCCACGATGTGGGTGCCATCTACATTGGATACAAAATAGGCTTGTATGCCTTCCACCCAATAGGGTTTCAATGCCTCGGTTACCATTACCGGGCCGAGGTCGCTGCCCCCGATACCGATATTTACAATGTATTTTATTTTTTGCCCGTTGTATCCTTTCCATTCGCCGTTATGTATACGAGTAGCAAAAGTTTTCATTTGTAGCAACACCCTTTGCACGTCAGGCATTACATCTTTGCCATCCGATAAAATCGGCTTTCCCGAGAAATTGCGCAAAGCGGTATGCAGCACCGAACGGTTTTCCGTTTGATTGATCTTTTCGCCGCCAAACATCGCCTCCATAGCTTCCTTCAGCCCGCACTCACGCGCCACATCAAAAAGCGATGCCATTATTTTTTCATCTACTATATTTTTGGAGTAATCGAACAGGATGTCTTCAAACTGGAGTGAATACTGCTCAAACCTTGCGGGGTTATTTTTGAAATAGTCCTTTATCTTGCTGTGTTTTGCTGAATTATAATGTTCTTCAAGCGCTTTCCATGCTTCAGTTTGACGTGGATTTACATGAGGAAATGACATAAGTTGTTGATTTTTTCAAAGATAGGAATACTAAGGAACCAAATCTGAAATCCGAAATCAAAAATCCGAAAAGGAAGAACCAAGATCCAAATAACAAGCATCAAATAAATTCCAAAGTCAGAAATCAACAAATCGGACATCAGAAATCCGAAGTCCGAAGCTCTAAATCCGAAAGGGAACCATCAAGGACCAAATAACAAGATCCAAATAAAATTCAGGTATTAAATTCGAAGATCGAACCCCGAATGTTCGGGGCTAAATTCGAAGAAATACAACTATAAACTAAAAACCATAAACTTCCAAACTCCAAACTTTCAACCTGTGACCTGCAACCCACCCTTCATTTCAAATCTCAAATCCCACTATAACACCACAGGCGGCCTCTGCCATAGCAGGACTAATATCAAGATGAGTAACCATACGTACCCGCGTTGCCGAAACGGCATTGACCAGCACTCCTTTTTCTTTTAATTTTTCGGTAATCCGGGCGGCTGTATAAGGAGGATTCACATCAAAAACGATGATATTCGTTTCCACCGGCATGACGCTTTTTACAAAAGGCTGGGTTTCCAGCACCCCGGCTATCTGCCGCGAAAGGGCATGATCTTCACTCAGCCTGTCGACATGGTGCTGCAGTGCATACAGTCCGGCCGCAGCAAGATACCCTGCCTGGCGCATTCCTCCGCCCAGGAGCTTACGTATGCGACGGGCCCTGTGTATAAAATCCTTCTTCCCCAGCAGCACGCTTCCCACAGGGGCACCCAGGCCTTTACTAAGACAAAGGGAAATGCTGTCGAACAGGCTGCCATATGTCGCGGGCTTTTCCTTACGGACTACCAGCGCGTTAAACAGCCGGGCGCCATCTAAATGGAGCCGTAGCTTTTCCCGGTTGCACAGCTCTTTTATTTTTTCTATCTCTTTTATATCATAACAGCTTCCGCCTCCCCGGTTTGAGGTATTTTCAAGGCTTACCAGCCGGCTGGGAGGCTTATGGATATCGGGCGGATTGAGAGCGGCACGTACTTCATCCGCGGTTACACGTCCGCGGTTACCATCGATCAGTTTTACCTGGCATCCCGAATTAAAGGCGATCCCACCACCCTCATACTGGTAAATATGAGATTGTGCTTCACAAATAACCTCGTCAGCAGGTTGCGTATGACATTTTATTGCAATTTGATTGGTCATGGTGCCACTGGGGCAAAAAATGCCGGCTTCCATCCCAAACATATCCGCAGCAAAGGCTTCCAGCTCATTTACCGCTTTGTCTTCTCCCAATACATCATCTCCCACCTCCGCCTTCATCATCGCTTCAAGCATGGCAGGGGTAGGGCGGGTAACCGTATCCGAACGAAAATCTATGATCATACCGCGAAGATAGCCAAAGAAGAGGCAGTGCAGCAACGTTAAGGAAAAGCTAAATATCATCACCCTTTTTGTGGAATAAGCAAGATGCAGCAGGATGCGGAAAGAATCACAAACGTTTGCGTGATGCCAAAAATGTTAATTCAATATTTATTTTACATTTTTAGGCGTCTTTTTTCCCAAACATTATGAGATGAAAATTTTCCGTATTACCTTTACAAATCGTCTCCAGGTACAGTTCTCGGGAATAAATAACATATTATTTGCATCCAGATTGCAACTCAGTAGCCCGCAAACCTGTCTCTATCCAGACGCACCGGGCATTTTAGCCCACTCGTTTTCATTACATATAATATTATAAAATCATTTTATACTAATTAAAAGGATATGAGACAACTCAAGATTGCAACACAAATTACTAACCGTGATTCCCAGGCGGTTGAAAAATACCTGCAGGAAATCTCTAAAATATCTATGATCACACCGGAAGAAGAAACTGTGCTGGCACAGCGCATTAAAATGGGTGATCAGAGAGCTTTGGATAAATTAGTGC
>CAZREP010000279.1:0-4260 GCA_964599035.1 uncultured Terrimonas sp. | reverse complement strand
CCACCAGCCTGCGGTTATCAATGATCTTCTTTAAACTCAGCAATACCTGGTTGGGATTCACCGGCTTGATCAGGTAATCGCTGATCTGCGAACCGATGGCATCATCCATCAGGTTCTCCGTTTCATTTTTGGTAATCAGCACTACCGGCAGTTGCTGGTTGATCTCTTTTATCCTCGCCAGGGTTTCCAAACCGGTAATGCCAGGCATGGTCTCATCAAGCAACACAACATCTACGATATTTTCCTTCACATACTCCAATGCGTCATACCCGTTGGTAAGCGTTTGCACTTCGTACCCTTTATTTTCCAGGAAAAGCTTCTGCGACCGGAGACTCTCCATCTCATCATCAACCCAAAGTATTTTTGCCAGAGACATGAATATTTATTTTTATGTTTAGCTGATCAAATGTAGTTATTCATTTCCCGCTTTTTACCTTTGCAGCAGTTCCCTTATTTTTTTAACATTTTTACATGCCTTTCAGAAAAATCATCAACGACCCCGTATATGGATTTATTACTATAGACAACCCGCTGATATTCGAAATCATTTCCCATCCCTGGTACCAGCGTCTCCGCCGTATCAAGCAAATGGCTCTGGCGCACCTGGTATATCCCGGCGCCGTGCATACCCGGCTGCATCACGCTTTAGGCGCCTACCATTTAATGTGCAACGCCCTGCAGGTATTGAAAGAAAAAGGAACAACGATCACCGAAACGGAAGAAGCCGCCGCAAAAATTGCCATTCTGCTGCACGATATAGGGCACGGCCCGTTTTCGCATGCCCTGGAAAATGTGATCATGAAAGATATCCGTCACGAAGACATGTCGCTTTTACTGATGCAGGAACTGAACCATGAATTTAACGGGCAACTGCAAACCGCTATTGATATTTTTACCAATACTTATCCCAAAAAATTTTTACACCAGTTGATAAGCGGCCAGCTGGATGTGGACAGGATGGACTACCTGACACGCGACAGCTTTTTTACCGGTGTAAGCGAAGGCGTTATCGGTTATGACCGGATCATAAAAATGCTTATTGTGCACGACGGAGAATTAATGGTGGAAGAAAAAGCCATTTACTCGATCGAAAAATTTTTAGTAGCACGCAGGCTGATGTACTGGCAGGTATACCTGCATAAAACGGTACTGAGCGCCGAAATGAGCCTGGTGAAGATCCTGGAAAGAGCCAGGGAGATCGGCATTAAGGATAAGGGGAGCCTGGCAGACAGCACGCTGAAAGCGTTTTTACTGAACGAGTACACCGGCGATATCACCCGGCATTTAAATGACTTCTGCCAGCTGGACGATACAGATGTGGTATCGGCCATCAAAAGCTGGTGCCACCATCCCGACAGAGTGTTGTCGTTGCTGTGCAATGGTATCATGAACCGTCATCTGCTCAGGGTCAGGCTCCAGACCACACCTATCAGTGGGGAAGAAGTGGCGATGCAGAAAAAAGCGGCGATGGAACGCTTTGATATCAATGAAGAAGAGGCCTCTTTTCTTGTATTTACGGGAGAAGCAGTGAACCGCACCTACAATCCTTATAATGAAAAAATCAATATTCTTTTTAAGGACGGGACGGTGAAGGATATCTCGCAGGTAGACAATGCGCTGATCCAACATAACCTCTCTGCCCCCGTAAAAAAATTTTACATTTGCTATCTCAAATAAATCTCTATGACGTTCACAGCCGCACAGATCGCTTTGCTGATCAATGGGAAAATTGAAGGCGATGCAGAAGCGAGGGTAAGCTCATTCAGCAAAATTGAAGAGGCGAAGGAAGGTCAGCTGGCATTTCTTGCCAATCCTAAATACGAAGATTACCTGTATTCTACCGGAGCCTCCATTATAATTGTGAACGATGCGCTGGATCTGAAGGAAAAAATTAAAGGCACCCTCATCAGGGTCCCCGATTCCTATACGGCTTTTGCAGGTCTGCTCACCAAATACCAGGAAATGATGGCAGAGCAGTTAACCGGTATTCAGCAGCCCTCTTATATTGCGCCTTCAGCCAAAATCGGAAAGCAGGTATTTGTAGGCGCTTTTGCCTATATAGGCGAAGGTGTGGTGATAGGCGATCATGTTAAAGTTTATCCCAATGCATTTATAGGCGACAAGGTTACCATTGGCGACCATTCCGTTATCCACCCTTCGGTAAGCATATACCATCATTGCCGGGTGGGAAAGCAGGTTACCGTGCATGCCGGCACAGTAATAGGAAGTGACGGCTTTGGGTTTGCCCCGCAGGCAGACGGAAGCTTTACGAAAGTGCCGCAAATCGGCAATGTGGTAATAGAAGACCATGTAGAGATAGGCGCCAATGCTACTATAGACCGTGCAACCATTGGCTCAACCATTATAAAAACAGGCGCCAAATTAGATAACCTTATCCAGATAGCGCATAATGTGGAAGTAGGGCACAACACCGTAATTGCTGCCCAGGCAGGAGTGAGCGGAAGCACCAAAATAGGCAATAATGTAATGATAGGAGGACAGGCGGGTATTGTAGGGCACATTACTATCGCTGATGGTGTCCGGATAAACGCTCAAAGCGGCGTAAGCAAATCCATCAAACAGCCTAAAGCTGCGGTAACCGGCTCTCCGGCCTATGATTATACTAGCACTTTGCGCAGCCAGGCACTATCCCGTAAACTGCCGGACTTTGAAAAAAGAATACAGGAACTGGAATCACTGGTTAAACAACTCATCGCCGAAAAGGTATAATTTCTTCCTGGATACGGATGCCTGATGCCGCGTTCATATTCCCTATCTTTGCGCGATAACAAAAGAATAATGAAGGCGGACTTTAATCCAGATAAGCAACATACACTCAAATCGGCAGTAAGTATTTCCGGCACAGGTTTGCACACAGGCATTAAGGTAGATATGATATTAAACCCCGCCAACGCAGGCTTCGGGATCCAGTTCCAGCGTATTGATCTCGCCGGGCAGCCCGTTATAAAAGCAGATTGCGATCTCGTTACGGATACTTCACGCGGAACAACGCTGGAAGACAAAGGAGCTAAAGTAAGCACGGTAGAGCATATTCTGGCAGCATTGGTGGGGATGGGCATCGACAATTGCCTCATTGAGCTCAACGGTCCCGAAATTCCCATTATAGACGGCAGTTCCGCTCCTTTTGTAGAAATCATTGAAGAAGCGGGCATCCTGGAACAGGAAGCTGCAAAGCTGTGGTATACCATCGACAGCAATATCACCTATTACGATGAAGAGAAGCGGGTGGAAATGGTGGCCATGCCTGCCATAGAGTACCAGATCACCACGCTCATTGATTTTAACAGCCCTGTTCTGGGAACACAGCATGCCGGGTTAAAACATCTTAAAGACTTTAAAACAGAAATTGCTCCCTGCCGTACCTTCAGCTTCCTTCACGAGCTGGAAATGCTGCTCGACAATAATCTCATTAAAGGCGGTGATATCAACAACGCCATAGTAATAGTAGACCGCCCGGTGAGCGAGCCGGAAATGGAGCGCCTGGCAAAAGCTTTCGGCAGGAAAAAGATGGAGGTAAAAAGCGGCGGATACCTCAACAACCTCGAGCTCCGCTTCCCGAACGAGCCTGCCCGTCATAAGCTGCTGGATATTATCGGCGACCTCGCACTGATCGGCACCCCGGTAAAAGCGCATATAATTGCCAACCGCCCGGGTCATTCCTCTAATGTAAGCTTCGCAAAAAAAATAAAGCAGCACATCAAAATAAATAAGCAAATGATGGATGTGCCTATATATGACCCCAACCAAACGCCTGTATATACTACCCAGCAGATAGAAAAAACGCTTCCTCACCGCTACCCGTTTTTACTGGTGGATAAGATCATTGAGCTGACCGATACAAGAATCGTAGGGATCAAGAATGTAACTTTCAACGAACCTTTTTTTGTAGGGCATTTTCCGGGTAACCCCGTAATGCCCGGTGTACTGCAGATAGAAGCCCTGGCCCAAACGGGCGGAATTTTAGCCATCAATGCCCTGCCTCCGGGAGAATACGACACATATTTTGTTAAAATGGACAATGCCCGTTTCCGGCAGAAAGTGGTTCCGGGAGATACCATGATATTGAAAATGGAGCTGACCGCCCCTATCCGCCGGGGAATGTGCGAAATGCAGGGCACCGTATACATTGGCAACAAGATCGCAACGGAAGCCACCCTAATGGCACAATTAGTGAAGCGTTAGCCATGAATATTATCTTTTCCTTACTTTTGCCCTCGTCAGGAAAACTACCTGACGTTT
>CAZREP010000278.1:0-4309 GCA_964599035.1 uncultured Terrimonas sp. | reverse complement strand
CTATATCCAGTCGCTCGATCGGTTCTTCTTGACGGCCAAGAAGATGGCCGAGAACCCGAACCCCTCGGGGTCCGCCCTGACCTGGCAGAAGACGGGCGAGCTGGGGATGCTGCTCACGAACCCGGCGAAGGGCGTTCCGCTCTCGCTCGCCGGCGCGGCCGTCTCGAAGCTGCTGCACTCGCCGACCGGCGTCAGGCTGCTGACGAAGGGCTTGTCGGTGCCGGTGGGGAACCGTGCGGCGCTGGCCACGTACGGGGCGGAGCTGACGCAGGCGTTGGACCGTGCGGGTGCACCGGCGTTGGCGCCGGCTGCGGCAGAGGAAGAATCCCCCGCCTCTGGAGGCCGTCGAGGAGGCCGACGATAACGACCACGCTCAGGAACAGCGCCACGGCTAGCCACCAGAACGTTTCGATCTGGTGCTCGGAACGACGCGTCACGGGGCCGAGCGTAGCACGTAGCACGCGACCCGCATCCGAACGTTCACGCGGACGTCGGCGCCGCGCACTAGCTCGCTGCGGAGTCCTGGGTAGGCAGCCCCCTCGAGCGCGGCCGATTCGGTCGACTCACCTCCGCGCCCCAGTCCACGCTCGGGTGGTCATTCAGGTGCGCCTCGAGCTCGCGGTCGATGTCGTAGGCGCTTGCGTCCGTCGGGCAGGCCGTGGCGCAGGCGACTCGAAAGCGGCCGCCACGGCGGCGCTCGACGCACGCCTCCACCTTCCCAGGCCCGAGGCGCGCAGCATACCGACCGACGGCCGCGCCGACCAACGACTTCTGTGGAATCGGCACGCCGAACACGAAGGTTTCGCTTGTCATGTTCGAGTGATACTCCCTGACCTCTCTCCCTCGTCAAGGGGAATCGTCGTCCTCCCACTCCCCCACCCAGTCATCCGCAGCAGTACGGCAGCGCGCGCGCCCTCGATCGAAGGCGCCGCGCCCCGCGCCCGAGCAACCTGGCTGGTCGCAGGGCATCCCCGGGCCGCCGCACACCGCGCCGTCCTCAAGGCGGTGCGCCGCGGGTTGGCCGGGGTGGGCCTCGCACTGCCAGCCAGAGCCGTGACAGCGCGGGCACGCGTCGGCCGACATCCAGCCGCGGGCCTCCCATTCCCGCCGCGTCTCGTCCGCCAGCTCCCCGGCTGCGCGGCTGTCCGTGCGGACCTCGGACCAGTGCAGCTCACCGTTGTAGAGGATCAGCAGCTCGACCCCATGGGGCACGCGCCGCAGACTGGCCCGCACCGTGCGCCCATCGGGCTTCTGGAGCGTCCACAGGTGGTGCTGCGCGATCGCCTTGGGGTCAGGCAGGCGGGTGAACCCGATGGCCATAGGCGCCGCAGTCTAGCATCAGGGCGGACGGCCGCCGCGCCCGGATCGTCTCGGGCGCCCGCGGACCACGCTGGTCCCTTCACGACGGACCACGATGGTCCGCTAACGTGTTGACACATCAGGACTTGACTCCGACGTGACGCCTCGGCTACTGTCTGTGGAAACGGACCGCCACCTCGTGTCACCGGGGCGGCGGCCCTCACCGACGAACCGACGCAACGGCTCGAACGGCTGGCTCGCATTCTATGTGAGCGACCGCCCGGTCGTTGCCTCTCTCAGGAGGCAACATGTCGAAGCCCCTTCCCCGACGGACCCCAAAGGCACACCACCGACGCGTGTCACGCGCGCTGGTGCCCGCGACTCGCCACGAGCGCGAGTTGCTCCGTGACGCGAACCGTCTCGCAAAGGCGTTCATCGTGCTGGTGATGGAGTCAGCCCGTCCACCGTCGACGGCGGAGCCCGTCATCGTCGGCACGCTGCCGCTCTACGGGCGGCCGAAGGCGCCGGACGCTGATGGCAGGCCCCCGCGTCGCAACGCTCGCCAGTGACGCGCCTCAGGGACAACATCATGCCGCCACGCCTCCTCACCGCCGCTTTCATCGACACGGTCACGGCCACGCGCCGGACGGCCTACTACGACACGCATGCGCGGGGCCTGGCGCTCCGCGTGAGCCCGAGCGGCGCGAAGACCTGGGCCTACGTCTACCGGGTGCGTGGGGGCGGGCCGGCCCGGTGGCTGACGCTCGGCCAGGCGGACACGCTCACCCTGGCCAAGGCCCGCGCGCTCGTGGCGGGCCATCGCTACGCCGTCGAGGTCGAGCGCCGGGACCTGGTGGCCGAGCGGCAGGCGGCGCGGGCGCCGCAGCCGGCCGTCTTCACCTTCGGGGACATGGTCCCGGTCTACCTGGCCTTCCAGCGGGGGCGCAAGCGCACATGGAAGGACGACCGGCAGAAGATCGCGAAGCACCTCGCGCCGGCGTGGGACCCCTTACCCCTCCGAGACATCACCCGTCGGCACGTGCACGAGCGCCTCGACGCGCTCGTCGGCCAGGGGATGACCGTCGGGGTCAACCGGATCCAGGCGCTCATCTCGCGCATCTTCACCGTCGCCCTGGACCGGTCCCTGATCGACACGCATCCGTGTGTCCGCATGATCAAACGCTTCGATGAGGCGAACTTCGCGCGTGACCGGGTGCTCTCTGACGACGAGCTGCGGACGCTCTGGGCGGGCCTCGATGCCCACCCGGGCGCGCTCGCCGATGCCGTGCGGCTTCGCGCGCTGACCGGCCAGCGCATGCGACAGATCCGTCTGATGGAGTGGCCCCATCTCGATCTGCTGGCCGGCCTGTGGACGATCCCGCGGGCGGACATGAAGAAGAACCGGACGCACGTCGTGCCCCTCGCCCCGGCGGCCTGGGCCCTCCTCCGGCGTCGACGAACCGAGGCAGCCCCGAGTCAACTCCGCGTGTTCTGTCTCGACCCGAACACCGCGGACTTCCGTGCCGTGGCCGCGCTCCGCGACGGCTTCCGCTGGCTCGACCTGCGGCGCACGATGGACACGCGCCTCGCCGCGCTGAAGGTCCCAGAAGAGGTCCGCAAGGCCCTCCTGTCGCACGCGAAGGGGTCCGTCGAGGCGATTCACTACAACCAGTACGAGTTCCTGGACGAAAAGCGTGACGCCCTTGTGCGGTGGGACCGGGAGCTGCAGCAGGTCGTGGGACACGCCCTACCGCCCGAGGACCGGCGGGTCCGCCTGCGTAGGGCCCTGGGGGTTGGGCCTCTGCAGATCGTTCGCCTGAGCGGCCGCGTCGGCTACGATGGCGCGGCGATGAGCGGGCGCTGAATCACGTCGCCAGCACGGCCGACAACCGAGCTCGAGAGCCGGGGTGCTGGCCCGGGGCTCGCAGCGCGTGCCCGCCGCGACCTCGGGATCGATGGCTGACCCGGTTCACGCGTTCGAGGCGTGCGCGCGAACGGCCGACCACCGCGCCCTGGCCCGGCGCGATTCATCGGCTACGAGAACCTCACAAAACCTCACATCCGAAAGCCGCCAGCGATTCACGCCGGCGTGAACGCCGCCCCTTCATCATCTACGACCCCATAGGCACAGCCGACCCCATGGCGGATCCGGCCGGCGGCTCGACAGCGAGCGCGTGGTCGAGCCGAGACCGCGCGGCCGCCTGGGGGCGGGGACGGCCCAGGCCGAACGGCTGTAGACTCGCCGACTGGGGGCTGAGGCTGCCCGAGCGAACCGCGACCCGGAGGGAACCATGAGGCGCACGCGCGAGGAGTGGAACGGAATCGAACGTGACGCCAGACGCCAAGCGTGTCGCGTGCTCGCAACCGCTGACCCTGGCCTGGCGTGGCGAGAAGCCGGATACGCCAGCCCGCGACAGGCCGCCGCGGCGCTCATCGATGCCGCGGGCGTCGAGCCTGGCACGGGGGAGGCGGTCCGCAGCCGGACCCAGGACATCCTCGCCGGCGTGTTCGGTGCCTTCGGAGGCACGTGGGCCGAGGCGGGTCCGACGCCGCCGCCGCCAGACGCGCCACCGGTGTCCGTGACGTTGGGCCCAGGCGAATATCTCGTGCAGGTCCAGAACTCCGATCCCCTGTCGGCGAGGGTGTGGACTCACCAAGGGAACGGTGTCTTCGTGGGCCATGGGGGCAAAGTGCGCAAAGTGGCCATCATCCACGCCCTCTCTGAGCTCGTTCGCGCCGCCGAGATCGAGGAGGGAGTCGATCGATGGTAGGGCGGCGCATCGATCGCAGACGGCCAGACGGATCGTTCGAAGGGCGAATGCGGTGATTCGCTTACTTGAGTCAGTGCTCCCAGGACTGCGCGACACGAGGGGTCCCCTCGTGGCCGGCCTCTTGTGGATGCTGTGGATCTGGCTGCGTGTGGCGGATCGGATTCCCGACTACGCGAACGCGACGGGCTTCACGAAACAGGCCTACGCGCTGGCCGGCACCTTCGGGCCTGGCACGACCC
>CAZREP010000277.1:0-4318 GCA_964599035.1 uncultured Terrimonas sp. | reverse complement strand
TTCTTCAGTAAGTTTCTGTGGGAATTGATCATCGTCATAATTATAACTTAAGTAGCTTTTTGAGTTTTCGTAAAGCAGATATAGAAAAATAGGTGCATTTGCTTTAGGTGAAAGAGTTAAGATATTTGGTTTCTCCGGCGTGGCTAAAAGAGATATACTTTTTCATATAACGACTATTGTGCTGTAAAGAAATATCAGGTGTGTAGGAAAAAATCTGTTATGACTTTCCAAAAAGCTCAAAGGCAGCTACCACCATTGCCCTTACCCCTGTTTTTATTGCCGGCTCAGGTAAAGGTGCAAAAAGGGGCGAATGAAGCGAGGGCAATTGTTCTCCCTTTTCCCTCGCAGCTCTTACTTTAGCCGGGTCAACGGCTCCCAGCCAAAACATCAGTATCGGTACCTTAATATCCTGCATTCCAAAACGGCTGAAATCTTCCCCAAACATATATAGCGGCATTTCCACTACGTTCTCTTTCCCAAAGTTCTTTGAGAATACGTCAACCACCCTTTTTGTTAATGGCACATCATTTATGGTTGCGGGGATATAAGGATCTCTGATCTTAATAACCGGTATTTTTTCAATCGGCAAACCAGCCGCCAAAGCCAGGTTTTTACTGATCCTGTGCAGAGCTGCAATAGTCTGTTGCCTGATCTTTTCCGAATAGAAACGAAGTGTCAGCTGCAGCTTTACTTCATCGGGAATAATGTTATGAACGGTGCCCCCGTGTATGGAGCCAACCGTTACTACAGCAGGATCCAATGGATTGATCTCCCTGCTTACAACAGTTTGAAAATCCATGATCATCTGTGCGCTCAATACGATAGGATCTTTGGTGGTATGAGGAGCCGCTCCGTGACCGCCTTCCCCAAAAACAGTCATATCCACCATGTCCACTCCTGCTAAAAATGCGCCCTCCCGGTAGCCCAGCTTCCCGGCTTCCAGGTTTGGATTATCATGAAGGGCTATGGCATAATCAGGTTTAGGTATTTTGTTGTATAACCCCGCTTTGAACATCAGGTCAGCTCCCTCCCCGGTTTCTTCAGCAGACTGAGCTACCATCACTAATGTTCCTTTCCATTGATCTTTTACTTTCACCAATGTACGCGCAGTACCTACAAATACGGTCATGTGAAGATCATGCCCACAGGCGTGCATCACATGTGTTTCATTTCCGGCAGCATTTACGGCTTTGACCGTACTGGCATAGGGAAGGCCGGTCTTTTCTTCCAGCGGTAAAGCATCCATATCGGTACGGATCAGAACGGTGGGACCTTTTCCGTTTTTGTAAATGCCCGCCAGTCCGTAAGCACCTGTATTTCTGATCACTTCAAAACCCAGCCCTTCCAATTCCGACGCGATTGTTGCGGAAGTCTTTTCTTCCTGCAATGAAAGTTCAGGGTTTTGATGCAGATGCTTATATAATTTATCGAGGGAGGGATAATGATCACGCAAAAAAATATCTGCAGATTTCAATCCCGGCGATTGAGCAATACCATCCAACAGGAATAAAACCAATACCAAGCTTAGTATGAACTTTCGCATATCTTTTCGGTTTGATTATTTTTCTATATTAATTTATTCATTTATCGCCGGTTGGTGGGGACCTGCCTACCGGTCAGGCAGGCACCAACCGGGGCGGTCTGTCCCCACCGCCCACATGAAGCAAAGCGATGCGACAATTTGAACGCTTCTCACCGAAGGTAAATGCACTCATCATTATCGCTACCGTTTAGGGGAAAAAGCTGGCGCTATACCCACTTTTTCGGACTCTTTGATCGCCTCACCAATGATGATATTTTCAACAGTAGCGGCATAAGGTGTGGTAAAAACAGGCGACATCCCGGCTTCATACCCGCCTTCCGTAAGCATCTTTGCTGTTGGAATATACGACATGATATCGTTACTGTAACCCAATACAAATATATCCTCACCAAAGATCCTTTTCAGGTTAACGGTATAGCCTACCGTCAATTCACCTCCAAAGGCAAAAATGGTCTGCCCGCCCACATTACAAACCTGGGCGGGATACCAGGGATAGGAATACAGTATTGATCCGCACTGCTCAGGGACAATAATGCTCTTGATATAGAAGGTAGCTAATGGAGAATATCCTTAATGGCTTTCATAAAGACAGCTTCTGCTTCGGGCGCCACATTTGAAGCACGTTCGCTCACTTCGTATCCCCCTTTTTTATAAGCCTCTGCCGTACCAACATATCCCATTCCCAGGTCGCCGTAAGCAGCCATCGCCACAAACAAGTCGGGGCGCTCTGCTTTGGCAGCAAGTTGATACTCTACAAACAACTCTCCGGGCATATACAATATCCTCGCATTTTTTATTTTTAAACAAGCGATATCCAATTTTTTCCCGGCCTCACATCTCTTCAACCATGCCATTTTCCTTGCAACATCATTGTTCTTTAGTAACAGAGAATCATTTGTGGTCAAGTCTTTCTGTATTTGATATAAATATTTAGCAGGTGGCAAAGACACCGACTCTACGATCCATTCAATATCTTTATCCGATATTGCGTCACGTTTGGTTGTGCCCCAGGCACGTTTCATTCCATCTTCAAGTCGGGTAGCCAGTATGAGACGATTTTCGTGAGAGCCATCATTGTATTTACCTGCAGCTATATTGCCTCCCGCGCCATTAAAATGAATGTGAAGCGCATCGGGCACAGTCAGCTGGCGATAGAAACGGGCAATACCCGGGAAATCAGGATTGGGAACTCCTGTACGGTAATAGCTTTGCGGGTGGCATGCATAATAGCTCATAATGGCAACAGGTTCGTTATTATTCCAAAAGCTGACAAGTGACAAAATTGGATCAATCAATCCTTCGGGTTCAGCATGTAAAGAAGAATCCTTTGTAGATGACATCCTGGTGGTACGAACTTTACCGTCTTTGCCATAGATATTCCGGTTAGAAGCTACCTGGTAGACTTTTGCCTGGCCAAGTCCTAAATGAGTAACGGATTGTGTATGATTAAGAGAATTCCGAACCGCCACTGTAAGATTACGGATCGTTTCCCTGGCAAAGTCACCTTTAAAGCTAAACGGTTTGTTAAGGTCGGGATCAAGCCCTGCTTCAAGAAGGATCTGTTCAGCACCTGCGTCAAACAGCGGTGCATCATGCTGATGCAATACATGAACCGCAACGCGGTGAGGTGTAGTTCCCGCAGCCACGGCGAGCGCGTTCTTAAATGCATCCATACCCTCATTGGATATTAAAATCCAATCTATGGCACACATCACAATAGGCTTTCCAGAACCTAAAAGAACAACACCTTTGGCACGTAATCCCAAATCCCATTTATTAATTTCTGTATCGTATGCCAAGTTACTGCCTACCGGTGGTGTAACGTCTATATCAAAAGTTGAGATGCGAAGCCCCTGGCCGAGTGAAAACATTCCTGTTGAAAGAAAAAGTATCGTCCCTAAAATATAAGGGAAGTTTTTCATCATCATAATCTTCATGCTTATCTATACTATTTTATCTAAAATTCAATTAATTATGAATATGAGGTTTTAAGTACTTGTCTAAAAAATCATACGCTTCATAGCGAACTAAAGGCGGGAAATCATGTGAGGCAACAGGATAACGGACCTGCAGGTTATCGTCTGCATTTAAAAAGCGATATACCTGTGATGCATTAGCTATCCCTACCCTTACACCTTCTACATTAAAGTTCGCATCATGAACGGGCGAATTGGAGAAGAATGGTCTTGGTGCAAGCGCTGCTATCAATTCATCGAAGTCGAAAGGAAAATTTTCAATCTTCAGATTATATTTAGTGAGGGCTAAAGGGCAATATACTTTTTGACTAAGTCCATAAAGCCTGCTCCCATATTTTTTTGCCATTTCCACATTATAGTTATTATAGTACCTGTTTAATGTCCAACCGGAGCTTGATACAATTACCTTTATCCTGGTGTCAAAAGCGGCAACGTACATGGCGCTATGGCCACCCAGTGAATGCCCGATTACACCAATGCGTTCAGGGTCAACATCCGGCCTTGCCTGTAAAAAGTCAACACAACGGATATGGTTAAAAATGGCTTTCATAACACCGGATTCATAGCGGTCCGTAGTGAAATTGTAATTTTTCTGATCGCCGAAGCTGGGGTAATCCGGGGCTATGACTACATATCCGCGGTGTGCCAGCTCTTTTGCATAAGACAGATTGAGATATGGACCCTGGCCGTCCACGCTCCCTTTCCCTATAGCCTCTGTTTGATGCAGTGCCAGCATAGCAGGAAACTTTGTTCCTTTCTCCTTTTTTAAAGGTATGTACAGATAAGCCGTAACATCTTC
>CAZREP010000276.1:1975-4319 GCA_964599035.1 uncultured Terrimonas sp. | reverse complement strand
TTTACTGGTAAGGGAATGTGTGAAAAGCAATATCAGGGTAGAGTGCCTGCCCGGCGCTACGGCTTTTGTGCCGGCACTGGTAAACAGCGGTCTGCCCATTAACCGGTTTTGCTTTGAAGGATTTTTACCATTGAAAAAAGGCAGACAAACCTTATTTAAAAAACTGGCCGAAGAAGAACGTACTATTGTTTTTTATGAGTCGCCCATGCGCCTGGTAAAAACACTGGAAGAGTGTATGCTATATTTCGGGCCCGACAGGCAATGCTGTGTAAGCAGGGAACTGACCAAAGTTTTTGAAGAAAATAAAAGAGGGAGTTTGCGCGATGTGTGTGATTACTTTGCAGCAAAAGCAGTGAAGGGTGAGATCGTAGTCGTGATTGAAGGCGCTTCCTGATCTGTAATATCATGATATAGTATGTGAGTGAAGAAACCGCCTTTATAATTCAATTTTCTAAATGCAAAGCCGTATTCGCCATTCAACAGTGTATCTGTTTTCTGGGCTGAGGAAGCAATAACCATAACCTTGTTGCGTGGAGATCCGTTTATAAAAATGCCGGCCATATCGGAAAGATCAACAGTAGTACGGGGCTTTATCTCAAGCCTGAAATGGTTGATGTCAATCCACGTAACGTTTTGAGTGCTGTCAAGAAATCGCTTATACCCCCGTTTAAGATTGATGATCCGGTTTGTCATCCTGATTTGATTGGGCAAAGTTTTCATGTTGCGTGTGTCAAGAAGATAAACATCTACCGAAGCCGCAGCGTTGGTAAGGTTTCTGATACAGGCCTGGAATTCCCAGGAGCAGGATGAAATGAGATAAAGAGAAAGGACTATTAAAATAATCCGGATATTTTTCATGACTGATTTTTAAGAAAGTTTTATTCCATTATTGGGGGGAATAAATTTATAGTTTTACGAAATTGCAGGGATCATGTAAAATAATGAAATTATGAAGAAGATTTGTGTAATGATGATTGTTTTTGCGGCCGGCTTTGCTTTTAATGCCAATGCCCAGATCAGGAAAATACCGGCAGAAGTGACCAATGCTTTTGCCGAAAAATATGGCGATGCAAAAAATGTAGAATGGAAGGATAACCTGAGTGTATTTGTTGCCAGCTTTGAACACGACGGTGAAAAATATGAAGCCAAATTCAACAAAAAAGGAAAATGGCAAAGTACGGAAAAGCAGATAGCAATAAGTGATCTCCCGGGTGTGGTTAATGACGGGTTTGAAAAAAGCAAGTATGCGGAATGGGAAGTGAGATCGGTGTACGAAATTGAACTGCCCTCTGACGTAAAGCAATACAGGCTGCGCGTAGCCAAATCGGATATCCAGCAAAAGAACCTGCTTTTTAATGAAAACGGAAAGCTGCTGAAAGATAATCTTACATTATAGAAGCGGGATCATAATCCGGAGAAAGGTGAGAAGTGAAGGGTAAAGGTGAGGAGAGGCACCGCTGTGTCTTTACCTTTCAGCTTTTATGATTCAAAAACCTCATCACCTTAATAACATCTACACCCCATTAAATAAAATCACCTTATTACCGCGTCAATGAGTTCGCGTGTTATAGAACAAGGCATCAGCAATAACAGTCGTTTAAAACAATGAATGAGGTATTGAGACGAAATGCAATAAGCTAATAAGCTTGCAGGATTGGAGGCGGCTCAGGCCTTGTTATGAAGGTTGATAAGGTTAATGCTACTGAAAAAAGTGCTCATGCCTAAATTCGATCGGGCTATATTACTGTGAATGCTGGTATGGTTCGCTAGCATCCACGATGATAAGTTGGCTGCTTTATTTGTGATATAACGCTTTAGGGCAATATAGCTGAAGCGACAGTAGCACTAAAGCTTAATCAGCCCCAATAGCCATCGGGGCGAAATCGGCCGTAGTCGATTTCGGGTGGCTTTTGGTTACTTTTTCCACAAAAAGTAACAGAAAGATAAAACAAAAAAACAGGACTGTCGAAGCAGGGCGTGAAGACACCGCCCACGGCAGAACACCCTGGTGGGCACCTGACCGGCAGGCAGATAGCCACCAATCGGTAATAATTTTGAAATGCATCCGGCAGGAGTGAATTATCACCGGCCTTATTATCTTTGACGGTATTGGAATAATAAAATGTTTTAGGGAATGAACAGGATATTGCTCGTTGTATTGTTTTTATGTGTAGGAAATACTATTGCTTTTGCGCAGCCGGACCGCTGGCAGCAAAAAGTAAAATATGTGATGGATATCAATATGGATGTGCAAACCAACCGGTTTGCAGGAAGGCAAAAGCTGGAGTACTGGAACAATTCACCCGATACCTTATATAAGGTGTTCTATCATTTGTACTGGAAC
>CAZREP010000276.1:0-1965 GCA_964599035.1 uncultured Terrimonas sp. | reverse complement strand
GGAACGCCTTTCAGCCCAACAGTATGATGGATGCGCGGAGCCGCGAGCTGGGCAAGGTCGAATTCCGCGGATCTGGTAACCAGGTCATTAAGGACTGGGACAGCCGGGTAACCGACCGTATTCAACATCTGAGACCTGATGAGATCGGTTATCAGAAGATCCTCTCTCTCAAAATGAATGGGGTAGCGCAGGAATACAAAGTGCATGAAACCATTCTGGAAGTGCAGTTAAGTAAACCCGTATTGCCTAAATCGAAAGTGGTATTTGATATGGATTTTGAAGCGCAGGTGCCGCTGCAGATCAGGAGGTCGGGGAGAGATAATCCCAATACCGGTGTGCGTTATTCCATGAGCCAGTGGTATCCCAAGCTATGTGAATACGATTACGAAGGCTGGCATCCCACACCATATGTGGCACGTGAATTTTATGGCGTATGGGGCGATTACGAAGTGAATATTACACTTGATAGAAATTATATCATAGGAGGAACCGGCTACCTGCAAAATGCGAATCAAATCGGTTATGGCTATGAACCCAAAGGGATAAAAGTGATGCAACCTAAGGGCAACACGCTTACCTGGAGGTTTACTGCGCCTAATGTGCACGATTTTGTATGGGCAGCCGACCCACAGTTTAAGCATCTAAGACGTGATATTCCCAATGGCCCAACCATTCATGTGTTATATAAATATCGTCCGAATGATACGGCAAATGACAATGCCTGGAAGGAAGTAGCTGATGCTGCCGTAAAAGTCTTACCCTTTATTGAAAAACATTTTGGAGAATATCCTTATAAGCAATATTCGTTTATACATGGAGGTGATGGGGGGATGGAATATCCTATGGCTACCTTAGTGAGCGGACCGGGGCTGGGTACGGCGTTCCACGAATGGATGCACAGTTGGTACCAAATGATGCTGGGCACCAATGAGTCGTTGTATGCCTGGATGGATGAAGGCTTTACCACCTATGCAGAGGACCTGGTATCTGCTTTCTATAAGCAACAGAAAAACAGCCCGGTAAAAAGCAATGCCCTTTCCACGGGGCCTGGCAATGAAAATAGCGGTGCTGACCTGCCTTTGTATCATGCCGACACTTATGCCAGTTATTTTAACCTGGCAAAGAGCGGACTGGAAGAACCCTTAACCACGCATGCCGATCATTTTAACACCAATTTTGCCTATGCACGTGCAGCTTATTCAAAGGGGGCCGTCTTTCTTGCGCAGTTGGGTTATATTATCGGCGATTCGCTGAGAGACAGGACTTTGCTGGAATATTACAGGCAATGGCGGTTTAAGCATCCCAATGCAAATGATTTTATACGCGTGGCCGAAAAAGTGAGCGGCATACAATTAGACTGGTATAAGGAATACTGGGTGAACACTACCAAGACCATTGATTACAGTATCGACAGCTTATGGGAGCAGAGCGGCAAAACCAAAATACGCCTGCGTATGATAGGGCAAATGCCTATGCCCATAGATGTGTTGTTGCAATACAAAGACGGCTCCAAAGCAATAGTATATATTCCGCAGTTCAGTATGTTTGGCGCAAAACCGGCGGAAGATAACATTCCCTGCATTGTGAGTGAGCCCTGGAAGTGGACGCATCCTACTTATGTGCTGGAAGTGGATCAGCGTTTAATGAATGTACAGTCCATTGAAATAGATCCTACCTGGCGCATGGCAGATATAAACAGGAGGAATAATAAGCTGGAGCTGAAGTGGTAGGCAATTTGAAAATTTGAAAATGTGGGGAATGTGAAAATGTGGAAATGTGAGAATTTCAAATCAGCAATCCGAAGAGGAAGCCCGAAATTCGAAACAGGATGCAATATCAAACCTGCCTGCCGGCGGGTAGGTTTCAAATCATAAATCTCAAATCTGAAGTAGCCGGCTGCCCATAACCGGTGGGCTTCTCTCTACCTGGTATAGTTGGGGGCTTCTCTTGTGATCTCAATATCAT
>CAZREP010000275.1:0-4399 GCA_964599035.1 uncultured Terrimonas sp. | reverse complement strand
TGATTTCAAGCAGGCGGGTGATACTATTTATTTATTGGGTGAAGTGAATGATGATATCAATTCGTCTGAATACATACATAAGCTGCACAAAGTGGAATATTCTCCTGTGCCGCATTTTGACCTGGAAGAGGAATATCGTTTACAGCAGACCGTTAGTAAGCTGATCAACAGCAAAGTCATTGCCTCCGCACATGACCTGAGCGAGGGTGGTTTGTTTGTTACGCTTTGTGAAAGCGGGTTCAATAATGATTTAGGATTTAAAGCAGCTACATCTGCTAAAGTGAGGCCGGATGCTTTCTGGTTCGGGGAATCGCAAAGTCGGATAGCGGTAAGCGTGAGTGTAGATAATATTGCGGCTTTTGAAAGGATAGTGAAAGAAAGCGGTGTACCGTTTGTTAAGGTGGGTGAGGTTACGGATGGTGAAGTGATGGTTGATGGTGCATCATGGGGTGATATTGGGGACTGGAAGGAAAAATATGATACGGCTATTGAAAAATATATGGAGTATGAAGAGCAACATATATAACGGGTTGCTTTTCCTGCTTGTTTTCATTTATTCCTGTGGAGGAGATGGTGGGAAAGATGCCGCAGGTGTGCCGGATGAGAACGCCATGCTGATCGCCCGGCTTCAACAAAAAGTGCAGCTCAATCCCGATTCGCTGGGTACCCGGTATCAACTGATGAACGCGCTGGCACAGGGCGGTAAATACGAAGATGCGCTTTTACAGAATGATACTTTAATGGCGGAGGATACGGCCAATGCCGCTTTGTGGTACAGGCGCGGCGATATGCTGCTGCAGACCGGTGATTCCGTAAACGGCATTCATGCTTTGGAACGCGCGATTGAGGTGGCGCCGGCTTTTGCCGAGCCCCAATTGCAACTTGCAGCTATTTATGCCGGTCGCTCTCATACAGATGCCTTACAACTCACCGACAGGGTTATAGCCATGTCGCAGGAAGCGCATATCACATCGCAGGCCTATTTTATTAAGGGTCTATACTATTCCAATATCAACGAAGCGGATAAGGCGCTTGCGCAGTTTGATGAATGCCTCAAAACGGATTATACTTTCTTAGATGCCTATATAGAAAAAGGCTTGCTGTTGTACGACAAACAAAAATATAAGGAGGCGCTGGCGGTATTTGAGCATGCTATACAGGTGAGCAATACCTTTGCCGAAGCGTATTTCCAGGCGGGCAGGTGTCAGGAAGCAATGGGGAATAGGGAAGATGCAAAAGCGTATTACCAGAAAGCGCTTGGGCTGGATAAAAGCTTTGAAGCTGCACGTGAGGCTTTGGAGAGGGCAGAGTGAAAGAGCAATCAGCCCTCAGCTTTGAATACTACAAAGAAAGCACTAAATACCAAATAACAAGAACCAGGTAAATTTCAAATCCGAAGATATAACCCCGCACGTGCGGGGCGAAATCCGAACGAATACAAGAGTAAGCTAAAAACCATAAACTTCCAAACCATAAACCTGAAACTTGTCTCCCATCTCAAATCTTAAATCTCAAATTTCAAATCCTCTTCATTCCTTCCTTCTGAACCGTATGGTGCCGCTTGATTTTTCTGTTGACGTAATGTACACTTCATGGCGTTTACCCCCCACCGTTACGATCATTAAAGCGGTATTGGGAGGAATAGCGCCGAGGTTATCGGCGTACATCACCAGCTCATTTTCTTCGCGGGTAGTATCAAGTCTTAGTTTTAAAGAAAGCGGTTTGTCTGTTAACCGCTGGCGTGATAACAGTAGTTTATTATTGTAGAAAACGGATATGGTATCACCATCAATCTCTCCGTTGTCATAAAAGTCTACCCTAAACTCTTCATCTGCCGGGATATCTATGACCTTTAGTATGTTTTTGCTTCTTTTGGCGTAGCCTGGAATAGCGGGTGCGGTAACCTCAGGCAGCACCGTTTTGCCGGATCCTGATATTTTTTGCGGCTGGCTGCCAATGCCCTCTTTTTCCTGTTGGGGTGCTTTGGGCTTTGCCGGCTGGTTTTTTGCCAGTGGCGGCTTTTTTTGAGGCGCCGGGCGCAGTGTTGAGCGAGAACCTTCTCCTGACCGTTGAGCGGGATTGGTATGAGGTGTTGTTTTTTTGGCTACCGGAGGATTGTTTTTCTTTGCAGCCGGGGGTGGCGTGACCCTTGTAAGTGTCCTTCTTTCCAGCTCGGTGCTGCCAACGCCGCACCCGTTGGGCCGGTATCCCCTCCATCTGCCTACCAGCTTTTCCGTGCTGCCCTGCTTTAGAAAAGTAAGGATATGCGTTTGCAGGCAGTCGCTCATATAGGGTGGGGTATTGCTCTTGATCTTTTCCTCCTCATTTACAATGATCGATTTGCTGGCGGCATCGTAGCTGCCTTCCAGCCTGCATATCACATAATAGCGCTTCCCGGGGTCATTAAAATACGAGTAGGAGTAGCCTGAAACCTTTTCTCCTTTGATGTATAGCTCAAGCACATATTCCGTGTCTCCCTCCCCTGCAACGATATTGTGAGCCGAATTGAATGTTCCCCGCCACTGCCCGTTGAGATCCTGGCTGATGCCATGATAAGTGCTCAATAATAAAAGGGAAATGAATAAGGCTTTTATTCCTGCGTGCTGATTTTGCAGCCACCACGGGGTAACCCGTTTCGCTAAACGGGGAAGCTTTCTCCCTATGCTGCTCCTGTATGAAAAAGTATTGATCATCCGCTTTATTACATACAAACTCTTGTTAGGCAAAATTAACCCCAATACTAAGGAAATACCCCTATGAAATGAAATGATACGCCAATAGTTCGTTAAATTTGCCCTCTTTTTCAGGAACAGGAGGAAATACAATATGGTGAAAATTACTTTCCCGGATGGCGCTGTACGCGAATATCAGCCGGGCATTACCGCATTGGATATTGCAAAATCCATCAGTGTGGGATTGGCAAAGAAAGTGCTTGCAGCAACAGTTAACGGGCAGGTATGGGATGCCATGCGCCCTATTTACAATGACAGTACCTTAAAGCTGCTGACATGGAATGAAGCGGAAGGCAAATCCACTTTTTGGCACTCTTCAGCGCATTTATTGGCTGAAGCCGTAGAGTCGCGGTTTCCGGGGGTGAAGTTTTGGGTTGGTCCGCCGGTAGAAAATGGCTTCTATTATGATATGGATTTGGGCGACAGGAAGCTAAGCGAAGAAGACCTCGTGGCTATTGAAAAAAAAATGGGAGAGCTGGCAAAGCATGATAATCCTTATATCCGTAAGGAAATTTCAAAAGCAGATGCCGTTAAATATTTTGAAGATAAAGGGGATGAATATAAGCTCGACCTGCTGCAAAATCTCGAAGACGGGAACATCACTTTTTACACCCAGGGTGGCTTTACCGATCTGTGCCGCGGGCCGCATATTCCCCAAACCGGCTTAATTAAAGCCATTAAGCTTACCAATATTGCCGGTGCCTACTGGAAGGGCGATGAAAAAAACAAGCAGCTTACCCGTATCTATGGCATTACTTTCCCCAACCAAAAAGAGCTCGATGAATACCTCCACATGCTGGAAGAGGCAAAAAAAAGGGATCATCGCAAGCTGGGAAAAGAGTTAGGTATTTTTGCCTTTGATGATGATATTGGTCCCGGTCTGCCCCTGTGGCTGCCCAACGGCGCCATTGTTATTGAAGCGTTGGAAAAGCTGGCCAAGGATACCGAAGAACGGGCGGGCTACAAAAGAGTGGTTACGCCGCATATCGCCAAAGAAAAGCTGTACCTCACCAGCGGGCATCTGCCTTATTACGAAGATAGCATGTATCCTCCCATGGAACTGGATGGTACAAAATATTACCTGAAGTCGATGAACTGCCCGCATCATCACAAGATATTTGCGACAGAACCTAAGAGCTATAAAGATCTCCCTTACCGCCTGGCCGAATACGGTACCTGTTACCGCTATGAGCAGAGCGGGGAATTGTTTGGTTTGATGCGGGTGCGTTGTCTTCACATGAATGATGCACATATTTACTGCACCAAGGAGCAGTTTTATGAGGAGTTTAAGGCGGTAAACGAGATGTACCTGAAATATTTTAAGATTTTTGGGATTGATAAATATATCATGCGGCTTAGCTTGCACGAACCTTCCAAACTGGGCAAGAAATATGTGGATGAGCCGCTGTTGTGGAAAGAAACGGAAGAACTGGTAAGAGATGTGCTGGTACGCACCAACACCCCTTTTGTGGAAGTGCAGGATGAAGCCGCTTTTTACGGCCCTAAAATTGATGTGCAGATATGGAGCACCATTGGGCGGGAATTTACCCTGGCAACCAACCAGGTGGATTTTGCACAGGGAAGACGGTTTAAGCTTGAATTTACCAATAAGGACAATGCACCCGAAATCCCCCTCATCATTCACCGGGCCCCGCTGGGCACCCACG
>CAZREP010000274.1:0-4402 GCA_964599035.1 uncultured Terrimonas sp. | reverse complement strand
AAAAGCCACCCGAAAACCCAGCCTGCCGGCTGGCAGGGATTACAGCCCGTTTTCGTCCCGCAAAATGCGGGATGATTTAGCTTTGTTGCTACTGTCGCTTCAGCCATAGTAATCTCAAACATTGATATTACAAATAAATTCAGTTTAGCCCCCAGCTAAAAGCCAGTATATATCCCGTGTTTTGCAGGTGCACGACTGCTTGACCAATTTGAAATAGACCGGATACCTCTCCGCGCCCGCTGCATCGCCGTTGTCGCCGCGAGAAAAATACAGGTCAAACCATTTCCCATATTATATTATGTTCGCATTTAGTTTTTTAAGGGTAAATACATTTCCTTCATCCAACTCAAAGAGTGTGATGGAGGAATTCTCCTGCTCCAATCGCCGATAATTCCATAAGGGCATTCCTAATCCGTAAGCCATATACAGCCTGTTGATGCCGTTGTGCGCCACTACCATGATCGTCTGATTATTATGCCTGAGAAGCATGTCTTCAAAAAAACTGTTTACTCTTTTCACTATCTCACCGCCGGTTTCCCCGGTCCCGCCCGCCCTTGCCGTTTGTGGATCTTTCATCCATTGCCGCCACAGCTCGGGGTTTTCGGTATTAAATTCTTCCTTTGTTTTTCCCTCCCAAAGCCCAAAATCAGCTTCTATGATACGTTCATCAGTTGTCACGGGGCGGTTGCCGGAAGCGATCTCTGCCGTTTTACGGGCCCGCACTAACGGAGAGGCATATACGGCATCGATGGGTATGTTTTTTAATGCTTCATATACTGTTGCAGCCTGGGCAAGGCCTCTTTCCGTAAGCCCTATATCTGTTCTGCCGCAATACCGGTTGCCGTCAGCGTTATGCGCCGTTTCACCGTGTCGCAATAAAATCACCTTAAGCATAATTTTTCGGATTTCTTTGTGAGAAGTGAGATACTCACATTTATCGTCTGTCGTTTCATGTTTTGACATAACACTATCACTCACTACTTAATATATTCTCTCGATCTCAGCTCATCCATAAAAGTATGATATAATGGTTCATATTTTTCACACAGCTCTTTTTCCGGCATGATGAGCTTCTCCGTTTGTACAAGCACTTTTGCGGCCGTAGAAAGGGAATTGAACCAGGTTTGGGAAGCTGCAACAATAGCAGCGCCCACGGCACCGCTCACGTATTTCATTTTATGAACAGGTATATTCAATACGGCGCTTCTTATCCGCAGCCACACATCGCTGTTACTCGCACCTCCTGCTGTAAATACCTGTGTTATTTTTTCGCCCGACAACCGGCTGATCAATTCATAAGCATAACGCTCTACGTAGGCAACACCTTCCATTTTGGCGGTAAATAATGAGGACGGAGAGAGATTGGCAGGCTGGAAGCCCCTGGCCTGCGACGCCTTAAAGGGAAAACGCTCTCCCTCCTGCATTAACGGGTAAGCTATCTCACCTGTTGGTATCAGATGTTCAGCCGCTTCATTCAGATCGGAAAGCTGGCCGGAAAACTCTTTTGCAACCCAGTCGGCACCGATATTCCCCGCCCCGCCCGGCATCCAGTAGCCTTCAGGGTGGCGGTGATTGTATATGCGACCTTCAGGGTCAACTATTGGCTCTTTGGTTACGCCTTTTATTACGAGCGTAGTACCTATAGTGGTATTCCACTCCCCGGGTTGCATAGCGCCGGATGCTACCTGCGAGGCGCAGCCGTCTGTTATACCGGCCGTAACCAAAATGTGCTCAGGCAAACCGGTTTCCACTGCCGCCGCTTTATTTACTTTGCCAATAACGGTCCCAGAGGGAACCACTTGTTGCAGCCATTCTTTTTTTATTCCCAATTCGTTGGTGATATATTCCGGCCAGCAAAGGTTTGAAAGATCAAAACCGGTTTTCAGGGCATTAGTATAATCCGTGGTGCCGAAAACACCCGACAATTTGCCAGTGATATAATCCGCAGCGTGTATCCACCGCTTTATTTCGGCTGCCTTACCGGGAAAATGCGCTGCATACCACAATATTTTGGGCAAACCACAGGAACTGTTAAAGCCGGTAAAGCCACGCTGCACTTTTGCACGCGCTACTCTCGCGCAATGTTCGGCCTGCACTGCAGAACGGCTGTCGCTATACATGATGGCGTTGTGAACCGGCTGGTCATTTTTACCCAACGGGATCACGGTTCCCGAAGTGGAAGAAACTGCAACAGCAATGATATATTTTTTTTCAGGAGCTTCCAGCTTTTGCATCACGTTCCTCATACACTGCACACAAAGCTGCCACCAGAGACCGGTATTCTGCTCCTGCCTCGACGAAGCGGTAAGCGTCATAGCTTCATCTGCGGAAGCAATAATGTTACCACTATTATCCAGCACGGTTACCCGCATTCCCTGGGAACCTAAGTCTACACCAATAAAATACGCTTTCTCACTCACGGAAATATTTGTTTCAGGGATGAGCGGTTTTGCTTCCATTGTGTATGCAGCGACACGTAGTCTTCTGCATTACCAGACGGGGCAACGGTTTCAATATTACTATTTATTTCTCCGGAATTACCTGTAGCCCGGTTACATAATATAGCGCCGCCCACTACCGACGCATGACGGAAATTGTCTTTTATCAGTATATTTTTCCCCGTTAAGATCGCGATGAACTGTCTCAGCTGCTTACTTTCCATTCCACCCCCGCAAACCCAGATGGCATCTTTCCTGTCAGGGGTTACCGAACACAGACTTTTGTAATTTTCAAAAATGCTGCAGGCGATATCCCACAGGGTGGCCCATACAAAATGAACACGGGACAGCTCGTGGTTTACCGGCACATTAAAAATAAAGCCCCCTTTTACCAACGGCTCTTTTTCATCGGCCAACAACGAACCCAATGCTGCCATACATTGAACACCTTCAGCGGCGCCAAGTTCCTGCTCAATGACTTCATAGCCTTCGTTGGGATAAAATATTTTTTTCAGCCGCTGGTAGTTCAGCCCCGTAACGCCGGCATTGGCTTCCAGCATAAAATAGCCATCCATCACATGCCTTCCTGTCCAGGTTCTTTGTCCCTCATCGGTAATATACTGATCTACTAACTTTATTATGGGCGTTGTTGTTCCCGACACGATCACCACATCATCTTTCCCCGCATTTGTGCTTAGTGCAGCCAGTTGCGTGTCGGCGCCGCCAACCACCACTTTAGCCGCAGGCGAAATAGAAAGCCCGCCGGCTATATCTTTTTTTACAGCACCCAATACCGTTCCGGCTTCAGTCAAAGACGGCAGTATGTTTTTATTTAATCCAAATACCTCAAGCAATTGCTCCGACCACCGCTTGCCGGCCACATCGTACAATAAAGTTTCGGAGGCCTGCGAGTGCTCGTAATGAAGCACCCCGCAAAACATATATTCCACCCAGTCACTGATGCTAAGGATATGACTTACCACCATATCACCATACACTTTCTGAAGCCCCACTATTTTCATAGCGGAAAACAGGGATGTGGGATAACGGCCGGTTTTTTGATACATATCATCCTTGTCCTTTATCACATTTTCCCACTGCCTTCCGCGGTGATCTATATTGGGCATCCCGATAACAGGTTCACCCTTATCATTCAGCACCACAATGCCTTCCCGCTGGCTGGTTGCCGTTATTGCCCCGATGCTTATATCCCCGGCCTGTTGCAGCGCTCCCTTACATAAAGCAATAATGCGTTGCCATGTTTCCTCCGGCTTAAAATAAATAGAGTCGGGGTAATGTTCATCCCTGTGGTAAATAATATCTTCCCTGCAGGCGCCTAATAATTCTCCTGCAACGGATACCACTGCAGCGCGCAAGTTACCGGTTCCAAAATCAACAACTATATATGCATTTTTGTTTGCCATTTTATACCAATATTGAATTGCTCTTACCTGTGATTAGTAAAATGTAGCGCATCAAAACGTTGCTCTTTTTTCCATTGTAGTAATTTTTCATTAAGTATCTCCACGTGATGATCTTCCACTTCGTGCGTAGCCCCGGCAGTGTGAGGCGTTGCCAGCACATGAGGATGATCAATGAGACGATAATCGGTTTCATCGGGAGGCTCATGATCAAAAACATCCAGTATGGCGCCCCGGATGGCATTCGCCTCAATCACATCAAGCAGGTCATTCCTGTTTACTACTACTGCCCGCGCCGTATTTACAAAGATGGCATCACGCTTCATACGGGTCAATAAATTTTTATCGATCATTCCTGTGGTGGCACTGTTTACCGGCAGGTGTATAGACACAATATCGCTTTTTTCAAATACCTCTTCCAGCGCAACCTGAGCGTAAGCCGCAAACGAGTTTTCAAGATAAGGGTCATAATATATGATATTGCATGGGAACGCTTTGAGTATTGCCGCTATACGCTGCCCTACTGCGCCAAACCCCACCATG
>CAZREP010000273.1:0-4449 GCA_964599035.1 uncultured Terrimonas sp. | reverse complement strand
ATATCAGCATTTTAGGGTTATCGTTAAGGATCAAAGGTAAGTATTGCTGTGCAATACTTACCTTTGATCCTTAACGATAACCCTAAAATGCTGATATGGCGATAGTTGACCTGGTAATGCCCAAACTGGGCGAAAGTATCATGGAAGCTACCATTTTGCACTGGAATAAAAAGCCCGGTGATCGTGTAAAAATGGATGAAACCATGTTGGAAATTGCTACCGATAAGGTAGACAGTGAAGTCCCTTCTACTGTAGAAGGGATAGTGGAAGAGCTGTTGTACAATGAGAATGACGTGGTGCCTGTGGGGACCGTTATCGCCAAAATAAGGTCGGAAAACGGTGTGGAGGGATATGAGGCAGCTCCCGCCGGGATGACTTCCAATACCGCAAAAGCCGCTGAAGAAGCCGCGCCTGCGGAAGTGCCTTACCTGCCATCTTCTCATACGGTAACCCCTAAAACCGGGGGGGCAAGGTTCTATTCCCCCCTTGTGCTGAACATCGCTGCCAATGAAGGCATAAGCCTGGCAGATCTGGAAAAAATACCCGGTACCGGAAATGAGGGGCGGGTTACTAAAAAAGATATCCTTCAATGGGTGGAGGCTAAGAAAGAACGTGGACCTGCAACTACTGTTCGGCAGCATAAGCCCGATACTGTTGTATCAGAAGCTGCTGTTGAACCTACACCAGATACTGTTACATTGCCAGAGAAAGTGGAAGAAGTTCAGGAAACGCCGGTATATAGTGGAAATGTAGAAGTTATTGAGATGGACCGTATGCGTAAGCTTATCGCGAAGCATATGGTAGACAGCAAACATACCAGCGCGCATGTAACCAGCTTTACGGAATGCGATGTAACCAATATGGTATTGTGGAGGGAAAAGGTAAAAGCTGCTTTTGAAAAACAGGAAGGGGAAAAGCTGACCTTTACTCCCTTGTTTATTGAGGCTATTATTAAATGCATTAAAAAATTTCCATGGCTTAACGCCAGTGTTGACGGTGATAAGATCATTGTGCGTAAGGACATCAACATCAGCATGGCAACTGCTTTGCCCAACGGTAACCTTATTGTACCCGTTATACAGGAAGCGGATATGCTGAACCTTACGGGGCTTGCTAAAAAAGTGAACCGTTTGGCAGAGGCGGCCAGGAATAACCGGCTTCGTCCCGATGATACCCAAAACGGCACTTTTACGGTAACCAATGTGGGTACTTTTGGCAGCTTAATGGGCACCCCGATCATCAATCAGCCACAGGTGGCCATACTGGCTATAGGCGCCATCAAAAAACGTCCGGTTGTAATAGAAACCAGTCAGGGCGATAGCATTGCCATCCGGCATATGATGTTCCTGTCGCTTTCTTACGATCATCGTATAGTAGACGGATCCCTTGGCGCTACCTTCCTTACAGCCGTAGCCCGCGAAATGGAAAGCTTTGATGTAAACAGGAGCTTTTAAAGGGTGAGGTCTCAGGTTTCAGGATGAAACTTTATAGCTATTTGTGATTTCTGATTTGTTAATTTCTGATTTGGTATTTTGTTTCGTTCCTGGTGCTTATTTCCGGGTTGTTTCACGCGGAGGGCGCAAAGGAGCAGCGATCGCAAAGAAGAATACATTACATCGTTATTTCATCTTGCATTTGGATTTCGTCCTGCTTTTTGCTGAATTTGATTTTGGAATTTATTTGGTTTTTGTGATTTGGATACTGGTGCTTTTTAGCTATCAGGCGTGAGGCATGGCCATTCACCATTCACCACTCACTTTTCCCCTATTACAGCCGCCAGCCTTTTTACTCTCTTTTTATACTATCCGCAGTCGTAAAATCGTTACCATAGGGCAAAGGATATCACCATTAGCGAAATAAGGATCGTGTGTTGAACAATCAGCACCGTAGCTATTGTCTTCTGTACGGCAGGTTGGATTTTTCTTACTTTTTTCTTATATTCGGTCAACTAACCCATACAGTTATGAAGACTTTATCCCAAACCTGGTTCGCGGAAGGCTACATTGATTTTGAGTTAAAAAAGTACACGCTCCTTGCCTACCTTCAGGAGATCCATAAGGAGTTCACAAAAAACAGGCTTTATCCGCAATTGTCAGATATTATTTTTCATCACAACAATATCCTGCATTTTAAGCATAATAAAAAGCTCCTGCAGGAGCAGTTTCCCAAGCGTTTTACGGGGGTGAATATGAGCAGGCTGCAATTGCTGTATGAAAAGATCGTGGAAGACGATGAGATGATGAAAGAGCTCGAAGATATTATTGCATATGCCGTGAGCCGGATGAGCTCCACGATCAGGAGCGGTGCCGAGATATACGAATTTGTGGAGGAGAAATTAAATATTAACCCGGTGGGCATTATACCGCTGGAAAATAATGAAGGGTATTTTTTCCTGTGCAACGGTTCGCAGCACCAAACCAATGTGTACCAGTACAGGCTGAGCATTTTTGAAAAGCACGATGAGAAATACCGCAGTATCAAAACCTCTTTTGTCGCACAGTGGAGAAGAACGATCGTAAATACGTATGAGCATATCAAAACGGAGCTGATCCGCAATAAAAAGGATCTTCCTAATCCCGCAGTATATTGTATTGAAACTGATCTGAACTTTCCGCTGGAAGAAACCCTGCTGCCGGTTGCCAAAAGGTCGCTGGTAAAATATATTACGGGAAATGCGGCATAACAGGAATATTTGAAACTTTTCCTTTCTTGTCCGACTTGTGCACCCTTCTCTATTTTTTTCTACAAATATGATGGCTGCTACGCAGCTTATCTGCCGCTTATCTTCGTTGTGTTGCAAAGCCCTACTGCTATACAGGATAGATCACTCCACAACTTCTCTCTTTCCATATTGATTGTTTAAAAAAGCAGTCAGGAAGGACAATACCATGCTCCCATAGTACATTTACTAGGCGTAGTCTTCGGATTTGTAAGCATTTTAAGCTGACTAAGCTATCAGAGCCCTGTTGCTGAGTTTACAGTAGTGTAAAAGCTTAATCGAGGCGTTCCCGAAATCGGCCGTAATCGATTTCGGGCGGCTTTTTGCGCTACTTTTTTCCGCAAAAAAATAACAGAAAAAAAGAGATATGGCGGCTTGTGCATTAGAGTGGCTCATTTCAGAGACCCTGAAAACAATCTAATTGAATTGTATTCCGAATTGCCAAAAGAAAAATGGGATGACGATTTGATTGAAGAGGAAAAGAACGCTCAAAAAAGCAAATGACGAAAGAACAGTCTGTAAAATAATTAACCATTATTCCAGACGTTGGTAATTTATTGGCTACCGACCTTTGGAATGTTGATGTTACATTGGTTTGCAGACCTTAAAGATCAAAGTCCTGATAAATTTTAATTCTCAATATGCATAAAGCCCTGTTCGTTGTATAGTTATATACCATCCTGCTGTCGGAATTGTTGTAGTGCCGTTTCCCTGTCCTGTGCCAGTTGGGCTTTCAGTGCGTCGAGCCCGCTGAATTTTTGTTCCTTCCTTAAGAAGTGCTTTACGTATACCCGTATTACGGTGTTGTAAATATCCTGGTCAAAATCAAAAATGTTTACTTCAATCACCACTTTGCTGCCATCCACCGTAGGGCGAAAGCCAATATTCATCATCCCTTTCAGGTATTGGTCGCCGGCTATTACCGCCACGGCGTATACCCCGTTACCGGGTATGAGCTTTTCGGGATTCCCTGTTTCGATGTTGGCTGTGGGGTAGCCGATAGTGCGACCTAATTTATTTCCTTCCACCACCCTGCCTTCAAAAAAATAATCGTAGCCGAGCAGGGCATTGGCCTGCTCAACAGCTCCTTCCCGCAACGCATTCCGGATACGGGTTGAGCTTACTGCTACCTCATCCAGTACTTTTTCTGATATCTCCTTAACAGTAAATCCCAACTCTCCACCGAACTTTTCCAACATCCGGTAATCCCCTTCCCGGCTTTTACCAAAACGGTGATCATAACCGATAATGATGGTATGGGGATGAATCCTTTTCACTAAAAAACCCCTGATATATGCTTCAGCGCTTTGCGCTGCAAATGCTTCATCAAAAGGGATCACCACAAGATGATCAATCCCCTCTTTTGCCAGCAGCTCTTTTTTTTCTTCCAGCGTGTTCAAAAGCTGCACGGTATGCGAGTGTCCCACGATCTTGCGGGGATGCGGGTGAAAAGTGATAATAACGGTTTCTCCTGATATTTGCCGCGCTTCGGCTTTTAGCTGGTTAAGAATATGCTTATGCCCCTTGTGTACGCCGTCAAAAGTGCCAATGGTGATCACGGCATTATTAAAAAAAGGAAGCTGCGCTATGTTATAATGTACCTGCAGTGCCAATGGTGATTTTGAAAACGCCCGGGGTTTGTTCAGCGGTATGTTTCCCGGGCCGGGCTGCAAAACTAATGGATAATTGATAATTGAATGGCGAATATTTACTTTTGCAGCGGTTTAAAA
>CAZREP010000272.1:0-4468 GCA_964599035.1 uncultured Terrimonas sp. | reverse complement strand
ACTTTGTTCCTTTCTCCTTTTTTAAAGGTATGTACAGATAAGCCGTAACATCTTCGCCTTTTGCAACAGTAAGCCGTATATTATACCGGGTATAAAAATTCGTGTTAATGCTATCTATAATAACCGTGTTAAAAGCTGGCAGGTCAGGAATTGAGGTATTAAATGGGGGCAGGTTTGGATCACCCGGCAGCTTCCCAAAAAGTGCCTGCATACTATCCAGGATCTGCTCCCGTTTAATCTGCCATTCAAACAGGGTTTGTACAGGAATGGTATGACCTTTATGATCTATATAGGATAGTAGACGGGGACGTAAACTCTGAGTGAAAGAAAAATTAGAAGAAGAAATAAAAAAACATAAGAGTATTATCCTTATAAATAATTCATCTACTTTCATGATGTATATATTTTGTACTGAATTATACTATTTATCCAAAATAAGTTTGCCTAATGTTTTCAAAATTTCATCTTCCATATTGAATAGTTCGGATTGTCTTTATAAGAATAGCCTGTTTTTTCGCCATGCGTTAATACACTTTGACTATAAGAAAAAACGGTAAGGGATATGAAAAAAGACAACGAAATTATTATAGAAGAAAAATCATTTGTTTTCATTTCCTCAAATTGTCATGAAGGGTTTCCAACCTTTTGAAGGTTGGAAACCCTGGT
The DNA here is from genome assembly GCA_964599035.1 of uncultured Terrimonas sp. Taxonomy (GTDB): domain Bacteria; phylum Bacteroidota; class Bacteroidia; order Chitinophagales; family Chitinophagaceae; genus Agriterribacter. The sequence continues at coordinate 3,802 of CAZREP010000272.1, read as the reverse complement.
TTTATCCTGTTCAGGGGATGTTTTCCAACGGAGCAACATTATTCTGAGCCCCTTCATAACCTTCATTCTGGTTGATAATTCCCCGGGTATTTGCTGTAATTATACTGATGTCTATCGGCCAGAGGACGTTAAAGGGTTTAATATCATATTTGAAAGAGCCGATCTGTCCTACCTGGTAATTTTTATTCCGGGACATTACCCTATCGTAAAACCAATTATGGGTAGTAAACGTTGCCGTACTATACCCTTCTTTATTAAGCCTGGCCATAATATAAGAAGCCCTTACCAGTTCGGTATGACGCATTTCTTCTACATACAATTCCCGGGCGCGTTCGTCAAAAATATAATCAAGCGTTACATCACCTGCAACGATTGGCAAAGCGTGAGCGCGTTCCCTTACCTCATTTATATCCTGCGCTGCAAGCCCGGGCTGCCCTTTCCAAAAGTAGGCTTCTGCCCTGATCAGGTAAGTTTCTGCCAGACGATAAACGTAATTGTCCCCGTGACCTCCGTTTAGTTGCCCCGTAAACCCGTCTTCATGTGGAAACCAGGTTTTATAACGCGGAAAAGGAAACATGGTTAATATGGAATCGGCTGGTTTTGCAAAATTGTTGGGATCAAGGGGCTTGCCAAAATCTACTGAAGCCGGATTATTGTATAACAATTCATGATTGTCAATCCAGTTACCATCTGATCTCCTTAAGTCTGGCGTATTCTTCCATGTATAAGCCCCATCCAGCCAGAGATCGTAATTAAACCAGGGTACCGGCACAATATTGGGATCACCAAATCCCAAAGCAATATATTGAGGTGTAAAAGAGCCATCCGGAAATCTATCTATCGTGCCAGGTAAGCCCCGGCTGTCTTTTACGAGAGAACCAACAACCCAGGCTGGCTGAAAATTATAATGCATATTAGAAGCTACCCCTTTAGCACCGGAAGGAGCTTCAGCCCGGTCAATCACAATAAATATAGCTTCCGTATTTTGTGGCAGCGCTTTATTTTCGGGACGATGCAGATCCCACATCAGGTCATGATCCGGATCAGTAGCCCAACTACCGAATCTTTGTTTCATTAAGGAATATGGCCCGTTAATAACAGCGGTTGCCGCTTCTATCGCTTTGTCAAATTCCAGGTTAACCATATACACTTTTGCCAACAAATGCAATGCGGCATATTTTGAAGGCTGGTCTTTGGGTCCTGCTTCGGGAAGCCATTTTGCTGCAAATTCCAGGTCAGACTGGATCTTTTTGAGAATAGCCCATCTCGAATGTGAAAAGAAGTCTATTTTGGCATCCGACAGTTCAGCATCAATAAACGGTATGTCTCCATAAGTATGTACCAGCCGGTAATACCAATAAGAACGGTAAAAATACGCCTGGGCAAGAACGGCATTTTTCTCCTCTTCTTTATCCCATTGTATATTGTCTATCCTGGAGATGATAACATTTGTATTTTTAATATAGCTGTAACTATTTCCCATTAGGTTAATAATAGGAAAATAACCTCCAGAGGAGGGAGTTATCAAACTCCACGATGCTCCTAGATTACCCACGCTACCTGTACTCTCATCTACACAAGCCATATCAGCTGCCAAAACACTAAACACACCATAGAATTCATTCTTTAAATCTCGTCGAACTGTTACGAGGCCCGCTTCAAAGCCGGCTTTATTTACATACACGTTTTCGGGAGCAAAAAAAGAAAGGGGTTTGGGCTTCAAAAAATCTTTATTGCATGCATAAAAAAAGGAGGGAAATACAAAAACTATGAATATTATTTTTATTACCTGTTTCATGAGTTGTTTTTTAACCTGCAATTAAATTATAAGGTCAGATTCAGACCAAGGGTAAACACTTTGGGCATAGGGGTCATATCAGACTCCGGATCAAATCCCGGCCAATCGGTGAATGTTAAAAAATTCCGTATCGAACCGAATACTCTCAGGCTACCGAGCTTCACCAATTGCGTTATATTGGTTGGGAAGTTATAAGATAACGTTACATCCTGTACTCTTACAAAGCCGGTAGGCTTGTATATCATTATTTCTCCTTCGTAATTTGACAAATTGTCGGGATAGGCATATCTCTGAAAAGTATTTATGGGATTTTCAACGGACCAATAAGGAAGTGACCAGGTATTCAATCTACCAACTGATGAGTAATTTTTTTGGCTAAGAACCGTATTAGTACGAATATGCCCCAGGTCTGCCCGGATGAACACAGACGCATGCAAATTCTTGAACAGCGTAAATTCATTTCTCCATCCAAGACGATACCTGGGAGCTGTGTACCCTATGAATTTCTTATCATCCAATTGCAAATATTTGCCGTCTTTATTTACATCAACCGCTTTATAGTTACCCGGGACTAACCTGTAAACAGCCGCATCCGACTCTTCACCTAATTGCCAAACCCCAATTACATCATAATCCCACACTATGTCTTTGGCCCGGCCGGGAAACCATTTGTTGCTAAAATCCGGTAATTCCCCTGAATGGGATTCCCCCAATAAGGTATAATCACCCATATCTCCCCAGAGTCTTTTAATTTTATTCCTGTTCATGGAGAATATAAAGCCTGATCTCCACTCAAAATGCCTGTTCGTTATGTTCACCGTATTTATTGAAACGTCCAACCCCCGGTTGCCTAATTCGCCCAAGTTGGTGGTAATGCTGTTAAACCCAGTTATCGTCGGCAGCTTACGATTCATGAGCAGGTCTATGGTAGTAGCATCATACAGATCAACAGTCATATTAACCCTGTTTTGAAACAACCCCATATCTAACCCCAGATTTGTTGAGCGTGTCCTTTCCCATCTCAGCCCCGGATTAGCCAGTGTTGTATTATATACCCCTGTTTGAACATTGGAACCATCGTATCCTAACACCGATCCTAACCTGGCAAGCGCTGTATAAGCGCCAATTTCTCTGTTACCATTTTCTCCCCATGATAGTCTCAATTTCAACTGGTTCATCCAGGAAATTTTGTAAAATGATTCATCGGATATTTTCCAGGCAAAGGCAAAGGCTGGAAATGTGGCCCGGGGATTCTTTTGCCCGAAAGCAGAATAACCATCTCTTCTAACAGATGCGGTAAGCAGGTATTTATCTAATAAGGTATAATTAAGCCGTGCCATGAGCGCATCCCCTGACGCCCAACTATCGTTATTTGTGACCCCGGGTCTACTGCCAAATTGTAAGGCATTATAGATCAGGTTCTCATTAGGGGAGAAATTTGAATTCTCCTGGTAGGAAGACCAGCCCTTAGATACTTCGGCATTAGCTAAAAGCGTGAGATCAAAATGGTGTATCCCGATCCTTTTATTCCAGGTAAGTAAATGATCCAGTAGCCATCCATAAGAGGAAGATTCATTCCTTGTACCAAAACCACCGACATGGGAACCACTTCCGGTTGTAGTATTAGATGACCAGAAATTATAATCCCTTGAAAATTCCAAGCGAGGCTGGAAGGATATTTTATACTGAATGCCCAAAGGAAACTTTACCGTAGCAAAAAGAGTCGAAAAAAGCGTATTAGTTTTATACAACCTGTCCTGTCCATAATAATTTTCCAACGGGTTATTATTAATATAATCATTAGGGTTTCTCCGCACAGTACCGTCTTCATTCCACATAGAACCATAAGGGCTTTGCTGCCCCAATTGGTTCAAATTGGCTGGAACTATGCTTTGGTCGCGGCTTGCAAACTGGGTGTTGGTTCCAATACTCAGCCAGTCGGTTACCTTCAGATCAAGATTTACCCTGACACGTATTGTTGAAAATTCATCTCCTTTAATGATA
>CAZREP010000271.1:0-4562 GCA_964599035.1 uncultured Terrimonas sp. | reverse complement strand
TGACAGACTTATTTTTTAACAAAAATTAGCTTGACGCATATGCGAAGGTTCGGGAGCCCTGATTAAGCTTTTGCACTACTGTACACTCAACAACAGGACTCTGATAGCTTAGCCGGCTTCGCATGCTTACAAATTTGAAGGTTGCGCCTGGTAAATGTACTATGGCAGCATGGTATTGCCCTTCCGGGACGACTCTTTTGAGCAATCAATTATAGAAATAGAGGGGTTGCGGAGTGATTCTTTTATTAGGTAAGCAAATTGTGAAAAAAGAACAATTAAGTTGCTTGTCTTCAATAATTTATACTTTAATTATTTTGAGGGTGGACAAGTCGGGAAAATATGTGGGTGGCAAAGCTATATTGGAAGCACTCCCGCTCTTATCTGCGTAATCTTCTTATCAGTTTTTTGTATTGCCAGCTGTTGGCAGCGAGAGCCATTTGCTTATTTCGCTGCACGTGCGGTACTCTTCATCCACGGAGATATAGTAAGTAGGCATCTTGGTTTGAAACCAGTGATTCAGTATCTCGCCCTTTTTTTCTTCCATTACGCGCTGGGCAATTTTATTATAGTCATCCTTAAGGTTCTCACGATGGGGTTCTGTTTTGCTTTGTATATAAATGATCCTGGCGCCCTTTCTGCCCCGCTCATCGGTAAAAGATACGGGCTTGGAATACTCACCTACTTTTAGCTCATTATACACCGGCAAAAGACTTTTATCCAGGTCCTGGATAGTAAGGTAAGGAGAGCCCTGCATATTAGTAAGGGAACCGGCGGTAAACTTGCTGTTTTCATCTTCGCTGTATTTGTCTACTGCCTCCCCGAACGTAAGGGTATTGGCTACCAGCTTTGCCCTGATGGTGTCCAGCTTTGCAATGGCTTCGTTTACTTCGGTATCGGTAACCTGTGGAATCTTAAGAATATGGCGTACTACCACATCATCACCTGTTCTGCTCACCAGTTGTATGATATGATATCCGAATTTTGATTTTACCACCCGCGATATCCGGCCTTCTTTTAGTGCAAATGCTGTTGAGGAAAATGTGCCATCTACGCTTTTATCGTTCCGGTTAAATTCAAAGCGCCCTCCAGCATCCCGGGTACCCGGATCATCACTATGCATTTTGGCCAACCTTTCGAAAGAGGTAGCCCCGCTTTCTATCTGCCTTTTATATTCGGCCAGCTCATCCTGGGCATACTTTTCAAACTCACGGCTTGCCTTGGCATAAGCTACAACCTGCTTGATCTCCAGCTCTGTTTCATAAAACCGGAGGCTGTCTTTAGGTATCTTTTCAAAATAGTCCCGCACTTCAGTGGGAGTGATCCTTACATTTTCGATGATGGATCTTTGCATAGCTTCAGACAGCTTCTGCTCCCTGATGGCAATACGGTTGTCTTCTTTGATCTGATAAATGCTTTTTCCTGCGATCTGCTCTAATGCCTCCTTGCCTCCATACGCGCCAATATAATACCTGATGCGTTGATCCAGTTCTGCCTCCACTTCTTCGTCGCCTATCGGCAGGGAGTCTTTTTGGGCCTGCAGCATCAGCGCTTTTCTTATCATCATTTGCTGTAATAGCATACAGCCCGCGTCAGGAGGCATTTCGTGTCCTTGTCTTTTTTCGTCTTCTATATAATTGGTGATATCCGACTTAAGCACGATCTTATCACCAATTACGGCGATGATCTTATCTGCCAGCACTTTTTTTGCCTGGCCACCCTGGGCCATCACTGAATTACCTATGGCGAAAAAAGTGATAATAAAGAATAATGGTTTCATAAACTGCCCCTTCAATAGCTTTCAAAAATAAAAGGCGTTCTGTTGCCAATGCAATACCTCACACCTTATTTAACAAAGGTTTATAAGCTCCTCTTCACTTCTTCGATTTCAAATGCTTCCACCACATCGCCTACTTTCAGGTCGTTGTAATTTTTAATGGTAAGTCCGCATTCCATGCCGCTCGATACTTCCTTTACGTCGTCTTTATACCGCTTCAGTGATCCAAGCTCCGCACTTTGTCCCTCACCTGTGGGGTATATCACAATTCCATCCCGTATCAGCCTTACTTTAGAGTTGCGGCTTATTTTGCCGTCTAATACCTGACAGCCCGCCACAGTGGCTTTATCAAACTTGTATACTTCGCGCACTTCCACATTGCCCGTGATCTTTTCTGTGATGGAGGGTTCCATCATGCCTTCCATTGCGCTCTTGAGCTCTTCAATGGCATTATAAATGATGGAGTAAGCTTTTATTTGCACACCTTCTTTTTCAGCCAGTTTGGAAGCCTGGCTGGAGGGGCGCACGTTAAAGCCTACGATAATGGCATCTGATGCGGCGGCTAACAGCACATCACTTTCGGTAATGGCTCCCACAGCTTTATGCACTACCGCCACTGCAATTTCTTCGGTAGATAATTTCTGCAGCGAATCGCTCAATGCCTCTACAGATCCATCCACATCCCCTTTAATAATAAGATTAAGCTGTTTAAAGTTGCCGAGTGCCAGGCGTCTGCCGATCTCATCCAGTGTAATGTGTTTCTTGGCCCGTATACCCTGTTCCCTGAGGATCTGGGCCCTGCGGTTGGCGGTATCCTTGGCCTCGCTTTCGTCATGATATACCTTAAACTTTTCACCTGCCTGGGGAGCGCCGTTCAGCCCTAATATCTGCACCGGGCTTGAAGGTCCGGCTTCTTCGAGGCGCTGGTTGCGTTCATTGAACATGGCTTTTATACGTCCGTAGAACTGGCCGCTCACTACTATATCCCCCTGGTGCAGAGTACCTGTTTGTACCAATATGGTAGCCACAAAGCCACGGCCTTTGTCTAATGAAGCTTCGATGATGCTTCCTGCCGCCTCCCGGTTGGGGTTGGCTTTCAGCTCAAGCAGCTCGGCTTCCAGCAATATTTTTTCCAGTAAAATATCCACATTAAGCCCCGTTTTGGCAGATATCTCCTGGCTCTGGTATTTACCGCCCCAGTCTTCTACCAGGATATTCATGCCGGATAACTGCTCTTTTATTTTTTCGGGGTTCGCGCCTTCCTTATCTATTTTATTAATAGCGAAGATCATAGGCAGGCCTGCCGCCTGCGCATGGCTGATGGCTTCCCGTGTTTGGGGCATCACCGCATCATCGGCGGCAATTACAATGATGGCAACATCGGCTGCTTTGGCACCGCGCGCGCGCATGGCTGTAAATGCTTCATGCCCGGGTGTATCCAAAAAAGTAAGCTTTTTCCCGGAAGCAATGGTTACCTGGTAGGCTCCCATATGTTGTGTAATGCCTCCGGCTTCTCCTGCAACTACTTTCGCATTGCGTATATAATCCAACAGGGAGGTTTTACCATGGTCTACGTGACCCATTATGGTAATTACGGGAGCGCGTGTTTCAAGATCTTCAGGCTGGTCTTCTATTTCTTCTTCTTCATCCTCATCCGCAGCGTCCACACCAATGAATTCTACTTCAAAGCCGAACTCACCGGCCACCAGCTCTATCACTTCCGCATCCAGGCGTTGGTTGATGGATACCATTATGCCCAGCCCCATGCACTTGCCAATAACATCGGCAAAGCTTACATCCATGAGGTTGGCGAGCTCGCTTACCGTTACAAATTCAGTTACCTGCAGCTTGTTGTCTTCCTGTGCATCTCCTGCCATATGTTCCGCTTCTTCCCTTCTTGCCCTTCTCAGCTTGGATTTAGCGCTTTTGCCTCCTCTTGAGGAGCCGGCCAGTTTGGCCTGCGTTTCCCGGATCTTATCCTGTATTTCTTTAGCGTCGATTTCTTTTACTTCTTTACTGTCCCTGCGTTTATCTCCGCCCCTGCCATGACCGTGACCGAACCGGCCGGCATTGGCGCCACCCTGCCTGTTGTCTTTTCTGTCACCCTGCTTTTGTATGGGTGGGCGGGTACCTTCCCTTCTTTGACGGCTTTGATCGCCATCGTGGGGTTGAGCCTGGTCTCGTTTTTCTATGGGGATGCGTTTCCGCTTTCTTTTTTCCTCCTGTGGCTTCGAGGTGGGCTTTGCTTCGCTGTCGGAAGGCAGCGTGATCCTGCCCACGATCCTGGGGCCTTCTAATTTTTCGGCCCGGATATTTTCTATTACAGGGTTCTCTTCTTCTTTGGGTTCATCTGCCGGGCTTATTTGAGCCGGAGCAACTTCCGGTTCAGCTTCAACAGTAGTATCCGGTATGATATCCTGTTCCCTGGATTTTCCTTTTTTCTTTTCGCCGGCTTTTTCCTCCCCGGCTTTTTCGCCTGTTTTCTTTTTTGCAGCTTTTTTGGGTCGTGTGGAAGAGTCTATGGCACTGAGGTCAATTTTATCTAAGACCTTCGGTCCCTCTATTTCAGGAGCTTCTATTTTAATGACCTCCGGCTGAGCGGGTTCGGATGTCTGTGGCTGGGCAGGTGGTGTTTCGGTTTCCGGAATTACCGGGGCTTCCGGAGTTACCTGTGTTTCTTTTTCAGCCTGCTTTTTCTTTACGTCTTTTTTAAATACGATTTCTTCCTCATCTTTCTTTTTCCTGCCCTCTATAACATTGCCTTTGGGTATCTCTATCTGGTCGCTTT
>CAZREP010000270.1:0-4613 GCA_964599035.1 uncultured Terrimonas sp. | reverse complement strand
ACATCTCCTGCAGCATAAAACGAAGAATGCGTGTGCCCGCATCAACGGTGGTAAGAATGAACAAGGCTTCGAACAGAATGGCAAAGTGATACCAGAAAGCCATAGCTTCCCTGCCTCCCAGTATCTGATGAAAAATATGAACCATGCCGATAGCAAGGGTTGGAGCCCCACCGGTTCTTGAAACAATGCTTGTTTCACCTATATCGCTTGCCGTTTGGGAAATGGCTTCGGGAGAAATGGAATACCCCATCCGGGCTATGGCCTGGCTTACCTCGTTTAAATCTACTCCTATTACCGATGAAGGACTGTTTACTGCAAAATACAACCCCGGATCTATTACACTGGCAGCGATCATAGCCATTATGGCTACGAAAGATTCTGTTAACATGGATCCATACCCGATCGTTCCAATATGAGATTCTTTCTGGATCATTTTTGGTGTGGTTCCCGAAGAAACCAAGGCATGGAATCCCGATATGGCGCCGCAGGCTATGGTAATAAATAAAAAGGGAAACAGTTTCCCTGAAAATACCGGTCCTGATCCATCTACGAAATGAGTTACGGAAGGCATCATTAACTCTGGTCTGACGATAAGAATGCAAAGGGCAAGCATGAAAATGATGCCTACTTTGAGGAATGTGCTTAAATAGTCTCTTGGGGCCAATAGCAGCCATACCGGTAAAACCGACGCGAAAAAGCCGTATACCATCATGAGGATGGCAATGGTGGTGCCTTTCAGATTAAATATTTCAGACCAGTAAGGGCTATCGGCCACATATTGGCCACCCATCAGCGCCAGCATCAATAGAATAAAACCAATGATCGACATTTCGCTGATCTTTCCGGGTCGTATATACCTGGTATATATGCCCATAAAAATGGCTATCGGTATGGTCATTCCCACCGTGAAAGTTCCCCATGGGCTACCCATGAGCGCTTTTACAACCACCAGGCCCAATACCGCTATAAGGATGATCATGATGAGGATAATCCCGATTTTGGTGATGAATCCCACGGTATTCCCCAATTCCAGTTTTATCATTTCACCGAGTGATCGGCCATTGCGCCTGGTGGAACCAAACAATACGACCATATCCTGCACGGCTCCTGCAAATACAGCTCCGAAGAGCAGCCATAAGGTGCCGGGTAAATATCCCATCTGTGCCGCCAGAACAGGTCCTACCAGGGGACCCGCCCCGGCTATAGCGGCAAAATGATGACCAAATAAAACCACTTTATTGGTAGGGGTGAAGTCTTTGCCGTCCTGCCTGGTGTATGCGGGAGTTGCCCGCCTGTCGTCGACAGATAATACCTTTTTTTCAATGAACCTTCGGTAAAACCGGAAAGCAACCATATAAACACAGGCGGCCGCGATCACTATCCACACCGCATTGATCTTTTCACCGCGTTCTAAAGCTATAGTGGCAAGGGCAATCGCACCCAACAGGGATATGGCAAGCCAAAGGATGGAATGGGCTGTTTTTTTCATGAATTTTTTATTTCCCGGATTTTGAATATCTCTTTAAAAATATGCAGGTTATTTAGCAACCCGGCAATATTTGTTCATAAGGCGAACGAAAAAACAGGAAACGCCACAAAATGAGGGTTGCTCACTGCATGCGAACGGAATGTCATCATGCTGTAGCGCAGTGTTACAGGCCAAAAGCTTTTTTCACTTCTCTCACCTTGTCTAATTTCTCCCAGGTGAACAGCTCCACTTTTACCTTTTTTGTTCTGCCATCGGGTGAAGTGAAAGTTTTGGTAACGGTTTCCGGTTTACGTCCCATATGCCCGTAAGCCGCGGTTTCACTATAGATGGGATTACGGAGCTTTAAGCGTTTTTCAATAAAATAGGGGCGCATATCAAATATTTGCCCTACAGTTTTCCCTATTTCACCGTCTGTTAAAGCTACTTTAGCTGTACCGAAAGTGTTTACATTAATGCTGGTAGGCCGTGCTACGCCTATGGCATATGATACCTGCACCAGCACTTCATCTGCCACGCCTGCAGCCACCAGGTTTTTGGCAATATGGCGCGTGGCATAGGCCGCTGAACGGTCTACCTTTGAGGGATCTTTGCCACTGAATGCGCCACCGCCGTGAGCTCCTTTGCCGCCATACGTGTCTACTATGATCTTACGGCCGGTTAGGCCGGTATCACCGTGAGGTCCGCCGATCACAAATTTGCCGGTAGGATTGATATGGTATTTAATATTGCTGTTAAAAAGCCGGGCGTATTTTTTATATTTCTTTTTTACACGGGGAATAAGGATATCAATGACGTCCTTCCTGATCTGCGCCTGCATTTTAGCTTCTGTATCAAAATCGTCATGCTGGGTGGAAATAACAATGGCGTCGATGCGAACAGGCTTATTATTATCGTCGTATTCCAGTGTTACCTGGCTTTTGGCATCAGGGCGGAGGTATTTGATCTGTTTGTTTTCTTTCCTCAGGTTGGCCAGTTCAATGAGCAATTTGTGGGCAAGGTCGAGTGCCAGGGGCATATAATCGTCTGTTTCATTGGTAGCATAGCCAAACATCATACCCTGATCGCCTGCGCCCTGTTCTTCTTTCTTCCTTCTGTCCACACCCTGGTTGATATCGGCCGATTGCTCGTGTATGGCCGACAATACCCCGCAGGAATGCGCCTCAAACATATATTCGCTCTTGGTATAGCCTATTTTCCGGATCACGCTGCGCGCAATTTCCTGCACGTCTAAATAGGCTTTTGATTTTACTTCTCCTGCCAGCACCACCTGCCCTGTTGTTACAAGGGTTTCACAAGCTACTTTGCTGTTGGGATCGAAGGCTAAAAAATGGTCGATCAGGGCATCGGATATCTGATCAGCTACTTTGTCTGGATGTCCTTCGGATACACTTTCGGAAGTAAATAAATAAGGCATTTTAAAGGATGTTTAAAATTTTTTTATGAGCTCCCACGATAGAAAAATATCCTTGCAGAGCGGCGCAAAGATAAGAAGGCAGTCATTAAATTTTTGAATAAATTATACGCAGCTTCATGGGTTGGGAGGGATTGCTTCCACCTCCCACAATGGTTCTGCCCCTGGCTATTTGGGAGTTAATGCGAAAGGCTACCCGGCTGGCAGTGATGAGGGAACCCGATTCTTTGGGATAAATGTAATAATCAAGTGTGGTTTGTGGTGCAGCTAACCTTAATGCATAATTTTTACTTTGCTTTGTGATCTTATTCTGCACGTAGCGGGTAAGGTTAAAGAAATACCTGTTATTCTTTAAGTATCCTCCGAAGGTCTGATAATTGTAAGTGTAGTTGCTGAAGGAATAATTAAAATCGTCGGGTACAGACAGGTACCTGTTGTTGGCGCTGTCTATAAGATCTAAAAAAAGGAGATCAGGCGTGGTATATATTTCATTGCCAGGCAGCAGAATCGGCTCAAATTCCAGCTCCGCACGATGAACAACACTGTTTTGCAGCGTATCCAGCCCCGGAATATTCAGTATGGCATATGAGCCCGGCGAGGATTGCAGGTATACTTTTTCTGCGTCCATAATGCCGGTGGCCGGGTCAAGCGCAGCGTATCCGTGCGTGGGATTGCGTTTGATGATATTGGCGTTGTAGGCGGTGTACTGTCCGGTAATGTATAAGGAAAAATCGGCAGATACTGTATCGGTTATTCCGTCCCTTTTGATCCGGAAATAGCAGGTCAGTTTTGTGTTCTCGCTGTATAAACTGTAATAAGTCAGGGCAGACTTCTGGGGAGAGCCGGCATCTGTTTTTATGACCAGTCCGTTAAAAACCTTCTGAAAAGCGGAGTCCCTGTTTGACGATACATATACTGTATTGGTATCGTATGCCGCAAAGCGCTTTCCCAGAGCTGTGTCGAGCGGAATGCGCAGCAGGTTGCTTACCGCCTGGGTATCGCTTTTTATAATGATCGTTTTGGGGTCGTCAATGGTGTTTAAGTTTACCGTGGTGCTGCCCAACTGGTTCAATGTAGTGGCAAAGCCTGGATGGCTGACCAGGTAGCCGGTAGTATCCTTAAACTCGGGATCTTCTATTTCAAATACGCTGAACTGCTGCACCGAATTGCTGTCGCCGTATGCACCTTTATAGGCAAGGCTTAGGATTACTGAATCCATCGCCACAATGCTGTCTGCATTTATAAAAGGGTACCGGCTGGTGGCATTGGGAACAACACTCAAATAAACTTCGGCTTCTGTTTGGCCAAACTCGGGGTCATCTTCAATAATGCCCAGCGCATGATCATCCGCATAATTGATGATCGACGAATCATCCATTAAAAAGTTGTTGGCGTATACCCTCAGGGAGGTTTCAAAAGTGTATACATTATCTACAGCAGGCAAAAGATCGGTGCCAATATCTGTTGGGGTGATTTTTGTGCAATGCGCATTCAGCAGTACGATCCATGTTCCAAAGCCGATGGAGAACAACAGAAATTTCAACTTCACCTGATGTATTTTTTGTCGAGGAGTTTTTATGATAAGGTACTTGGCGCTCAAAACAAAGAGGGCAAGAAGCAGGCTTATACCCCGGTTGCTTTTTACCTTAATTGTCTGCTACGCAAGGTCGTTATACAATTGTAAATAGTCTGTTAAATCTGAATCGGCTTTAA
>CAZREP010000269.1:0-4692 GCA_964599035.1 uncultured Terrimonas sp. | reverse complement strand
AGGATATCATCAAATAAAGTGGAAAAGAAATAGCCCCAGGCCAAAGTGGCAAAGATCCAGGTAGCCATTACCGTGTAGCCGATTACAGTATAACGAAACCTGTCGGGCCCGCAATCCTTCATCAGCCTGGCATCGGCTGCCGCCATCCACCACAATATTTTATCCCATGCAGATATCTCAACTGGATAGCCGGATGGTGAGGTGGACGAAGAATTCGGTGTTGGTTGATCTGATATGTAGTTCATGCTGATGGGGGTATAAAAGTGATAAACGCTGCTTTACATTCTCCAGTCCTATGCCGGAGCGGTTCTTTTCGGGATCATCCTCTTTGGGAAGATGAACGCTGTTATAAACATCGAAATAAAGATTTTCGGTATCACACGATATGTTAATTTTTACCCACGACTTTTCCCTGAGGCTTATGCCATGCTTAAAAGCGTTTTCTACAAAAGGGATCAGGAGCATGGGAGCGATGTAATGACGGCAGTCCTTATCCTTTATGGTAAGCTCAATAGCGATGTCGGGAGAAGTTTGGGTGCGCAGTCTTTGCAGGTCGATATAATTTGTTAAATAATTGATCTCCCTGTCGAGGGGTATCTTTTCTTCCTGGTTCTCCTGTAGCATGAACCGCATCATATCTCCCAGCTTTTGTACACCTTCTGCTGTCCGGTCGGCCTTTTCCTGGAGGGCAGTGCCATAAATGGTGTTGAGCGCATTAAATAAAAAGTGGGGATTGATCTGTGAACGCAGGAAATTGATATCGGCGCTTTTTTGGGAAACCGCTCTCTTCAGTGATTGTATCTCTTTCCCTTTCTCTTTTTGCTGGTTAAAATGAAAGCGTGCCAGGAGCCAGGTCATTAATAATAAGCCAGCCATAAAAAAGAGCACAGAAAAAAATACGCCTTCACTTCGGCCTGCCCCGGAAACTCCAAAGAATATTGCAAACAGTGGAATGCCAAAAACAATAATAACAAGCAGAGAAGACAATAACAGCTTTCTTTTTTTGGCGTGTAGAACAAATGCCGGTAAAAAAAAATATACCCATAGAAAGAAAAGAGCGATATAGAAGGGCAGGAGCAGGAGAACAAATGCCGGGATCCATCGGAAAATATATTCCCTGAAAACGAAGGAAAAACCGAGCAGCATTATCCATAACCAGCCTGTTACAATAACTTCCGTAGCTATTTTTTTATATACCGGCTTATCTTTCAATACCTCTTTGTAAATCCATACGACCAACATTTTGCACAGGTAATATGCAATGAACAGCAGGAAAATGAGCAGGGTTTGCCCGAATGATTCTTTCATAAGCTGCATATTGGCTCCCCTTTTGGTATCATAGAGCGCGTAGAGCTGAAAACGAAGCCATGTATTGCAAACGAATAATACAAAGAAAACGGATAGGAAACCAATGACGAGCGCGGCAGCAATGGAGAAATAGCTTCTTTTCCGGAGTAATCCGGGGATGATCTTGAAATTCAATATGAAAAGAATAATGCCGGTTACCACCACGATCGTAAGCTGCGGGATCAGGTAATACTTGTAATAATCAAAAGAAAGGTGATAACGTATAGCGGCCTGTCCATACCTGTGCAACAGCGCATCAGCAGAAAGGCTTACACTTTCCAACGCTTTTACGAACATATACACAAGGAGCAGGATCACTGCTCCCCAGGGCTCTAATTTTTTTAATTGCATAACCTGGTAAATTTCCTCAATAATAAGCCGGATCGTGCATGCTATGGGTAAAATGTGATAAAAGCAGCGTTTTATGTGACGAAGGGCGTGTTAAGAATGCCAATGCAATACACTGCAGCAGGTGAAGGAGCGATGGGATGGCTTCTTCATGATCGTAGTGAGGGTTCTGTGAGATACAGACCGGACGAACGGAACGTTTATTTCAGTATTTCTTCCAGGAACAATAAGGTATGTTTCCATGCCCGTTTTGCCATCACTTCGTTATAGTCGGGCGAAAGTGGATTGGTGAATGTATGCTTTGAATAGGCATAAGTAATGATCTGCCAGTCGGCTTTTCCTTCGTTCATTTCTTTAATAAGATTGTTCATGATTTCGGGAGTTACACTCGCATCCTCTGCAGGATTTTCAATAAGGATCCTGGTGGGCAGGGGACCGTTGGGCCGATTACTGTCTTTGCCGAGTCCGCCATGAATAGATACAACACCTCTTACGGGAAAATTGGCTCTTGCAGCTTCCAGTGCACCGGTTCCACCAAAGCAGTAACCTATAACAGCAATTTTTTCAGGATTTGCACCTGAGCTTTTCAGTTGGGCCAATGCCAGGGAAATACGGCGCTGATAGGCCTGGTGATCCTGCCTGTACTGTCCGGCTATTTTTGCGGCAGCCGCATTGTCGGCAGGGATATGGCCTTCTCCATAGATGTCGGCGATAAAGGCAATATAGCCCTCTTTTTCCAGCGCAATGGCCGCATCTTTTGCCTCCTCATCAATTCCTTTCCATGCAGGGAGGATCAATACCCCGGGGAGCTTTTTGCCTGCGTTTGAGGTTACCAGGCCGTTGAGCTTTTGTGAGCCGTCAGTATAGGCTACCGGCTTCAGTTGCTGTGCATCTGCAGCGTTCAGTATACCCGTGATTGACATAAGAAGGAATATTTTTTTCATGGTATGACTTTTTGTAGCAGGTGCCAGGTATAAGATTGGGAAGTTTATAGTTTTTAGTTTATTGTGGTATCCGTTTGTAATTTGAGATTTGAAATTGTATTTCGTTCGGATTTCGGGCTTTGAGCTTCGGATTTGAAACCTGCCCGGTAGGCAAGTTTATTTGGTTCTTGTGATTTATTATTTGGTGCTTTCCCTATATATCTATCGCCTCACCATAAGCCACTGCCGTAGCTTCCTTCACTCCTTCGCTCATCGTAGGATGCGGGTGGGAAGCATTCAGTATTTCGTGATAAGTAGTCTCTAATTTACGGGCAACCGACACTTCTGCGATCAGCTCCGTTACGTTATAGCCGATCATATGCGCACCCAGGAATTCGCCGTATTTGGCATCGTAAATAACTTTTATAAAACCTTCTGTAGCGCCTGCGGCACTGGCTTTACCTGATGCCATAAAGGGGAACTTTCCTATCTTAAGCTCATAACCTGCATCTTTTGCCGCTTTTTCGGTGTAGCCGATGGAGGCTATTTCCGGGGTGCAATAGGTGCAGCCGGGGATATTGTTGTAGTCCAGCGGTTCGGGCAGGTGGGGATATTTTTTTTCATTGTAGCCGATGTGCTCTGCCGCTACGATGCCTTCCTTGCTGGCTACATGTGCCAGCGCCTGGCCGGGACTGCAGTCGCCGATAGCATAAATGCCCGGCACATTGGTTTGCTGATGTTTGTCTACTGTAATTTTTCCTTTTTCGGTTTTAATACCTAATTGTTCCAGTCCTATATTTTCGATATTGGCTACTATACCTGCAGCGCTCAATATGATGTCGGCCTCAAGAGTGATCTCACCGCTGGCGGTTTTTACTTTGGCTTTTACCCCGTTGCCGCTGGTATCTGCGCTGGTTACTTCACTGCCGGTATAAACGGTTATGCCCTGTTTTTTGAACTGCTTTTCCAGTTCCTTTGAAATTTCTTCATCTTCTACGGGAACAGTCCTGGGTAAAAATTCAACAATCGTTACCTTGGTACCCAGGCTGTTGTAAAAATAAGCGAACTCCACACCTATGGCGCCGCTGCCCACAACGATCATGCTTTTGGGCTGTTGCGGCAGTGACATGGCTTCGCGGTACCCGATTATTTTTTTGCCGTCAATAGGAAGGCTGGGCAATTGGCGTGAACGGGCGCCCGTGGCTATAACAATGTATTTCCCTTCCACCAACTGTGTTTTCCCGTCGGCAGCGGTCACTTCAATTTGTCCTTTTGCCTTCAGCTTACCATAGCCCATGATCACGTCGATCTTATTCTTTCTCATCAGGAACTGCACACCCTTGCTCATTTTATCGGCTACGCCGCGGCTGCGTTTAATAACAGCCTCGAAATTATGTTTAACATCGGTGGCTTCCAGCCCGTAATCTTTGCTGTGCTTCATGGATTCGTATACCTGTGCGCTTTTCAGCAGCGCCTTGGTAGGGATACAGCCCCAGTTAAGACAAATGCCGCCGAGGCTTTCTTTTTCAATAATTGCTACCTTAAATCCCAACTGAGAAGCCCGGATCGCTGCCGGGTATCCGCCCGGACCGCTGCCTAAAACAATTACATCGTATGCCATAAATGATTACAGGTTTTATAAGAATGAACAGGTGCAGCATGCAGATTGTTATACATAGTGCCAGCCTGAAATGAATGTGCAAAATTACTGTCAAAACGGCAAACGGCAAAAACAGGAAGTATTACAAAAAAGCTCCAAGAAACCAAATCGCAAGAACCAAATAAAATTCAGGTATTAAATCCGAAGCCTGAACTCCGAACGTTCGGAGCGAAATCCGAAAGGAAAGCATCGGAATACCAAATAAATCCCGGAATCAGAAATCAACAAATCAGCAATGGCTATGGCTCTCAGCGACCAGCCATGAGTACAGCATACCAACCGCTAAACTAATCATGTACAAAAACAGAAAAAGCCTCCAATATGGAGGCTCCTTTGTTGCGAGGGGAAGGATCGAACTTCCGACCTTCGGGTTATGAGCCCGACGAGCTACCGCTGCTCTACCTCGCGATATAA
>CAZREP010000268.1:0-4704 GCA_964599035.1 uncultured Terrimonas sp. | reverse complement strand
CATAAATCAATATCTTCGTATCCGTTGACATAGCCTTCGTCAAATCCTCCCAACGACTCAAACAGTTCACGGCGGATTGCCATGCAGGCGCCTGTGACAGCCGGCGTCGGGAACAGCCCGAGGTGATCGAGCGCTCCGCGCGAGGGGCGGTAATGGCGCGGCGCGCCGTCTCGACTGAAAAACACCCCGGCATGATCTATGCCCCGAGTGCGGACTGAGAGTTGAATGTTTCCCACGATGCCGAGCCGCGATCGATCTGCAAACTGCGCCACGATCTCGTCGAGCCATCTAGGCGCGAGACACACGTCGTAGTTGAGAAAAACAAGGATTCGGCCCCGGGCCTGTTCCGCCAGAGCATTGTTTCCACGCGCAAAGCCGACGTTCTCGTCAAAAAGCAAGTGCCGCGCGAAAAACTCGGACTGCGCCACGTCCTGAGCCGTGCCGTCGGAGCTGTTGGAATCACCAAAGAGCCATTCAATATTTATATGAGCTTCAGCGAGTCTTGCGGCTGTTTCCAGAAAAGCCCGGGCAAGATCCCTTCGCTGATGGAAAAGGGTGATGACTGACGCTTGTGGCTCGTCTTTCGTTGTTGCCCTTGGATGCAATGTTTGCGCGCGTGCTTTCTCGCCCGAAGCGCTGTCGAAGGGACTGGCTCCTTCGCTTCTCATGCCTGGCCACTACAAGAGGCTCTTTTGACAGCCGCCCGTCTGGCGAAGCAGCCGACTGGATGGCCGGCCAGGAAAAGGATCGAGTCGCCGACTGCGGTGATCAGGCGATGGAGCCTGGCGACCAAGGCCGCTTGCCCGGGGTCGATCAAGCGGGAAAGACCGAGCGCTATCACAGAATCACGGGTCCTGACTCCTGCCGGCGACCCGGGAGGGGCGAATCCTGCCAGCCAACCGGCGATGGCGCATGCTGCGACCGTCAGAAATGAGTGTTGATTGATGCCAACGGCTGATGCTGACATGCTCGTTGTCGCTGCAAAGGCGGCGAAATTATAAGCATATATTCCGAGGCAAAGCATCGAACCCGCGGGCCGCGGGCGGAAGTCAAGGCCCGCAAGGCGTGGGCTTCGCCGGAATCGAGAGTATGCAATCCGCGCGGCCGAAGGGAAAAAGATGGTAAAGGCGATCACTAGAAGGACTCCGATGTTTGCAAATGAACGCGAGTATCGAAAAGGGAGAACGCCTTCGTTCACAAGGCCGCCGAAAGCGGCAAGCAAAAATCCGACACGCCCGACGGAAAGAAGATCAGATCGCTCTGCGGGCTGCGCGCGAGCGATGTGTCTGCGATGGTCAACACCTTTCCACGTCCTACGGATTCCCGCGTGTGGCCGGCCTCTTCGTCCGGAAGGAACCAGATCTCGTCGTCCGGGCCGGCAAAGAGAAGAGCCTCCGATCTCATCGCGAGGGGAAGAACGAGTTGAAACCTGAATCGCCCGGGCGCCAGATGCCGCATGCGATCAAGCAGCTCTCTGACCAATCGCTTGATTCCTTCGCTGGCGCCATCGGGAGCGAGTGGCGCAAGGTCGACGAGAATCCGCGCCGGCCCCGGGGGGCGGCCATCAGCGACTGCCTGCGACTCGAGTCGCGACCTTCCGAAAAGCTTGCGGAATATCGAAGCGGATTCTTGAGGCGTTGTATTCGTCCGGACCGGGCGTGGTTCGATCGCGATGCGTTCTTCCCAGTCCCGCGCCCAAGCCGTGGCCAGGTCGAGCATCGGCTCCAACCAGCCCGGTTGCAGTTCGAGATCGGCGTTGAGGAAGGCGAGAATATCGCCTGAGGAGGCGCGCGAGGCCTCGTTATTGGCCACGGCATAGCCTGAATGCATTTCTCGCAGAATAGCACGAACCGAGCTGCTTTGGGCATGCTCACCGAGCCATTCGCGCGTTCTGTCTGTGCTGCCGTCATCGACCACGAGGATCTCGTGCGGTTGTCCCGCAGGCAACGTTCGGAGAATGTCCACAAGGCACTTCTGCAATAGTCCGAGCCGGTTGTAAGAGGCGACGATTAACGAGAATGAACGAGCCTGTGAGCTCTGCCACATTGTCAGTCGGCGCTCTCCTCGCGGCAAAGAAAGCTAGGGGAAACTCGGGCGGAATCGTCTCTACTCCGTGATCGGCAAGTGCTGTGCGCGCCTGTTTCAGTTGCGTCCATGGCGAGTCTTCCGCGGGTCGTCTCGAAACCGCTTACTCGGGAAAGGTGTGATCCGGATTCCCATCCCGGCCAACCGAAGGGCGCTGGCATGAACGGACGTGATTTTGGCGCGGGATTTCGATCTGATTCGTAAGCACGGACTCGATGAGGCGGCGCTGAGCGACGAACAAAGAAGATACGAGACCCGCAAGCGTAAGTCCGGTGCCGAGCACCGCGAGCACGGCAACGAGGATCAGCGAAGGGATAAACGTGCGGGCGGGATCATGAGCGAAGACGATCCACTTGAGATACATGTAGCGCAAGCCGAGGAGGAACGCAGCGATAAAGCAGGGGGCGGCTAGCGCGTTGAAGAACGCGAATGGCCGGTAGAGCAGCGCCATCGCAATCATGGTGGTCGACTGCCGGAGCACATACTGAGGAATGCTCCGAAAGAGACGGGACTCGCGCGTCTTGCGATTTACCCGAATGTCTACGCTTTCAACCCTCAGCCCGCTGTTTCCCGCCTGGATGAGTGTCTCCATACAATAGGAAAACTTTGAGTGAATAAATAGCCTGGCGCAGGCATGACGAGAAAAGGCGCGGAATCCCGACGCCGCGTCGCGAACGCGAGTTCGGGAGATCCGGCGCAGCACCCAACTGCCCACGAGCTGAAGGATCTTCTTGGCCATGCCAAACTCTTCGTGTGCAACGATTGGCCGACAGCCAACGACCAGATCGGCCCTCTGCGCGACAATGGGTTCGACAATCTTGGCGATGTCGGCGCCGCAGTATTGGTTGTCGCCATCCGTGTTTACCACGATATCCGCGCCCTGGCTCAAAGCGTGGCGAATGCCCGCTGTGAAAGCGGTCGCGAGGCCGCGATTGCTCCCAAGTCGCACGATGTGGTCAACCCCAAGTTCAGAGGCGATTTCGACCGTTCGATCGGTGCTTCCATCATCGATCACTTGAAGTTCGATGACATCTATTCCTGGGACGGCCCGCGGAAGATCGGCGATCGTGCGGGGAAGAGTCTCTTCTTCGTTAAAGCAGGGAATCTGTATGATCAGCTTCAGATGCTAGGTGGGGTTCGGATCGCGATCGATCCGCATGGCTTTAGGGAAGCGCCACTTACGCGCCAGTGCGCGCAATGGCGAAGAGATTGAGTGATGGCCGTAGGTTCGGGCCGATCGCAAGATCCTTCTCGCCAAAATCATAGTTTGCGGTTTTGAGATGATTGGAAGGCTTGACGCGCAGGTTATGCAAGCAATTCAGCCCGAAGGCGCGCCAGGCTTCAGGGGCGAATGGGAAGGTGAATGGGACCGTGGCGAGGCGCGTGCGCCGATATCGCTTGAGTTCGACTTCGATCACAGGCCGCTTGCCGCTCATGGTGAGCAGTTCGACTTCGGCGAAGTGGGGCAGGAGTTCGCGGTTCAGCGAGGAAGCGCTGTATTCGCGAACGTGCCAGCGATTCCATGGCTTCTGCCATGCGAAGAGCCGCGTCGCACGGTCGGGGGTTGCGATAATAAGTCCGCCCCCTGGTCGAAGAACCCGGACAATCTCGTCTAAATACTGGGGAACATTCCGGACGTGCTCTATGACCTGAAATGAAACGACCCAATCGAATGTATGTGTCTCGAATGGGAGAGTAGCGGAAGGTTCAATGAGGCTGAATCGAAGATTGGGCGCCGGGTACGTTTCTTGGGCGTGCGCGATGGCATCCGGCGAAACATCCACCCCTTCAACCGACTGGCAGCCAGGCGCCAGCATGGCCGAGCCGTAGCCGCTTCCGCAACCGTAATCGAGGACGCGCTGCGCTGCGACGCGTTCCGTCGCGAATCGATAGCTTGCGAGGTGCATGAGGTAGATTAGGTAGTCGCTGGCAGTGGACTGGTATTGTCCCGTCACCATGCGCTCGCCTGTATGCTTCAGGTGCATCGTTATATTTGATCAGGCCGCGGATTGGATCGGCTGCGCTTAACGAGAAAATGCGACAGCGAGCCGACGAGAAAGACTGCCGCATCGCCCACGGTGGTGGCAAGGCGCATGGTTATAACGATCGTTACCGCCGCCGCGTCGTCATACTGAGTCTGTAAAAGGGCCGCGAAGGCCGCCTCCCTCACGCCAAGGCCCGCCGGAGCGCCCGGCGTAAAGAACCCCGCCAGCCACGAGAGTGAAAATGCCATCGTGATGACCCAAAGCCCGTTTGTCGCGCTGGGAACGATGAGCCCCGCTGCTATCCAGGCTCCCAATCCAATCAACAAGTAATTGATGCAATATAGTGAAAACGACGCCAGAACGGGCGCCGGAGTCGGAATAGAGCCAGCCAGAGGGGCCGATCGGAAGACGCTTCGCAAGGCGCGCAACAAATATTGTCTGAGTTTCGGAACGCAAAGAACAAGGAAAGAGCAGGCAGCCGCGGCAAGAAGCGCCGCAATCCAGATCCGCAGCGGGCGGGCCAACGGTGAAATTGCGCCGGTTCCGATCAAAAGCGCCACCCCTGTTCCGGTAAAAGCAGCAGCCAGAATGGCGAGGACAGTTTCGGTCGCAATGCTTATCAGCAATGGACGTC
>CAZREP010000267.1:0-4727 GCA_964599035.1 uncultured Terrimonas sp. | reverse complement strand
ATTGGCAATACAAATATATAATAATTGTTGCTAAATTAACTTGTTAGTACACTAGTACACGGCTTTTCTAAAAGGGTTATGAATTAAACTAATTAACAGCCGACTATTCCTTCCTTATCATACTAATGTAATTGTTTGATGTCATGTTTTTACGAAACGGGGGCTGGGAGTGTTTCCACGAAACCGGAAGTTATAGCTGGTTCGTACGGAAGGGATCAGTGTTTTGGTTGTTGTGATTGTTTTTATACTATCTTTAAAAAAAGTCAAGTAGTCTCATGCGGAATCCCTGGAGTCAATTATGCAAAGACGGTCCTTATATTTTGGACCAAGATATGGATGCAATATTACAATATAATCAAAAAGCAAAGGATAAGTATAAGATTATGGATGAGCTAATGCCTGTACCTTTTATCGGCAATGTTTTTGATAGTGAGATTGTAATTCTTATGCTAAATCCTAAATACCGGGTAGAAAATAGATTAAAAGAAGATAATTATTTTAAAGAAAAAGTGATAAAGGTATTTAATCAGGAGTTTGTTGATTATCCATTTTTCTTTTTAGATCCTAATGTTGAAATCGGAAGAAGATATTGGGGATCTAAGCTAAAAGGTTTGGTTGAGATTTATGGAGACTTTGAGCGGGTTTCAAAAAAGGTTTCAGCAATTCAATTACTGCCATATCATTCTATTGAGTTCAAATTCTTAAAAAATATCGAATCTTCAAAATACAATGCCTATATAGTGGAAAAGGCAATTGAAAGAAAAGCAAAGATTGTAATAGCGCGTGGAGAGAAATATTGGCTGCAATTAGTACCTAAATTGATAAATTACAATTGTTTTAGATTAAATAGTCAGAGAGCTCCTTATATTAGTAAGAAGAACTGTCCCAAGTTGTTTGAAGCATTAAAAGCTTGATATCCTGATTCCTGTCTTCATGAAATGTGGAAATCTGCATACCAGCCGGTCATTCTCCTTCAAACCGAGAGATCATTTCCATGAGTGCCTTTTATTGCCCGATTCATGCGTCCGTCGCCCCGGTTCGTGTGGAGAAGGTTTAGATCTGGTTCGTGAGGACACGAACCAGGGATAGATCGTCACGGGACTGTAAAATTAAAATAATAAAAGTATTTAATTACTTTTATTATGAAAAAGCATTAACTTTGCCTTAAAATCAAATAAACCTAAAAACGCAGATCATGGAAGCGATAACCGAAAACATATTGAATGTAACATTGCTGGAACCCAGGCAAAAGCATCCCACCATTTTTGCCCGGTTTGATGAGCTGGAGGAAGGAGAGAGCCTTACTATCCATAACGATCACGACCCCAAGCCGCTCTATTACCAGTTGCTGGGCGAAAGGGGTAATATTTTTACATGGGAATATCTTGAAGAAGGACCCCAGTGGTGGAAAGTGCGCATCAGTAAGCGCATTACAGGTGAAGGCGATGAAACACTCGGAGAAATAGCCGCTAAAGACATGCGTAAGGCCGAAGTATTTAAAAAATACGGGCTGGATTTTTGTTGTGGTGGTAAGAAAACAGTAAAAGAAGCCTGTGCGGAAAAGGGAATCGATGTAACTAAAGTGGAGAAAGAGCTGCAGCAGGCCGATAAAAACCCTGCGGCACGCCCTCTCCCTTATAATGATTGGGGGCTTGATTTCCTGGCAGACTATATTGTAAATACGCATCACGCTTATGTACGTAAAACATTGCCTGAAATAAGAGGCTACGCTTTAAAAGTGGCGCAGGTGCACGGGGGGCGTCACCCGGAGCTGATCACTATTCAGCAACTGGTGGAAGAAGTGAACAGGGAGTTGAGCGCCCACTTGGTGAAAGAAGAAAATGTCCTGTTTCCCTTTATTAAAGAACTGGTGATGGCAAAAGACAGGAGCCAGTCGCCTCGTACGGCACAATTTGGCAGTGTGCAAACCCCCATTCATATGATGGAGGAAGAGCATGAAACCGCGGGCAGGTGCATGGAAGAGATCAGAACGCTCAGTAACGATTATGCGCTTCCCGATGATGCCTGCGCCAGCTACAGCCTGCTTTTTAAGATGCTCGAGGATTTTGAGGAAGATCTGCATATTCATGTTCATCTTGAAAATAATATTCTTTTTCCCAAAGCCATAGCACTTGAAAAGCATTTGAATCCATGAAGAGCCCTAACCTCCACCTAAGCCGTTGTCAGACCTTTGCTGTATTCCCCGGGATTATCATTTTGGTTTAGTTATTCGGATGGTAATACGGCAGGGTCTGAAGCGGCGGTAACGAGTCCGAACGACGTGCTCAATGAGAGAATAATGTTAAAAGGTAACGTTAAAACGGTAATGATATGGAAATTCCCGACAAATTACCAATACAGCAAAGAGTGGTTATAGTGGGAGCAGGCTTTGCGGGACTTACCCTCGCCCAAAAGCTGTCACCTGCTTACTTCCAGGTAATACTGATAGATAAAAATAATTATCACCAGTTTCAGCCGTTGCTATACCAGGTGGCTACCGCCGGGCTGGAACCTCACAGTATCAGCTTTCCGCTCCGTAAAGTATTCCAGAAAAAAAAGCATGTGTTTATCCGTATTGCGGAAGTAACAGCGGTTCACACCAATAAAAAGCAGATCAGCACTTCGGCGGGAGAGATCGATTATGATTTTCTCGTATTGTCGCATGGCGCCACCACCAATTATTTTGGCATGCCGGATATGGCACAAAATGCCTTTTCCATGAAATCGGTATCGGAAGCGCTGCTTTTGCGGAACACCCTGCTGCAAAATTATGAACGGGCGCTGATCAGCAGGAGCGGGAAAGAAAGAGCAGCACTATTGAATATTATAATTGTGGGCGGAGGTCCCACCGGGGTAGAGCTGGCGGGAGCCATTGCTGAAATGAAGTCCCAGATCCTGCCCAGGGATTATCCCGAGCTGAACTTTGATCAAATGCATATTCATCTTATTGAAGCGGCTCCCAGGCTGTTGAATGGGATGAGTGAACGGTCGGCTGCGAAGGTGAAGTCCTATCTTGAAACGCTTCAGGTGAACGTGCATACCGGTGTTTCGGTAAAGCATTATGACGGTTATGCTGCAGCGTTGAGCAATGATGTGGTATTGTACAGCTACTGTGTGATATGGGCGGCGGGCATAAAAGGTAAGCTGTTAGCCGGTATTCCTGCCGAAAGTCTGCGTACCAATGACAGCATTATTGTAGATGAATATAACCGGCTGAAAGGTCTGGATAGTGTTTTTGCATTGGGTGATGCGGCATGGATGCCAACATCTGAGCATCCCAAAGGATACCCCCAGGTGGCTCCTGTGGCGATACAGCAGGCCATACAACTGGCAAATAATTTAAAAAGGGCGGTGCAGCAAAAGGAGATGAAGCCTTTTACCTATAAGGATAAGGGAAGTATGGCGATAGTGGGGAGGAACCGTGCTGTTGCCGAAGCGGGAAGCCTGAGGCTGCAGGGTATTATTGCATGGATGGCCTGGCTGCTGGTGCACCTGATGTCGATTATCGGCGTTAAGAACCGGCTGCTGATACTCATCAACTGGATGTGGCAATATATTACCTACGATCAGTCGTTGCGGCTGATCATCAGGTCTTCTGAAAAAAAGGATAAAACTTTATCAACTAAAGCCGGTAATCATGAAAAGATCAGCAATCCTTTTAATGCTCGCGGGTCTCTGGTGGGCGTGTAATTCAGTTTCCTCTCCTGCCGGCGAAAGCGCCCCCGGCGACAACCGGCACGATCATGCCGTAGCTTTAACGCTTAATAACGGGCAGAAGTGGAAGGCGGATACGAGTACAAATGAAAATGTTGCTGCCCTTCGTGACCTTGCGCGGGAGTTTGGCGGTAAAACGCATCCGGGATTAACCGATTATCGGGTGTTGGACAGTAGTCTGCAGAACGGTTTCGATAAAATGATACGGGAGTGCAGGATGGAAGGAGCCGGCCACGACGCATTGCACCTGTGGCTTGAGCCGCTGCTGGTTAATATGAGTGAGCTGAAAAAAGCAGATGGTCCGGCATCGGCCGAAAAAATATTTGCTACTATTCATGAAAGGCTCGAATTATACACACAATATTTTGAATGATGATGATCAATGCCGGTACCAAAATTGCCGCTATATTAAAGCAGAATGTTGCAGCATTGGATGCTATTATTGGGCTGAGCCCCAAATTTGAGAAATTGCGCAACCCTATATTGCGCAAAGTAATGGCGGGCAGAACCAGCATTGCGATGGCGGCTAAAATAGGAGGTTGTACCGTAGAGGATTTCTTTGCAAGGCTTAAGCCTTTGGGCTTTGAAACAGAGGCAGGTGCTGCAGCGGTTGTAGAAGAAGAGCCGAAAAAGCCGTTACCGGATTTCATTACCTCGCTGAAAAAAGAACAGGTCGTTGACCTGGATGTTCGCCCGGTAATTGCTTCGGGACAAGACCCGCTGAGCATTATTGTTCAGCAAGTAAAAGCCATACAGCCGGGGCAGGTATTGAAGATCATTAATACTTTCGAACCTACCCCATTGATGGCTTTATTAGAGAAGCAGGGATTTGTTTCCTATGCCGATACGATAGAACCCGACTGGGTGGAGACTTATTTTTACAAAAAAAATGCAGTGGAAGCTCCTGCTGTAGAAACACCTGCCGGCAGCAGTGAAAATTGGGATGCTGTAATGAAACAATTTGAAGGTCGCATACAAACCATAGATGTGCGGCATCTCCAGGTGCCGCACAT
>CAZREP010000266.1:0-4744 GCA_964599035.1 uncultured Terrimonas sp. | reverse complement strand
CTTCTACATCAACGGAAAAAATATGAAGGATACTGGGAGGAAAATACACTGTTGAAATATCTTAAAAATTGTATAAAACACTCCATCCCACCTCAGCACCTTATTGATCAACGGGAATCCGCTGCTCCGGAATAAATGAGGAAAAATTTCCACAATTCACCCCTTCCATTTACCTTTTGACGGGCGACAAACGCCTACCGCTGAATGCAATCATCTTCCCTCCAGGTTTATTTTTTTATTCCGGTTTTTTGTTTTATTATTCCTCTCCGGCCTTGCATTCCATAACCCTTGTTTTTTTCACTGCTTTCTACAGGTACGGAATTCCCATACGAGCCTGTGGCTGCAAACAGTATCGTAAGTTGACCTCGGGCAGCGGAGGCATGATTATGGCTTAATAAAAGCACGAACGGGGCAGGTGCACGGCAGAGTGCTGATAAATTTTATCTCAGGAAATGAAATTGTTCAACAATAAAGCAAAGCAAAGCAAAGATGTATTTTCCGAACTGTTCCCGCAAACCATTTCGGCGCTGAAAAAAACAATCATCACACCCTTATTCTCAGACCATCTTTTTCATAAATATGCCAACGAGAAGCCGCCCCTGCGTTCGGAGCTTTTTACCCTTCAGCAAATGGAACACCACGCCGCGGGCCTGGCAGCAAAACATATCCTGACCCGGGCCAGGCCTTCCGAAAAAATGCTGAAACGCCTGGGAGAAAATGAGCGCCTGCTGATAGAAATACACGGACTGCTCACTGAAACGGCTAAATCTAATATTCGCATCGCGCCTGCAGGCGAATGGCTTCTGGACAACTTCTATCTGATAGAAGACCAGGTAAACACAGGCAAAAAGCACCTGCCCAAAGGATATAGCAAAGGCCTGCCGCAGCTTGCCAATGGTGCTTCGGAAGGCCTGCCCAGAGTGTATGATATTGTAGTAGAGCTCATCTCCCACAGCGACGGGAGAGTGGATTTTGAAAGCCTGTCGGGCTTTATCAGCGCCTATCAGTCGGTAACCCAACTTCAACTGGGCGAATTATGGGCTATCCCCATTATGCTCCGGCTCGCCTTAATTGAAAATCTCCGACGCTTATCCACTGAAATAGCATTAGACATCCTGCATAAGAACCTGGCCTATTACTGGGCAGATCTAATGCTGGAAACACTCGACAAGGATCCTAAAAGCCTGGTAGTGGTGATAGCTGATATGGCGAGGTCGAAGCCTCCCCTGGAAGGCGCTTTTGTTGCCGAGCTTACCAGGAAGCTCCAGGGCAGGGGCTCCTCGCTCAGCCTGCCGCTTAGCTGGATCGAACAATTTGTATCGGAGACCTCTTTAACCGTTGCCGAGCTGGTGCAAATTGAAAACCAAAAGCAAGCGGCACGGCAGGTTTCAGTGAGCAACAGCATCAGCAGCCTCCGCTTTCTGAACAATGCCGACTGGCGGATATTCGTAGAACAGGAAAGTGTTGTTGAAAAAATACTGAACGAAGATCCTGCCGGCGTATATGGCAAAATGGACTTTTATACAAGAGACCATTACAGGCATGTAGTTGAGAAAATATCCAAATACAGCACATTGTCAGAAGAAGAGGTGGCAAAAGCGGCGATACAACAGGCCCGGCGCTGCACCGAAGACAAAAAAAAGCATGTGGGATATTATCTTATAGGACCGGGAGCAGACCGGGTTGAAAAAGCGGCAAAGGTAAATCTGCCTTTTACGCAGAAAATACGTCGCCATTTCGCAGCACTTCCTTTACCGGCTTACCTGCTGGGTATTACGCTGCTTACCTTCCTGTTTTTTAGTATACTGTCGGCCCACCTCAACCACAACCTTCACCCCTGGCAAAAAACAGTCCTCCTGCTTGCTTGTGCCGTAGCTGCCAGCCAGCCCGCCATCCTGCTCTTAAACTGGCTCACCACCCTTCTTACACGCCCTGATCCGCTGCCGAGGATGGATTTTTCGCAGGGCATACCGCCCACCCACAGCACCCTTGTAGTGATCCCCACAATGCTCACGGGCGCCGAAGGTGCTGACGCCCTCATCGAAGCGCTGGAAGTACGTTATGTAGCTAACCGCGACGATCACCTGTATTTTGCCCTGCTTACCGATTTTAAAGATGCTGCAACAGAAACACTCCCCGAAGACCAGCAATTGCTTGCCTACGTTAAAAACAGGATACTTCAGTTGAATGAGCGGTACGGACGCCAGATTCCGGATACATTCATGCTCTTTCACCGTCCCCGTAAATGGAATGCAAAAGAAGGAGTATGGATGGGTTATGAACGAAAACGCGGCAAACTCAAGGAACTGAATGATCTGCTGCGCGGCGGAGGTGAGGAAAACTTTGCACTCATCCTGGCAGACAGGAAATTATTTCGCGGGATCAAATATGTGATCACTCTTGATACGGATACAAGACTGCCCAGGGAAGCCGCCTGGAAGATGACAGCTACCCTTGCGCACCCGCTCAACAAAGCCGTATACAGCAACCGTAAAAAAAGAGTAACTGAAGGATACGGTATTCTGCAACCGAGAGTATCCAACAGCCTTCCTGGTCCGGCAGGATCAGTATACGCCCGGATGCATGGTAATGAGCCGGGTATTGATCCTTATACCCGGATGATCTCCGACGTGTACCAGGATCTTTTTGCAGAAGGCTCATTCATCGGAAAAGGTATTTATGAAATTGATACCTTTTCACAATCCCTTAAAGGCCGATTCCCCGAAAACCGCATCCTCAGCCACGACCTGGTGGAAGGCTGCTATGCACGCTCGGGATTTTTAAGCGACGTACAATTGTATGAAGACTATCCCGGCAGCTATTATGCCGACATGCAACGCCGCCACCGGTGGATACGCGGCGACTGGCAGGTGCTGCGATGGCTCTTTCCCTTCGTACCCGCTCCGGATAAAAGATACCGCAAAAACCCGCTCACACTCCTGTCGCGCTGGAAGATCTTTGATAATATAAGGCGCAGCATGGTGCCTCCGAGCCTCTTGCTGCTTTTACTGTATGGGTGGATCTTTGCTCCCGGTGGCTTCTGGACAATAGCCGTGGTAAGTATCGTATTCCTCCCTTCCTTAATAAAATTCATATGGGAAGTTTGCAATAAGCCGGGAAATGCCGACTTATACCCGCATATTGTGTTTACCTTGCGCACCACCGGACAGAACCTCTTTCGCAACTTACCCGATATGCTATTCCTGCCCTATGAAGCACTTGTAAATACACATGCCATCCTGATCACCGCATGGCGGATATTCATTTCCAAACGGCACCTGCTGCAATGGAATCCTTATGGCAATACGGTTCGCACCGCTCCAAAAACACTTTCGGGTCACTATGCAGCCATGTGGACGGCTCCTGCTTTTGCCACAGCAGTATTGCTTTACCTGTTCTATAAAGAGCCGCCCTTTTTTGCCATAGAGCTGCCTTTACTGATAAGCTGGATATTAAGCCCGGCCGTTGCCTATTGGATAAGCATACCCCGGAAACCCAAACGGGCTGCGCTCAGCGCAGATCAAATCCATTTTCTTCACCGGCTGTCCCGAAAAATATGGGCCTTTTTTGAAAAGTTCGTTACCGACGAAGACAACTGGCTACCACCCGATAATTTTCAGAAAGCCCCCGGACCTCAGATCGCGCACCGTACCTCTCCTACCAACATCGGCTTATCGCTGCTGGCCAACCTTACTGCTTATGACTTTGGCTACTTATCTGCAGGCAGGCTCATTGAACGCAGCATGCGTACACTCAACACCGTACAGGCACTCGAAAAATACAAGGGGCACCTGTATAACTGGTATGATACCATAACGCTGGCCTGCTTACAGCCAAGATATATTTCAACGGTAGACAGCGGTAACTTTGCAGGCCATCTCATCCTGTTCCGGCAAGGATTGCTCTCGCTTAAGGAATACCCTGTACTTTCCCCCAAAGCCTTCAACGGCTTATTGGATACCATGTCCGTATTAGTGGAAAAAAATGAAACCGATGAGGAACTGGCAGCGCTCAAAAAAGAAATGGAAATGAGCCGGTTAAACCCGCCGCAATCCCTTTCGGAGGCAATGCATATCCTCCGGAGCCTGAAAACCAGCTACAACACAATTGTGCTCCGGTATGAAAACAATCCTGCAGACGACGGCGAAACCCGGGAATGGGCCGCTTTATTAGGCGTGCAACTGAACGACATGGCAGACGACCTTGTAACATTAGCTCCCTGGTTGCTGATGGAGCCTCCTTCACCTGCATTTCAAAGCATCATCAACGAAGCGGGTAACATCCCCACCTTAACACAACTGTGCAGCATACAAACAGCAATGCTGCCCACCATAAAATCGTATTACCGGCAATCCAATACCCCCGCCGAAAATGAATGGTTAGACACCCTCGTGTCGCACATCATACAGTCTTCCCTGCGTGCCAGGGAAAGAATAGCCCGTCTTGACGACATGGCAAAGCAGTGCGATGAATTGGCAGATATTGAATACGATTTTTTGTACGACAAAACAAAGCACCTGCTGGCCATCGGCTATAATGCAGAAGAACATCGCCGCGACAACAGTTATTACGATCTGCTGGCGTCTGAAGCAAGGTTGGGAAGTTTTGTAGCCATTGCCCGGGGCAAATTGCCGCAGGAAAGCTGGTTTGCACTGGGTCGCCAGCTTACCAATTCCGGCAAAATGCCCGCACTGCTTTCCTGGAGCGGATCCATGTTTGAATACCTGATGCCGCTGCTGGTGAT
>CAZREP010000265.1:0-4794 GCA_964599035.1 uncultured Terrimonas sp. | reverse complement strand
AAACATACAGCGACTACTACAGAACAACACCCGGCAATACTTTCTGGCAGCGCATAGCGTTCAGCATAGACATACAAAATATTAACTTTAAAAAGATCAGCCCGCTCATCCCCTTTTAAGCAGCCTTCCATGAGTGCCGCCATTCAATACATAGAAAGAAAAGAAATAGACATTGCCAAATGGGATCAATGTATTGCAGAGGCAGATAACGGGTTGATCTACGGCTATTCGTGGTACCTCGATCATATGGCTGACAACTGGGATGCCTTAGTGCTGAACGATTATGAAGCGGTAATGCCGCTTACCTGGAGAAGGAAGTATACCATTAAATATCTGTATCAGCCTCCTTTTTGCCAGCAGTTGGGTGTTTACGGGAAAAGATCGGCATATCACAACCAGGTCGCCGGATTTTTATCGGCAGCGCAGCAGGCTTTCCCGTTCATTGAGATATGCTTAAACTTTGATAATGTACAAGCCGGGACCATTGCCAAAAACAATTTCATCCTTCCTCTCAACAAAAGCTATGAGCAGCTTTACCAGGATTTTCAATACAACCTGAAACATGATATTTCAAAAGCGCAAAAGGAAGGGCTCAGCTATCACCCGCTATCCGATTACAGCAAAGCAATAGAACTGTACCGGGCTGCATATGGCAAGCGTTTCAGGCATGTTACTAATGCTGAATATAACAGGCTCCATAAGTTGTGCGGCTATTTATACAGCCGGGGCAATCTGGTCGTCCGCGCCACCGGCTCCGGCAGTAACATAATGGCATTGTCGCTCCTCCTGCACATGAATGGCAGATTACTCCTGCTCCTATCGGTTACCTTTCCCGAAGGCCGCCAACTTCGAGCCAATCACTTTCATATCAATGCACTTATACAAGAGTTTTCCAACCGGGCGCTGATCCTCGACTTTGAAGGCTCTGATATACCGGGCGTTGCCCATTTTTACAAAAGCTTCGGCGCCGTGAGCCAGCCTTATTATTATTTTCATTCCAACCATCTTCCTCTCATGGTCAGGTGGCTAAAAGGATAGTAACAGTCAACCGATGCCTGAATGGCCGGTGGTGCTCGTGCTCCCCAGCAATAATTCCGCTATCACCAGGTCGGCAGGCAATGTAATTTTAATGTTCTCTTTCCCTCCCTCTATCATAAAAACCTTATGCCCCGCGGCTTCCGCTACGGTGGCCTCATCAGTAAAAGCCTCGCTGTAGTTCTGCTGGAATGCAGGTAAAATAATGTCGCTCCTGAAAGTTTGGGGTGTTTGCACCGCAAGCAAACTGCTCCTGTCTATCGGCCGTGTTCCCTCTCCTTCCACTATTCTCATACTATCACTTACCGGTACGGCCGGGATAGCGCTTCCCTTTTCCAATGTCTGCTGATAACAGCGCCGGATCAGCGTTGCTGTAACCAGGCACCGCACGCCGTCGTGCACAAATACCACCGACCGTTCCTTAATGTGTCGCAGCCCGTTTTGCACGGAATGAAAACGCGTTGCACCTCCTGCAACCATCCGGATACGCGATGGCACCGTGGTCTGCCGGATGAGCTTCATGCCTTCCGCTTCGAAATCAGCCGGTATCACCAGAATAATATGCAAATCGTCAAAAGCATGTAAAAAAGTTTCCAGTGTATACCACAGTACCGGTTTCCCCTTCAACTGCAGGAACTGCTTGGGAATAGCACTGCCCATCCTGGCTCCGTTACCTCCTGCTACTATTACTGCATATTTCTTCATGGTATCTTTTCGGAGGAAAATTAACAATTATTCGGGCATTCTGTACAACAACAGTCCGATCCCTTCCCCTATATGCCACTAATGCACGAATTATTTAATGTATTTTGATATTTTCATTCATGAATTTGTGGCTATTCTCTGTTGTATTCATAAACCAGTCCGCTTGCGGATCGCTGGAATTCGTGGCTATCTCCTGCTTACAGATACCACAGGATTTGTAAATTGCAATATGTTCAAAAAGGGTATTTATCTCCTGCTTTATATGCTGGCGGGCTGCCAGGCAAACTCCCACAAAAAAGGGCAGGAGGTATTGTCATTACGGGAGCTCAATGAGCTGGTTACCGTTGAATATGTGGTGAATAAGATCATCAGGGCCAGTGATGATAAAACCTGGTACAAAATAGGGGATCGCAAAATATTAATGGACTGTGAAGCCACCCTCAGGGCCGGAATTGATTTTTCCGGGATAAATATGTCTCATATCCAGGCCAATAACAAGGACATTACCCTCACCCTGCCGCACGCTACCTTATTTTCTGTTAACATACAGCCCGAAGATATCCGGGTGGTGTATGAAGAAACCGGCGCTTTCCGGAGCAGTTTCTCAGCACAGGAAAGAGATATGCTGGCAGCGCAGGCGCAGCAACAAATACAGGACAGTGCTGATTCGCTGGGCATTTTGCAAACTGCCGAAGCCAATGCCAGCCTCTTTGTAAGCAATTTCCTGCGCAATATGGGTTATGAAAAAGTCAGTGTTCAATTTAAGAACGATCCTGTTAAACTCAACTGATCATGCGAAAGGGATGGACCAGGTATATTTTTCTTATCATGATGGTATTTGTGGTGCTTGCACTGCTGAATATGAAATGGCTGCCTTCATTCAAAAATATATTCCGGTCGCAACCTGTTACTATAGAAAACACACCCGTGCTCATTAAAGAGATCAACGAGATGGCTCAGCTATGCACCATCACAGTTTTTGATGAAGTGGTGGCCGATTCTGCAGTTATCAAAATGAAATCGGCTGTAAACATGCTCCTGCCCGATATTTCCGGCTTTGCTAACCTGCCCGTAACAGGTAAACGCATCGTCATTATCGGAAAGGGCAGGGTTGTTGCAGGTGTTGATCTTAAAAAATTGAACGAACGATCTATTTCCGTTGAAGGGGACTCTGTTTTCCTTACATTGCCGCCGGCGGAAATAACAGATGCGATCATGAATCCGTCCGACTTTGAAATTTTCAGCGAAACGGGCGAATGGAGTAATGAAGCGGTTACCGCTGTTAAGATAAAAGCCAGGAACAAAATGATCGAAAGGGCGCTGGAGCGGGGAATACTCAGCAAAGCCAATACCCGCAGCATCGCATTGCTTGAAAACTTCTTAAGAGGGCTGGGGTTCAAAAAAGTGAGCGTCTATACAGCAGGTTAGCGGTCATTATTACGGATGGCACTACAATCAATAAACAAATTAACAAAAGCTGTTAACATACATTTTTAATTAACAAGAAAAACATGATGGAATTTACAGCAAAAGCTTCTATTCATATTGATGCTTCAAAAGAAGAAATTTGGGAAGCATTGGTAAACCCGGAAATGGTAAAAAAATACTTTTACGGAACAACCCTTATTACAGACTGGAAAGTGGGTTCGCCAATTATATTCCGTGGAGAATGGCAGGGTAAAACTTATGAAGACAAAGGGAATGTTCTTGAGTTTGTGCCTTTACAGAAACTTGTTTATAATTATTGGAGTACAATGAGCGGGCTTCCTGACCAACCTGAACTTTATCAGATTGTGACTTATGAGCTTACAGATAGCCCAAAAGGAACATTAGTATCCATTACACAAGAAAATCTCGACAGCGAAAAAAGAATGCATCACGCCGAGGAAAGCTGGAGACCTGTGCTTGAAGGGCTCAGGAAAATGACAGAACATACAAACTGATATTTGCCTCTGCGAATAATAAACTACTGTTATGTTAACCATAATATACCGCACCATTTCGTGAATAGTGAATAAGTGAATAGTGAATCAATTGACCATTGACCATTCACCCGAACTATACGACAAGTTATAATTAACACATCACTACGACCTGCCAATATCCTATCAATAGGCGGGGGCTAACAGCTTCGATTAAACTTTGGCTCTAAAATTCCCGCCAATCGCCAATACGCGATCCGTTAGCACAGGTCTTTCAACACGGCCCGTTCCAGCAGGCTTCTCCGGGATACGCCGTTTTCGATCTTCCATTTGATCAGCCTTATTTCGCCATTCTCAATTTCTATTCCCGTAATATCCCCGTCGCTGAAGCAGCAACAGCCACTATTGAAATAGGAGGGCTTCAGGTGCAGGTAATCTTCCGACACATGATCGTATTCCTGCCGCCGGAAAGCGATTTCGTCCTGTAAGTGATCAATAGCAGCCTCGTCCCCGTTCTGGCGGGCAATTAACAGTTGTTTGTATAAACGTTCCAGGTGCGTCATGGATTCAAATACCGGCTGATGGGTATGCCCTGTAATGAGTATAAGGTCATTTTGCTCCGAGCTCCACTCATACATAAACTGGTTATGTTCCGTTTTGCGGATATCATTAAAGGCGGGCGTATTGATGTTCAGGTCTAAATAAGATTGCAGGGGCGCCCATATTTTGGCTACGAACCAGGCGCTGAATTTATTACCATCGCTTTGACCGTCGCCCTGGTGCCCGTGCGTTAAAAAGATATCTATTGGCTTTTGACCTGTATTATACTTTAGCAGCGCACCTTCATACATGTGAACGGACTCACCATAAATGTCTGCAAGCTGCAATGGTGCAAAAGGATCATTATTCCAGAATACATCATGATTACCAAAGATCTTGATCAGCGCGTTTCTTTGCAGGAAGCATTTTTCCAGCGCAAAAGATCCCTGGTTGTGCTTTTTTACCGTAAAGAGGTTAAATTTCCAGAGTTCCTCGCTGTCTCCCAGCACAATGAGGGTATAGCCCTGCCGGTTGTAATAATCCAGGGCAGCGATATAGTTCTTCTCGGCAGGAGCAAAATCATCCGACCGTT
>CAZREP010000264.1:0-4848 GCA_964599035.1 uncultured Terrimonas sp. | reverse complement strand
CCCACTGTGTTTCACGCAGCGTGCGCAAAGGAGCAACGACCGCAAAGGAGAACACAGTGGGGAAAGCATCAAAAGCCAAAATACAAGAACCAAACCTGTCTGCCGGGGCAGAAAAATCCGAAGCTTAAAGGCTGAAGGTTCGGGACGAAATCCGAGAGGAAAGCACTAAAAGACAGGAATCCAAACAAAATCAGAAATCAACAAATCAGAAATCTCAAATCTATATCATGTACTTACAACGCAGGAACCGTATACTTCGCAGCAATGCAGCTATCCGCAGCATGGTAGCCGAAACGGTGCTGACGCCTAATGATTTTATCGCACCTTTATTCATTGATGAAGGGCAACATGTCGCCTACGAGATCCCGTCCATGCCCGGGTACTATCGCTATTCTATTGATCATATGCTGGAGGAAGTGAAAACCTTATGGGGGATGGGCATTAAAAGCGTGTTGCTTTTCATAAAGTGTAAAGACGAGTGGAAAGACAATACCGGCAAAGAAGCATGGAATGAAAATGGTTTGATGCAAAGAAGCATTAAAGCCATTAAGGATGCTGTTCCTGAAATGATCGTGATGACCGATGTGGCGCTGGATCCCTATTCCGAATATGGTCACGACGGTATTGTAAAAGACGGTCAAATACTCAATGACGAAACGGTGGAGGCCCTGGTGAAGATGAGCCTGAGTCATGCCGGGGCAGGCGCCGATTTTGTTGCGCCCAGCGATATGATGGACGGTCGTATTGGCGCTATACGGAAAGTGCTCGAAGAAAACGGCTTCACCCGTACCGGCATTATGTCCTACAGCGCCAAGTATGCTTCCTGTTTTTATGGTCCGTTTCGCAACGCGCTGGACAGTGCCCCCGGCTTTGGCGATAAAAAAACCTACCAGATGAATTATGCCAACCGCACAGAAGCCGTTAATGAAACATTAAGGGATATAGATGAAGGCGCCGATATCGTAATGGTAAAGCCTGCCATGGCTTATCTCGACATTATCCGGGAAATAAAAAACACGGTTACGATTCCGGTAAGCGCATATCATGTAAGCGGGGAATATGCCATGATCAAAGCCGCTGCAAAAATGGGATGGCTCGATGAAGATAAAGCTATCATTGAAAGCCTGACATCCATTAAGAGAGCCGGGGCGGATTTGATCGCGACGTATTTTGCAAAACAGGCCGTAACATTACTTAATAGTTAAAATTTGCCACGAATGCACAAATGAAGATCCCTATTATTCGTGAATTTGTGGCTTTATCGGATAAATCCCATGACAACTACAACAAGTCAGCAGCTTTTTTCCCGCGCGCAACGATCCATTCCCGGCGGCGTAAATTCTCCGGTACGCGCTTTTAAAAGTGTAGGCGGCACACCATTGTTTATTACCAGAGCCAAAGGCGCATACCTGTATGATGCCGATGGCAATGAGTATATCGATTTTATTAATTCCTGGGGTCCCATGATCCTGGGTCATGCTTATGATCCTGTTGTAAAAGCTATTTGCGATACTGCGGCCGCTTCCACCTCCTTTGGAGCTCCCACGAAGATGGAAATTGACATAGCGGAGCTGATCAAAGCCATGGTTCCCAACATTGACCTGATCCGTATGGTGAACAGCGGAACAGAGGCCTGTATGAGTGCCATACGGCTGGCAAGGGGATATACAGGCAGGAATAAATTCATAAAATTTGAGGGCTGTTATCATGGTCATGCAGATTGTTTTTTGGTGAAGGCAGGAAGCGGAGTGGCTACCTTTAACATACAAAAAGTGCCTGGGGTAACGGTAGGCGCCGCGGCGGATACTTTAACCTGTTCTTATAATGATATAGCCGCGGTGGAAAAACTGGTTGCAGAAAACAGGGATGAAATAGCGGCAGTTATTATTGAACCGGTGGCCGGCAATATGGGCTGCATTTTGCCGGCGGAAGGCTACCTGGAAGGACTCCGCAACATCTGCAACAGGGAAAACATATTATTGATCTTTGATGAAGTAATGACCGGTTTCAGGCTGGCAGGAGGAGGAGCGCAGGAAAAGCTGAAAGTGGATGCCGATATCATTACCTATGGAAAGATCATCGGCGCCGGCATGCCGGTGGGTGCTTTTGCCGCCAGGAAGGAGATCATGCACCATATAGCACCAATCGGGAACGTATACCAGGCCGGTACATTAAGCGGCAATCCTTTGGCCATGGCGGCAGGATATACGCTGCTTAGCGAATTAAAGGCAAATCCCGGAATATATGATGAACTGGAAGCTAAAGGCGCTTATCTCGAGAAGGGACTGGGTGAAGCATTAAAAAACAAGCCCTATCCCTTCCGGATCAACCGCTTAGGAAGTATGATCAGCGTACATTTCAGCGACCATGCTGTTACAGATTTCAGCTCGGCGGCAGCAGCACATATTGAAGTTTTTAATAATTTTTTTCATCATATGTTGAATTTGGGTGTATATTTACCCCCCTCTGCCTTTGAAACCTGGTTTCTAAGTAATGCCATTACCTATCAAGACCTGGACCGTACCATTGATGCGGCGTCCCGTTTTTGATCCACTATATCAGTAAAGGTCACCCTGTGTGGCCTTTTGCCATTTAAATGAAGCAAGCAATCCACCATTATGACCAATACACCTGTTAAGCGCGGAGTGGTACTCATGAATCTCGGTTCGCCTGATTCTACTGAGGTAAAAGATGTCAGGAGATATCTGATGGAGTTTTTAATGGACCCAAGGGTTATTGACAAGCCTTACCTGCCTCGCCTGCTGCTGGTAGGAGGTATCATTGTGCCTTTCCGTGCGCCGAAGTCGGCTGAAGCATATCAACAGATCTGGACAAAAGAGGGCTCACCGCTCATTGTGCTGACGCAACAACTGCAGAAGGCAGTGCAGGAAAAGATTCCTGAGCCGGTTGAAATTGCCATGCGGTATGGCAATCCTACGGTAGCATATGCATTTGATGCGCTGATGAGAAAAATACCGGCGCTCGAAGAAGTAATAGCCGTGCCGCTCTACCCCCACTTTGCCATGTCTTCTTATGAAACAGCAGTTGAACATGCTAAAGCCATTCACAGTAAAAAGAACTACCCGTTCAGGCTTACATTTATTAAGCCTTTTTATAATGAGCCGCGGTATATTGATGCGCTTGCAGAAAGCATGAAGCCATATGTTGACGGGAACTTCGATCATATACTTTTCAGCTATCACGGTGTTCCGGCAAGGCATATCACCAAATCCGACATTACAGGAAGTCATCGTGTGCAATCTCCCACCTGCTGTGGAGAAACCTCACCTGCACCTGCATTTTGCTATCGCCACCAGTGCTTTATCACCACTAAGCTGGTAACTGAAGAGCTGGGCATTCCTGCAAGCAAATACACAGTTTCCTTTCAATCCCGATTGGGCAAAGGCTGGGTGGAGCCCTTTACAGATGTATGCCTTGAAGAAATGCCGAAAAAAGGAATAAAAAAGCTATTGATCCTGTGCCCCGCCTTTGTGAGCGACTGTCTTGAAACGCTGGAAGAAATAGCCATGAGGGGTAAGGAGACTTTTATGGAAGCCGGAGGTGAAGCCTTTACGTTTATTCCCTGCCTGAATATTCACCCTTTATGGACGGAAACCTTAGCTTCGTGGATAAAGGAATACGGCGATGGAGAAACCGGCATGGTATTGCAGTAGTGGATAATGTTGCGTCAAGGCCAAACGTGAGAGGTAGAATGTGAGACGAAGGCATCGCTCATCTTTATCTTTTCTCTTTTATCGTCTCACGATAACATACTTGCATGAAAGGAACAGTATACAAATCAACCGGAAGCTGGTACGTAGTAAAGGGCACGAACGGAGCGTGGTACAATGCGCGGATAAAAGGGAAGTTTAAAATAGATGACATTACTTCCACCAACCCCATTACCGTTGGTGATGAAATAGATATAGAAGTCGAAGAAGGCGGGGAACAAAGCGCCGTTATCACGCATATTTACAGCAGGCATAATTATATCAACCGGCAGTCGCCTGCTCACAAGCATCAGCATCATATTATTGCTGCTAACATTGACCAGACTTTATTGGTCTGTACAATCCGGGAGCCGCGTACCTCGCAAGGGTTTATTGACCGTTTTTTGGTGGCGGCAGAATCCTATCATGTACCCGCGATCCTGGCATTTAACAAATCAGACCTGCATAGGGAAAAAGATATGCTCCTTTTTGAAGAACGAAAAGCCATGTATGAGGCCATCGGCTATAGCGTTATGCTGATAAGCGTAGAGAAAGGAGAGGGAACAGAAGGTATACAGCGGGCGTTGAAAGATAAAACTACATTGATCAGCGGACATTCAGGCGTGGGGAAATCTTCCCTTATTAATGCCGTGATACCGGCTTTTGCGCTCAAAACGCAGGAAGTGAGCGGATGGAGCGGCAAGGGATTGCATACCACTACTTTTGCGGAAATGTTCGATCTTCCATTTGGAGGAAGGATCATTGATACACCGGGAATCCGTGAATTTGGCCTGGTAGATATTCCCAGGCAGGAGCTTTCACATTATTTTCCTGAAATGAGAGCGCTCATAGCAGGCTGCCAGTTCAACAACTGCCTGCATATCAATGAGCCGGGCTGCGCCGTTAAGGCTGCTGTGGAGCAAGGAAAGATCAATATAGAGCGTTATGTAAGCTATTGTAATATGCTTGATTCCATTAAGGATGGAGGGCGCCGGTAGAGTGAATAGGTGAGAGGAGAAACGAGAGAGGTGAGACGCTATAAAGCATCAAGAAACAAAAAACAAGATCCAAATAAGTTCGAATGTTCGCATATGCGTCAAGCTAATTTTTGTTAAAAAATAAGTCTGTCATATTGGTT
>CAZREP010000263.1:0-4958 GCA_964599035.1 uncultured Terrimonas sp. | reverse complement strand
CATCATAGAGCTGATATTGATCACACTGCCTCCACCTGATCGTATTATCAAATCCGTCATCTCCCGGAGAATATCCATCATGCCTGTAGCATTTACCTGCATCGACTCATCAAACTGCGCTATAGGAGCATTGTAGCCTTTCATCGGCCTTGCCACCGCATTGTTGATGAACACATCCAGCTTTCCGAATTTTTCCTGAATATGCGTTTTCAGGGACGCTACCGAACCGGTATCTGCCTGGTCCACCTGCATGCCATGAACATCCAGACCTCCTGCACGAAAACCGGCTGCTGTCTTTTCAATCGCTTCCCTGTTCCTGGAAGCGATGATCACAGTAGCACCGGCTTCTCCCAAACCTTCCGTTATGGAGCGGCCGTAATTACCTGCACCTCCTGTAACGAGCGCGACTTTATGCTTTAAGCTAAACAACTGCATTACGTTCATACGCCATTATTTTAGATGAATGATTTTTCCGCCGGAAAGCCGGCTTGTTTCGGCGGCTATTACCGTATTGATAATATTTCTCGTTTTATCAAAGCTCAGCCGTGGTTTTCCTTCCTGTACACTCCGCACAAATTCTATAATATTATCCCGGAACATGGAATATGAATTTTTAATATCTGCCATCTGCCATGCCTGTTGTCCAAAGAAAGTAAGCTGAAAGGTTCCTGAAATATCCATAAACAAATGGATAGTGGCAGTTAATCCGTCTTTAAAAGTAATATGCACCACATCTTTTCCTTTTTCGCCAATATGCTGCACCGTTGCCACTGCGGGGTCGTCCAGTGTTGCAAACATTGCCTCGGTCATATGCACGCCATATTTCAGCCAGTCTTTTTTACCCGCAGCAGTTACCAGCTCCAGCCTGCCCAATGCATCCAGTCCTTGTTTTACCACCCGGCATTCACTGGCATAGCGCATAGAGGAGCAGGACATGATAAACTTTCCGGCAGCATGCTTTTCTTCAAACCAATCCAGGTCTTCCTGTTTAATGGCTAAAGGCTTATCAATAAAAATGGGTATACCTGCTTCAAGGAACGGCTTAGCCATTTCAACATGGAATTCCGCATCATCCCTGGCAAGTATAACCGCATCTACTTTCCCTATCATATTCCCTGCTTTTTCAGCAATATTTTCAATACCCGAAGAAGCTGCAATACTTTTGGAAACGGACAGATCCTGTGTCCACACATAAGTTACTTTCGCCCCGGGTAAACCGAGCGTATCTTTATTGGCATTCAAATATGCCGTTACACCGGGGTATCCGATGGATGTGATCTCCGCCCCGTTATACTTCCCGTTTATAATAGACGACCATGAATAGGGATGCGCATTACCTGCGCTCATTCCGATAATTCCGATATTTAACATTTGAAATTCGATATTTGAAATTTGAGATTTTTAATCCGTCCCTTTCCTGGCTATGATTTCTGAACACAATCACTATCATACTCATCTGGTATTGCTTAAAAATATTTTCACATTTCACCCTCCCGACCTCCTCATTTTCAAATCTTCAAATTATCATATTTTCAAATTCCCCTTATTTCACGCCAAGCCCGCAGCGAAGCAAAGACGCAACGCAAAATCGTCATCGTCAAATTCAGCGGTCTGACGCTCCCTTGTCTCGTACCGACTGCCTCATTTCCACATTTCCACATTTCCACATTTTTCACATTTTTCACATTATCTACCTCAGCCATCCCATCTTGTCCCAATACGGCAAATCCAGGAAGGCCGGATCGGGATAGGCAAGCGAACGCGCCTGCTGTAAACGTTCTTTGTTCATATAATGACCATCTGCTGCCTCTAATGATTCCAACAGATAGGATTCTTTATCTATGCCCACCAAAACCGAAGAGACCTCCGGAAAAGACAGCGCAAACTTCACCGCCATTTTAGAAAGCGATTCCCCGTTTTGCAGTATGCTGCCATACTTTTTTATATGTTCTTCTACCGGCTGAAGTGCCGGGTGCAAACCTGTTCCTCTGGTGCTTAATAATCCTTTCAGTAAAACAGAACGCACCACTATGCCTACTCCGCTCTTTGCGGCAGATTCAAACAGGGCTTGCTGCCGCTGATCCATTACATTAAAAGGAAGCTGTATTACATTCCACACCTCAGCTTCAATAGCCTTCCGGGTTTCTTCAACGTTATAGGTAGACACCCCAATGGCTTTTACCACACCTGATTTTTTAAGCCTTAGCATTTCATCAGCAATCACCTGGCGATTCAATATTTCCATATCGGCCTGGTGAAGCATATACAAATCAAGGTAATCCGTTTGCAATGCCTCCAGGCTTTCTCTCAAAGACTGGTGGATCAGATCGCGTATCTCCCTGTCTGAAGGGAGCATCCCTGCCGCATTTCTGAAGTGACGGCACTTAGTGGCAATTACAATATCCTGCCGACACTGCTTAAACGCTTTACCCATTATATTTTCGCTCACTCCGTACATGCGGGCGGTATCAAAAAAATTAAACCCTTTTGCCACCGCGGTT
Organism: uncultured Terrimonas sp.; assembly: GCA_964599035.1. Lineage (GTDB taxonomy): Bacteria > Bacteroidota > Bacteroidia > Chitinophagales > Chitinophagaceae > Agriterribacter. The sequence continues at coordinate 2,457 of CAZREP010000263.1, read as the reverse complement.
TGCAACAGCACAACGGCATCTTCTTCGGTAATCATATCATCTTTGCCATTCACACCAATCCCATAAGGCAATCCTATTTCAACGCCCCCAAATGCTATTTCCGAAACCCATATGCCCGTATTACCTAAATTCCTTTTCTGCATTCACTATTGCTTTTCAATGTAGGAACTGTTGCCCGCAGCTGAGGAATTATCAAATGCCTTCAGCAATGAAGCATAATAATTTTTCAACCCCACCACATCTGCCCCCACACTTACGAACTGGTAGCCCATTGCATGCAGCTCTTTCAGGTTGGCGGGACTTCCTACCGTTCCGGCAAATTTCCCGTTCTTCTTTGCGGCTTCTGCAATTCTTTTTCTTGTTTCGATCAGTTTAGGATGATCCCATGCCCCAGGTGCACCGATACCCTGACTGAAGTCGCCGGGGCCAAAAAACAACATATCATAGCCCGGCAATGCAGCAATAGCTTCCAGCTCATCCAATGGTTCAGGGTCTTCTATCTGCAGTATCACAAAACGCTGCTCATTAGCCTGCTCTAAATACAGGTTGAAGTCAACACCTGTGTATCCCCCATCGGCATTACCACCATCTATAGCTCTCCTGCCCAAAGGGTGAAACCTGGTGTGATATACAATTTCCTTTGCATCTGCAAGGCTCAGTATATGCGGAACCATAATACCGGTAGCATCTATCTCCAGAGGCTTGATATAATTGTTATACGCGCCACGCGGCACCCTTACCAGTATATCGGTATCATGTGCCTTTGTTGCCCAAACAGAAGCCTCAAGCGCCGACCAGTCCTGGCTAATGTGTTCCTGGTCTACCCATGCACAATCAAAGCCCGCCAGTGCAGCCATTTCACATACCCGCGGATCGGCCAGATTAATTTTTATACAACTCACATTTTCACCTGCCCGAAGTTTTTTTAGTACCCTGCTTTTACGCATCCCCATAAAAAGATTTGAGATTTGAGATTAGAGATTTGAAATTTGAGATTTACCGGGTGCACTTTATCTTCCATCTACTGCTTCCAAAATTAATGCATCCTGTAACCTTTGTCGTCATCATTTTATCCTCTCTTACTTATTGTTTACTCACCGATCGCTTCAGCAAAAACAGTGACAGCGCAGCTGCTGCCAGCAGGAATGCAGCAATCCTGAACAATAATCCAAGATCTATATTGATATCCCTGAGATACCCGCCTGCATATATGCCTATGCCTCCAATTACAGTAGCAAAAAGATTCAGCACACCGTAAGCAGTTGCCCTGTATTTCTGATCCACGATCATGCACAGTATCGGCATCATATTACCATCCGAAAAAATACGGGTGAACGCATACAACATAAAGCAAGCTACTGCCACCACCAACAGGGAAGAATAACCCGCAATAAAAATAGCCGGAGAAGCAATACATAAACCTATCATCGGCAACAATATCCTTGCATTACGGTTGATGCGGCTCCATCTGTCTGCCAATAAACCACCCACCAGTACCCCAATGATTGAGGCCGTATGAAAATAGCCTGTGGCGTATACCCCTGCCATCGTTTGCGACAGGCTGAATTTCTCTTTATAGAACGTTGGGAGCCATCCACCGATCACCCAACCCACAATACCGATCATGCTCCAGGTAAACAGTGTTTTCAGATAATTTTTATTGGTCATCAAATACCTGATCACTGCAAAAAACTGCGGCTTACTCCCCAGGTCAGCCTTTTCCACTGAAGCTATCGCCGGCTCAGGCTCCTTGTTATCTCTCAAACCTAATACCAGCACAACCGCATATATAATCCCGATGCCCCCCAATATATTAAAGGCAAAGTTCCATGAATGCTCCTCTGCAAGCCAGCCACCTATAAAACCCAGGCTCTGACCAACCATAATACCCATCATATGCACGCTGTTGGCAGAAGACCTGGTATTGCCGCGGTGATAATCCATGATCAATGCCAACGCAGTGGGAATATAAAAGGCCTCACTGATGCCCATCAGCGCCCTTGTTGCCAGCAGGTATTCAAAGCTGGTGGCATACGCTGTTAAAAAAGTTACGGCAGACCATACCAAAAGACTAATGATGATGATCCTGCTTTTGTTGAACTTATCAGCAATAAACCCCGCCAGCGGGCTAAGAAAACCATATACCCAAAGAAATACAGAAGTAAGCAGGCCAAACTGAGCATCGGTCATATGGATCTCGGACACGATGGAACTGCGCATAGTGGTGATCATCATCCTGTCGAGATAATTCAAAAGTCCCACCACGCACAGCATAGCCACTACCAGCCAGGGATAAAAGGATGATTTATGCATTGATAATTTTTCGGATTGCGTCACGATATATAGAATATATGCACCTGATATTGCCGCATACCTTCCAAATTTAGCAGCATGCTGCAAAAGCGATTGTTACTTTAATACATAAATATGATACTTTTTTTCGCGATTAACGGAAAG
>CAZREP010000262.1:941-5083 GCA_964599035.1 uncultured Terrimonas sp. | reverse complement strand
AAAGATTTGATCTCGTTGCGCAAGTGAATCGGACCCTCGCCAAGGCTTAACATTCGAACGAAGTTATTAAAATTAGAGAATATCCAAGTTACTTGTTATGTCGAAATTTCACAAATATCGCATGAAATCAATAATTGTGTTGATTTCGCTAATGCATTATGCACGCAAAAGGCCCGATTCGGGCTCATTGGCTGGGTTCGAGTTGCACAGCACATGGATTTTACCCCTCCGTCCGAACCCGCCGCGCGGCGCGATCATTTCGCCGGGCAGACGATCTTGCTTCTGGTCTCAGCGTTGCTTGCGCTTCCGCTTTCGGCGGCGGAGACGGATTTCGGCACGGCCCTCGTTCGCCGGGCGCCGGTTGTGAATGGAGGCGCGCGAGTCGAAGGGTCGATCCAGCAGATGGACGGCGGGAACGTGACGCTCAACGGCAGCGCGACAATCACGGGAGACCTGCTTCTCCCCGGCCTGCCCGCAGTCGTGCTCAACGGCAACCCGACCTTCGCGGGAACGATCGATCTCGATGGAGCCGCGACGCCGGCGGGCCATCGCGTAACGCTCAACGGCAGCGCGAGCTTGCGCCACGTCGTGCGCCGGGTCGATCCGTTCGCCCTTCCGGCGGTCGCCGCGCCGCAGTCTCCTTCCGGGCATCGCTCGGTCACGATCAATGCCTCCAACGGCGCCGCGGGCGACTGGGCGACCCTTCGCAATCTCACGCTGAATGGAAACGCCGGGCAGCATGCGATCCCGCCGGGCGCCTACGGCAACTTTATCGCGAATGGATCGAGTGGATTCATCCTCGGCGTCGCGGGCGCCACGGAGCCGGCGGCCTATCATTTTCAACGCCTGACGCTGAATGGGCAGACGCGCGTGGAGATCGTGGGTCCGGTCGTGGTGACCGTGGCCCAGGGATTCGCGGCGAACGGCTCGCTCGGATCGGAAAACGAGCCGTCGTGGCTGAAACTCGGCATTCACTCCGGAGGGTTCACGCTCAATGGCGGCTGCGAGGTTTTCGGCTATGTCACGGCGCCCGAAGGCACGACGATCATCAACGGCAACAGCCGGCTCGTCGGCGGCCTGATCTGCGACCGGCTCATCGTCAACGGCGGCGGCCTGCTTCGTCTCCACGATGAAACCAGCCCCAACGAACGGCCTGTCGCGTTCAGCCAGTCGCTGACCGGCGAGGTCGATGTGGATCTGCCCATCGTCCTGACCGGATCCGATCCGGAAGAGGCGCCGCTGACATTCACCGTGGAAACCGCTCCGGCCCACGGTGTGTTGTCTGCCGCCGAGGGACCGATTATATCATTTCCAGCCGTCGATCTGTCGTCGGGCAGCTTGATTTATTCGCCGGCGCCCGACTACGCCGGTCCGGATCAGTTTTCGTTTCGGGTTTCGGACGGCGAGCTGGTTTCCGATCCGGCGACTATAGCAATCGTTATCGAGCGCCCGGCGGAGCCTCCCGAGGGCGTCGCGGATGCCTATGAGGTCAACGAAGGCGCCGTTCTGTCCGTCCCGGCTCCGGGCGTCCTGGGCAATGATCTGAATTCCTCTGGCGGCGAGCTGACGGCCGAAGCGGCGGTCCTTCCGATCGGTGGCTCCCTCGCGCTCCAGGCTTCGGGGGCGTTTGTTTATACGCCGGGCGCTGGATTCCACGGATTCGATTCGTTTTCCTATCGACCCATCGCTGATGGACTCGCCGGCCAGCCGGTGATGGTGTCGATAAACGTCAACGCGCGGCCAAGGCCGGTAAACCGGTCGCTCACCACGCCGCGGAACACCGCGGTCGATGTGCCGTTGAGCGCGGTGGATCCGGATGATTCGAATCTCACCTACGCGATTGCAGCCCCGCCCGCGCATGGCGTGTTGACCGGCGACATCGACGCCGTGTTGCGCTACGTTCCGGGCTTCCAGTTTTCCGGGCAGGACACGCTCACGTTTCGCGCCACCGATCCGCTCGGAGCGGAAGGCATCGGAACGATAACGATCGAAGTGGTTCCGGAAAATGCTCCGCCGGTGGCGCGCGTGGCTGCCGCTTCGGAGGCGTCATCCGCGCCGTTCGCGGTCGTTCTGGATGCTTCCGGCTCGTACGATCCCGACGGTCAGATCGTGCGTTATCAGTGGGATCTGGACAATGACGGCGCCTTCGACACCGAGGGCGTCGCGCCTCAATATACATTTGCCGCCGGCGGCGACCATACGGTGCGTCTGATGGTGACGGATGACGATGGGGCAACGAGCTCGCTGCCCTACGCCTTTCACCTCAACCTCCCGCCAACCGCCACGATCACGACGCCCGCGGTCGGGGCGGCCTTTGTGGAGGGAGTCTCGTTTCAGGTCCAGGTGGAAGCGGCCGACCTGGACGGGCCGATTGTCGCAACTGAACTCTGGATCGACGGAGAGATCTTTGCGATCGTGCCCTCGGCATGGGCGGAGTTCACGCTCGACGGCCTCGCGGCGGGCACGCGCGAATTGACAGCCCGGGTGGTCGATGATCGAGGCGCCGCCGGCTGGAGCGCGCCGGTGGTGATCGGCGTCGCGCCGTCGCTGGCAGCCGCGGGCAATTTCGTCGTTCATCCCACGCTTCGCGTGGCGGAGTTGCCGGCCGCGCGCGGCGAGTCCGCCGGCGGCGGGGAGGCAAACACCACGTCGCTGCCGTTGTATGCCGGCAACCATTTCGACGGGCCGGTCGATTATATCGCCACCGTGATCGGCGACCGGACCGCCGCGCGCACCGGCTACCTCGTGCTCGATTCCGCCTCGAACCCGGAGGTGTCCTACGAATGGGAGGAAATCGGATTCACCGGCGTCAAGCTTCCGGTTTCGAACGTGGACGATGGCTATAACGAAGTAAGCTTTTCGTTCGCATTCCCGTTCTTCGGCGAGACCTTCAAGCGGGTGTTCGTCGGCAGCAACGGCCTGCTGACGTTTCAGGAGGGAAGCAGCCGGCCCGACAATGAGTCCATTCCGGCTCCCACGGCGCCCGGATATATGATCGCGCCGTTCTGGACGGACCTCGAGCCAGGCTTCGAGTTCGGGGGCGGCTATGGCGGCGGGGGAATCGAAAACGCGAGCGCGATCTACGCGCAGGATTTCGGCGATCGTGTCGTGATCCAATATTCCGCCGACCTCGATTTCTGGAATCCGCCCATTCAGGATTCGGCGGGCGATCCGGAGGAGGACGAGGCTTGGAACTTCTACGGACCGCAACCGGAGGATGGCTCCGGCCTGATGGGCGTGCCGCACTTCAACCGCACCGGACGATATACGTTTCAGGTGGTGCTTTATAAAAACGGCGACATCGATCTGGTGTATCGCTGGATGGACGGAGCGACCAGTCTGGCGACCATCGGCATCCAGAACGCGGAGGGCGCCGACGGCGTGCAACTCGCCTTCAATGCGCCTTTCGTTTCGAATCACCGCTCCATCCGGCTGCGGCGCGAACCGCGGGGCGATCCCTGGTTCGCGCTCGAGGGCGTGAATGGATCGCTCCCGTCCGGCGGGCATGACGATATGACCATTCGTTTCACGGCCGCGCCCGATTTCGCCCCGGGTGACTATATCGGATCGATTCGCTTCGATCATACGCAGTCCGGCCTTCCTCCGTATGTGATCGATGTGGGGCTCACGATCCATGCGCAGGATCCACAGGTGAGTTTTCGGAGCCCCGATCCGGAGGGGCGAAGATACTTCCTCCTCGGCGAGGTCGTGCCGGTCACGATCGAGGCCAGGGACGAGGACGGCGTCGTGCGCGCGGTCTCGTTGCTCGACAATGGCTCCGAACTCGCCTTCTGGACGACAGGCCCGTTCGTCCATGCGTGGACTCCGGCCGCCGGCGTCCACGAGTTGGTCGCGACGGCTCTGGACAACGACGGGCGCGTGGGTGAAAGCCCGCCGCTGCTGCTATCGGTCAGCGAGGACTCGGACGACGACGGCCTGCCCGACGCATTCGAAATGGACCACTTTGGAGGTCTCTGGTGCGACGGCTCGGACGATCCGGACGAAGACGGCTGGACCAACCGCAAGGAGTTCGTTTACGGCGCCGATCCCAACATCATCGATCTCGGCGCGCCGCCCAACGCCGCGCCGGTTCCGCGTCTCGCGACAACCCGCCTCTCCGGCGAAGCCCCTTTCGTCGTGCG
>CAZREP010000262.1:0-931 GCA_964599035.1 uncultured Terrimonas sp. | reverse complement strand
TCGACGGACGGGGTTCGATCGACGCCGATGGCGCCGTGATCGAATGGGAGTGGGATCTCGATGGCGACGGGGACCCCGACAATTGGGGGCCTGTCGTGGAGCATACCTTCGCCACGCCGGGCCTGTATTCGATTCGTCTGACCGTCTATGACGAGGAGTGGGCGAGCGGAACGACGACTGTTCCCGTGAGGGTTCGGCCCGCCGGCGCGTCGATTCCTTCGCAAGCCCGGTTCGAGGCGTCGCTGTATGCCGCGCCGGCGGCCCGGACCGTCGTTTTCGACGCATCCGGTTCGGCCGATCCCGATGGCACGATCCAGTCCTGGCATTGGAGCTTCGGCGATGGAAGCGAGGAGGATGGGATGACGCCTTCGCGCTACTTCGATCGCGTGGGCATATATGCGGTCAAGCTTACCGTGACCGACGAGGATGGCCTCGCAAGCAGCGTTGAAAAATATATCACCATCACCACGCGCGACGAGGGCGTATTCGTCGGGAACAACGGCCTCCTCGTCGTCGAGGCCGAGCATGCCACGCAGTACGACGCGCGCAACGATGTGGAAATCTGGCGCATCGCGCCGAACCCGGGTTCGCCGAACGAATGGGGCGTGTCGCTGGAGGACGCGTCGATCGACACGGCGTTTCGTTTTGCGGAGCCGCCATCCGGCCTGGCCTCCTGGGATGCGGCGGCCTCCATCGGCTGGCGGGTGCGCATCGCCACGCCTGGCATCTATTATTACGCCTTGCGCTGTCACAACGCGATGTCGCCCGCAATCCTGCCGGTCATCCGCATCGGAGTCGACGGGATTGAAAGCACGCCGCCTGCGGGCGACTCGATGGCCTTTCCGGGAGATCCGGCGCGCCCGCACTGGCTGCGTGGCGTGCCGCTCGGGTATCTCGAAGCGGGCGACCGCACCATCGAGATCCGCCGGGG
>CAZREP010000261.1:0-5136 GCA_964599035.1 uncultured Terrimonas sp. | reverse complement strand
CCGTAAACCGATCATTGGGCAGAGCAGAAAACCCGATACGGCTGAGTATAGATGAATGGAACAACCGGCACTCAGTATATGATGGGAAGGAATATAAGTTTTCAAGACAGGCGCCGCGGCAGCAATTTGATGTGCCGCTGGTGGCAGGGATGCTGAATGTATTTATCCGCCAGAGCCCGCGGGTGGGAATGGCTAATTATATTTTCCCGGTTAATGCACATGGTCTTCTCCGTACAGTAAATGAAGATGATGCATTTCTTACACCGTTGTATTACGTATTTAAGCAGTATAGAGAAAAGATGATCGGCGAAAAAATTGATGTGGCAATTGAGGGTCCCGGTATGATGCTGGATGATGTGACACCCACTATTGATGGCGATGCAAAGGAGATAGTGCCCGAAAACGAACCGGTAACATTTGTTGATGCTGCGGCTGTATTGACCTCGGCAAAGGATATCCATGTTTCTCTCGTCAATCGCTCGGCAGATAAAGAACAGGCGGTTGAAATAAAGTTCCCCGACGGATACAGTGCTGTATCCATATGGGAATTGAACCATCGTGATATCAATGCATCAAACACTGCCGGCAACCGTTTTGAAATTACGCCTGCAACAAGAATGCTGAAAGGCGCCGGTAAAAAACTGACTGTACGGCTACCGCCCTGCGGAATGGCCATCTTAAGCCTGGCAGTAAAGTAATGTAAGTTGCGGCATAAAATCGCGGCGCCGGATTCCATGATAGCGCGGTGATAAGCAAACCGGTCTGACGCCCGTGCGTACCGACCGGTTTGCGGTCGGCACCCGACAAAGGAGGGGCAGACCGCAAATCTTCACGTCGTAAGAAGGAGCATTCCGGCACGACCTATAGAGGCTGTCTCAAAAGTAATATTTTGCCACAAAGTCACTAAGACACAAAAGCAATAAAACCTGAAGATCAGGACCTTGTGTCTTTGAGCCTTAGTGGCAGATCTTACAGACCGAACCTTTTAAGAAAGACAGCTTTTATGCTATTTGCTTCGATAAAAAGTCATGACGGGTTTCCTGCTTCCACAAGCTTTCGGGGTGCACCGGTATATGAGTGGGTATAGCTTTTCCTACGAGGTGGCGCTTCAACAAATGCTCATGTGGGCAATCTTTAAAATTGGCAAGAAACACCTCAGTAGGTGCATTGGCCGATCCGCCTAATCCTAATACCAGAAAAAAAGATCGTTCGGAGTAGGTTTTATAACGACCGATTTGCGGAGACATTGAGAACCTGAAGCTGTTGGCGATAAGCCCGTAGCGGTATTTACATGCTGCATAAAATTCAAGTCCGTTGCTGTTGTCTCGCAGCAGCAGGGCAGGTTGCATGGTTTGTTTGCGGGAACGACCAGCATTTTGCAGGTTACCGGAAGCATGATCAATAAGTGTGTACAATTCCGGGGGGAACAAATGATGTAATACAAAACTTTCAAACTGCTCATCTTTACGAAAACGCTCCGGGATCTCAAATCTGTTGTATTCGGGTTTGGGAGGGATGATCGCTGCCATAGGGATTCGGGGTTAGGTTATCAAACCGTTTGCGGGCGGGCAATATTGCACAGGTATAGGTTTTTAGCATAGGTTAACTATCTACATCCCTTCTTTTAAAGTCAGGGTATATCCCTTGTTTTGCGGGTGCACCAGCGGGAATAATTATATACACCCCCTGCTTTTTGTTTTGTCTTCTGTTACTTTTTTGCGGAAAAAAGTAACCAAAAAGCCGCCCGAAATCGATTACATCCCGATTTCGGGTCCCGAACGTTCGGGAGCCCTGATTAAACTTTTGTGCTACTGTGGCTTCAGCGACAGAACCTTGATATGCAAATGAAGTCACTAGCCAGCTTATAGTCGTTGATGATAAGTGAACTAAAGCGGCGTTCATAGCAATACAGATGATCGAAGCTTCCGATTGTTCGGAACGATCGTTCGGAACCGGTAAACGGCCGTGCATTGTTTACCGGCGTGCTTTTGCCTTCCTTTTGCACGAGCAAAAGGAAGAAGAATAAAAAATCAGCAAATCAAGAACCTAAAACGGCAAGTAACAAAGTTGAAGCTAACTCAAAAGGAGATTGCTGATATTTTTTCAACAGTCTCGTTATCAGAACCTTACTATGAAGTTGTGCAGAAGTTGCTAACCTACATGACCACAGGCAGGGGCACGAAGGAAATTAAACCTGAAGACCGGGGCATTAACCTTATCAACCTTCATAACCAATCCTGAAACCACCCCAACCCTGCAAGCTTATTAGCTTATCATATCTCGTCTGAATACCTCATCCATTGTTTTGAACGACTGTTATTGCTGATGCATTGTTTATAATGAGCGAACTCATTGAAGGTAATAAGGTGATAAGGTTTTTGAATTGTTTTATCTTTAAAGAGACACTTCATACTTCACCCCGTCCGACTGGCGTCAGCCCCGCCTGAATGCCGACCCGAGAGAATCATTCTGACGGGCGGGCATTCAATATCTCCACGCATGCTGTTAGGTTTAATACGCTGGTGCATGTCCCTTGTTTTGCAGGTGCTCCTGCTTCGTTAATCTGAAATGGTCTGTACTTCGGAGTGTGCACTTTATACTTGCTTCTTTAGCTATCTTTGAGCATCAAAAATGAAAAGATGAAAGAAGTTGTCATTATATCCGCAGTACGTACGCCTATTGGGAGTTTCGGAGGAGCACTTAAGGATATCTCTGCTACAAAATTAGGAGCTGCGGCTATTAAAGCTGCTGTACAAAAAGCAGGCATCATGCCAGCGCAGGTACAGGATGTGCTGATGGGGTGTGTAATACAGGCAAATCTGGGACAGGCGCCGGCCAGGCAGGCCGCTAAATTTGCGGGCTTACCCAATGAAGTGAATTGTACTACTGTAAATAAAGTATGTGCCAGTGGCATGAAGGCCATTGCACAGGCCACACAGAGCATAGCGCTGGGTGACGCAGATATCGTGGTGGCAGGCGGTATGGAAAGCATGAGCAATGTACCTTTTTACGCTGAACAGATGCGATGGGGTAATAAATACGGCAACGTTACACTGCTGGATGGATTGGCTAAAGACGGCTTAACTGACGTATATGATGGCAGGGCGATGGGCAATGCCGCGGAATTGTGTGCAAAAGAATGTGGCATTACCCGCGAACAGCAGGACGCATTTGCCATAGAAAGCTACAAACGCAGCCAGCAGGCCTGGGAGAAAAACAGCTTTGCAAATGAGATAATCCCTGTAGAGGTTCCGCAGCGGAAAGGCGACCCGGTACTGGTTTCAAAAGATGAAGAGCCTTTTAATGTAAAGTTTGATAAGATCGCTTTGCTTAATCCTGCATTTCAGAAAGGAGGCACCGTTACCGCCGCTAATGCAAGCACCATGAACGACGGGGCCGCCGCATTGGTGCTGATGAGCAGGGAAAAAGCGAACGCCCTCGGGCTTATACCTATTGCCCGGATATGTTCGTATGCCGATGCCGAACAGGCGCCCGAATGGTTCACTACCACTCCTGCTGTCGCCATTCCTAAAGCGGTAGCCAGGGCAGGTCTGAAGATGGAAGACATCGGCTACTGGGAAATAAATGAAGCTTTTAGCGTAGTGGGCATTGAAAACAGCAGGCGGTTGCAGCTTGATCCCGCAACGGTAAATGTAAATGGCGGTGCCGTTTCACTCGGACATCCGTTAGGAGCCAGTGGTGCGCGCATCATTGTTACCCTCATTAATGTGCTCAAACAAAATAATGCAAAATACGGAGCAGCGGGTATCTGTAATGGTGGTGGCGGTGCAAGCGCTATGGTAATTGAAAATATGGGATAAGGTAGCGGCTGTGGCTGTGAGCTGACAGCAGAAAGCACCAAGAAACAAAATAACAAGTACCAAATAAATCCGGAGCTCGAAATCCGAACTAATACAACGATAAACTAAAAACCAAAAACTCCCAAACTTCGAAATCCGGAGTGAGGGTAATCTCAAATCTCAAATTTCAAATCACGAGGATCCTTTGCAGGAAATTTATTTTCCTCCGGTATCTGAATACAGGTAATTCAAAATATCTCATCCAGAATACATTTAAGATGAATACAAAGATCGAAAAATTGGAGTTGTTTAAAGTACCTCCACGCTGGCTGTTTTTAAAAATAACTACTGCATCCGGAATTACGGGATGGGGCGAGCCTTTAATTGAAGGGAAAGCCGATACCGTATGTGCTGCTGTAAAGGAAATGGCTTCTTTTTTGATAGGCAGGGATGCTCAAAGAATAGAAGATATATGGCAAACGCTTTACAGGGGTGGTTTTTACAGGGGTGGACCGATACTCATGAGCGCTATTGCCGGCATTGATCAGGCACTTTGGGATATAAAAGGCAAGGCGCTTGGTGTGCCGGTTTATGAATTACTGGGAGGAGCGGTAAGAGACAGGATGAAAATATACGGATGGATTGGGGGCGACCGGCCGTCCGAACTGGCAAAAGGAGCCGCAACCCGCATAGAACAGGGGTTTCATGCGGTTAAAATGAATGCCTGTGCCGAAATGGAATGGATAGACAGCGCCGATAAGATCAGTAATGCGGTGAAAGCCATTGAGTCGGTAAGAAATGCTATAGGATACGACAAAGGGCTGGGAATAGATTTTCACGGCCGCGTACATAAAGGACTTGCCAAACAATTCATGCGCGAGCTGGATTATCTTAAACCCATGTTCATTGAAGAGCCTGTTTTATCGGAGAACATGGAAGCGTTTTCCCTGCTTGCCAGTTACACTGCTGCACCCATTGCAACAGGAGAACGGTTGTTCAGCCGCTGGGATTTCAAACGGCTTTTTGAACAGGGGGCCGTTGATATCATACAGCCCGATCTTAGTCATGCCGGGGGCATTTCCGAAGTAAAAAAAATTGCTGCGATGGCGGAAGCGTATGATGTGGCCCTGGCGCCCCATTGCCCGTTGGGACCTATTTCTCTTGCCGCAGCGCTCCAGATAGATTTTAACTGTATCAATGCCATCATCCAGGAATCTAGTATAGGCATTCACTATAATGAAGGGGCCGATCTGCTGGATTACCTGGCTAACCCCGGGGTTTTTGCGATAAAAGTCGGTTATATAGAAAGAACGGCTCTGCTTGGGTTGGGTATAGA
>CAZREP010000260.1:2753-5136 GCA_964599035.1 uncultured Terrimonas sp. | reverse complement strand
AGGCTGTAAAAAATGAACTAAAGCTAAAAACAGATGCTCTTAAAGCGCAGGGTAAAAAAACACCGCACCTGGCTGCTGTTTTGGTGGGTAATAATGGCGCCAGTGAAACCTATGTGGCTTCAAAAGTAAAGACCTGTGCGGAAATAGGGTACCAATCCACCCTTATCCGCTTTGAAGCGACCATTGATGAGCAGGTGCTGCTTCAAAAGATACAGGAATTGAATGAAGACGATGATATAGACGGCATACTGGTGCAACTGCCGCTACCAAAGCAAATTTCAGAAGAGAAAGTGATCAACACCATTGCTGCACAAAAAGATGTAGACGGCTTTCATCCCGCCAACATAGGTAAAATGATCCAGGGCCAGCCTGCATATATACCGGCCACACCTTACGGGATCTTATTATTGCTGGAACATTATCAAATTGAAACTAAAGGCAGGCACGCGGTAGTGATAGGACGAAGCAATATCGTAGGCCGACCCATCAGCATTTTGCTCAGCCAAAATACAGCCACCGGCAACTGCACCGTAACGCTCTGCCACTCGCATACCCGCAACCTGAAGGAAATCTGTCTCCAGGCTGATATTATTGTAGCAGCTTTGGGCAAACCCGAATTCCTTACCGCAGACATGGTAAAAGACGGAGTGATCATAATTGATGTAGGCATTACCCGGGTGGAAGATAAAACCAAAAAGAAAGGATATGCTATTAAAGGTGATGTGCAGTATGATACTGTAGCGCCAAAATGCAGCTATATTACGCCTGTTCCCGGCGGGGTGGGCGCCATGACCATCGCGGCACTTATGCAGAATACCTACCTTGCCGCCACTCAGAAGCAATAAGTTTATGGTTTGTAGTTTTGGAGTTTGTAGTTCTTCAACAGATCACCATAACTGTTATACCAGATTTTGAAAAAGACAATAAATATTCCTGCAACAACGCTTCCTGTTATGGAAGCATTTTACACGCTCCAGGGAGAGGGTATGCACCAGGGCAAAGCCGCCTGGTTTATCCGCCTGGGAGGATGCGATGTAGGCTGTGTGTGGTGCGATGTAAAGGAAAGCTGGGATATAAATGCTCATCCCGGAAAGACCATCGATGATATTGTTTCCTTAGCGCTTGAGTCTGTTCCGGTACAGCACCGCGGGACTGGTGGTAACGGGTCAATTGCTGTCATTACCGGGGGAGAGCCGCTCCTTCACAACCTGGATGCGCTTACCTCAGCGTTAAAAAATGCCGGCTTCCATACCCATATCGAAACTTCAGGCAGCAGCGCCATGAGCGGAACATGGGACTGGATCTGCCTCTCCCCGAAAAAGTTCAAAGCACCTCTGCCGGAAGTTATCCCACTGGCGGATGAACTGAAGATCATCATCTATAATAAATCGGACTTTGCGTGGGGCGAAAAATTTGCCGCCCAAACAAACCCGGGATGTAAACTATATCTTCAGCCCGAGTGGAGCAGGGCTGCGGCTGTTACTCCAATGATCATTGACTATATAAAAAACAACCCTCAATGGCAGCTCAGCCTGCAGGTGCATAAGTATATTGATATTCCTTAACCTTTGTCTTTATTATATCCTGATAAGCTAATAATGTCGGATTTGTAGTAGAGGTTTTATTATGAAGGTCATAAGGTTAACAGGTTTTATCTGCCGGCAGGTATCATCATTTATTAATACAAAATACGATTTTTGAAGATGTGCTACCTGCAGGAAGAAAATAACATTATTACCTAAGTAACCGACAGATAATTCACACTATTTACCTTATTAGCTTCAACACTGCTGATCAGGAAAAGTGCTCAAGACCATTACCGGTCTCACCTCACCCAACCTCCCGGAAATCCGGGACAGGCAACTCTTCCATGGCGAGTATCATCTGTTTTTATCAAAAAAAGCCCGGACAATAATGATTTGAAATTTGAGATCATGGCTCCCCATCACCGATAGCTTAGAGCTGATAGCAGACAGCCCCTTCTGATCCGAGATTTCTGATTTATCTGGATATTCAACCTCGTTCCTTTTTCATGATATCCTGTATAATAACTGTGGCATGCACCCTTGAGTTTTCGATGAACCAGCTATGCGTATCCATACCGCCGCACACCACACCGGCGAGGTAGATATTCCTTTTATTGGTTTCCATCGTTTCGGGATTATAGTCGGGGCGCAGCTTTTCATCATCAGACAACCGAATACCCGTTGCCCGGAGAAAATCAAACTGCGGCTGATAACCCGTAGCAGCAATCACATAATCGTTGGGCAGGGTAACTATGCCATCCTTTGTTTGTATATCTACCCTGTCTTCATACACAGCAGCCAAACCGGAATTAAAAAAAGCTTTGATGCTCCCTTCTGCAATGCGGTTCTCAATATCG
>CAZREP010000260.1:0-2743 GCA_964599035.1 uncultured Terrimonas sp. | reverse complement strand
ATCGGGCTTCACCCAGTATTTTACCCGCCTGCCTATTTCATTACCTCTTATTACCATGGTAACCTCTGCGCCCTTGCGAAAAGTTTCCAGTGCCGCATCCACCGCGGAATTATTGGCACCTACCACCACCACTTTCCGCATGGCGTAAAAGTGAGGTTCCTTATAGTAATGCGTAACCTTGGGCAGGTCCTCACCGGGTATATGCATCAGCACCGGCTTATCGTAAAACCCGGTAGCCAACACAATATACCTTGTATTATAAACACCTTTGGAAGTAATTACTTCATAATGATCCCCTTCCCTGTCATTAATAGCTTTTACCTCTTCCTGCAGACTAACATTGAGATGGTTGGAAAGCGTAGCACGGCGATAATATTCCAGCGCTTCATTCCGCGTAGGCTTAACCGATATGGATACAAAAGGTATCTCCCCTATCTCCAGGCGTTCGGAGGTAGAGAAGAAGGTCATATTATAAGGATAATGGTATAAAGAGTTGACAAGACAGCCTTTTTCCAAAACACTGTATTTCAGTCCTGCCTTCCGGGCTTCCAGGGCACAGGCCAGTCCTATCGGACCACCCCCAACAATAATGATATCTAACATGTACTTGAACAGGTTTAATTGATCCTTACCGGCAGGCAAACGATATGCAAAGGTAGGAACAGATCCCGAGATTGCTCTTTCCGGATCAGGAGTAAGGACATCCGCCTTCCTGATCACGGCTCAGTGTTTCCCTTCACTGATCAGGATCAATGCAAAAACGGCGTAATTAATGATATCATAATAATTGGCGTCAATCCCTTCACTGATCAGGATCTGCCCTTTATTGGCCAGGATCTGTTTGATGCGCAGCAGCTTGGACAGAATAAGATCGGTAAAGCTCTCCTGGCTCATCTCCCGCCATGCTTCCCCGTAGTCGTGGTTTTTATTTTCCATAAGCGCCTTTGCATTGGCTATTATCCTGTCGTATAAAGGCTGTACGGTATGCACATCCAGCTCTTCCGCCGTTTCTGCTTTCAATTCCATTTGCATAAGTCCTATCACACCATAATTCAGGATACCTTTAAATTCAGAGGCGATATCGTCATCAATTTTCTGTGAGCCGGTTTCCTGTATGGTACGGATACGCTTTGCCTTTATATAGATCTGATCAACAATGGAAATAGTCCTCAACACCCGCCACGACGTGCCGTAATCGGCCGTTTTTTTTAAAAAAATATCCCTGCACTGTTTTATCGCGGTATCATACTGCTGAATAGTATTCATGATATGGCTGCTTATTTAATTGCTATAGCGTGAGTTCTGCGCGTTTAAAAATTATGATTCGCAGGTTATTACATGCTCTCACAAATTTGACTTGTAGTTCTCGCAGCGCGCACAACGAGGCAGCGTGCGCAACGTCGTCTTCCTCTTTGCGACCGCCGCATCTTTGCGTTCGCTGCGTGAAACAATCCAAAACTCATGTTAATCCCGGATAGCCTACTTTTGTTCTTTACCGGAGTTTCAAAATTAAGCCGAAAACACATAATGTACACTTTAAACTGCAAAGGCCGTTTGCTGATGATGGACCAGCCATGGATAATGGGGATCATCAATGCCACACCCGATTCCTTTTATAAAGAAAGCAGGAAGCAGCCTGCTGATGAAATCGTACAGCTTGCAGGAAAAATGATAACGGAAGGGGTGAACATGATAGATATCGGCGGGCAAAGCACCCGCCCCGGCAGCAAAAGAATAAGCGCGGAGGAAGAAATACACAGAACCGTTCCCGCTATTGAGCGTATAATGCAGCACTTCCCGGATGCCATTATTTCTATTGACACTTATTCCTCCGGTGTAGCCAAAGCGGCAGTAAAAGCCGGAGCTTGCATCGTAAACGATATCAGCAGCGGCGATATGGACAATGCCATGCTCACCACAGTAGCAGGGCTGCAGGTACCCTACATCTGTATGCATATGCAGGGAACCCCCGACACTATGCAAAAAGACCCACAATATGAAAATGTATCTGCAACCGTGCTCGATTATCTTGCAGGAAAGGTTGAACAATGCAGGCAGGCAGGCATTAATGATATTATTATCGATCCCGGGTTTGGGTTCGGGAAAACCATCGCACATAATTTTACATTGCTTAAATCGCTCCCTGCCCTGCAAATCATTAACCGCCCCATTATGGCGGGACTTTCGCGAAAATCAACCATCTGTAAAGTGTTACATATTACCCCCGAAGAGGCGCTGAACGGTACTACTGCTTTACATACTATTGCCCTCATGAACGGCGCCAATATACTGCGTGTACATGACGTAAAAGCTGCGAAGGAAGCCATAACACTTTTTATGGCTTATCAAAGGAGTTAGCACCTGCAACAATCCGTTTCACTTTTCCTGCGTGGCGGAAAGAAATGCGGCAGGAGTGACCACACTAATAACTGAATGTTTATAATCCTTAATGTTACGGGTAATGAAATATTTAATTCCCCGGATCTGTAAAGCCGTGTAATATTGATACGCATCTTCCAGATCATGAAAATCACTTTGGAGGACTTTTTGAAAATCTCTTGACCGCGTCCCAGCGATATATACTTTTTTCAATAAAGCTTGTAATAAAACTCTGGCTTCGCCGGGTCTGTATTTAGTGAGAAAATAAGTAATATTAGTAAAGGACATGGAAGAGGTATACATGCTATAACTAGTGTATCAACAAATTAATTATGCAACATAATGTTTTGATAGTTTTTTGTCT
>CAZREP010000259.1:0-5139 GCA_964599035.1 uncultured Terrimonas sp. | reverse complement strand
TTGCTGAATATACTGAAGCCGGCTATGATATGGGATTTGATTATGTTGAAAGCGGTCCCCTGGTACGCTCTTCTTATCATAGCGAAAGACATGTGTTTGAAGGAAGGGGCAAAAAAGAATGGCTGAAGAAGAAAGAGATGATGGCAGGGTAGTTGATTTGCAATAAGCTGAGCCGGTTTTCCTACATTTCACTTTTCTCGTCTCATTCACCTCTTACGTTTTTACTATTCGCTAAATTACACACTATTGTTGTGTCAACCCTGGTTTGCCGGGTGAGCTGTCTCACAGATAATCACAGAATGCGCTATCTGTCTGCCAAAATCAACGTTATCTGCGGGAAATTACGATGTGACACCTTATCGTTTCCTGTCCTCTCTCACGTTTCTCATCTCACCTCTCACTATTCACGATTCACACCATTCATCGCTCTGTCAACAAGCACCGGAACTGGCTTTAACCTGATCAATCCTAATTTGTCCAGCCCACGCATAATGAAGTAGGTAAGATCGAACTCGAACCACTTTTTAGCAAAATTGGCGCTGTCCTTTGCATAGTGGTGGTTGTTCTGGAATAATTCTCCCATCAGCAATATTCCCCACGGGGAAGAATTCTTTGAATGGTCGCCATTATCAAAGTTACTGTAGCCGTATTTGTGCCCGCACCAGTTTACAATAGCACCCTGTATGGGTCCCATGAGAAAATGGATAGGTAATAAAAGGAACCACCACCAACCGGGTGCAAAGAAAAGATATACCGTAAAATAGGCAACGCCAAAGGCGGTTCTGGTAACCATGCTGGTACCAAAGCGGTCGAGCTTGTCCCACACCGGAAGGTATTCTTCAGTAAATTGTTTATCGGGGACATTTTTACCTGTAATAAAAGCACTGTAAATAGCCGCGGTATGCATCATCATCTGCCATATGTCTTTAAAAAAATGAGGCGAATGAGGATCTTTTTCGGTATCGCTGAACGTATGATGCATCCTGTGCATTACACCGTAGGCCCTTGGAACCAGGTAAGAAGAACCCTGGGCAAACCATGTGAGAAAATAAATGAGTTTTTCCCCGAATTTTGAGGTGGTATACATCTGGTGGGAGGCGTAGCGATGCAAAAAGAAAGAATGAAAAAACAGCGATAAAAACCAATGGGCAAAAAAGAATACTAAAATAACGATCATCATCATCAATTAAAACCAAAACGGCGAATATAAAGATATATACTCAATTAAGGATAATATGACCTGAAAATTGGCTGAAGTTTTTGCATGAAGCATCCACCGTTCCATGAACGCAAAATAGATCGTCAGAAAAATAAGACGTATACCTTTACTGCTGTTTTAATATACTGTCATTTGCACTTACCTTTGCTCAATAAATAGTTAGCTATACCATTTTAAGCTATCCATCCCAATGATAAAAAAGCTGAGTCAGCGTATTTTTAATAAGCAGCAGGCCCTGGAGGATGTGCCTCCCAATGAAACGATTGCGCAATGGGCTTCTAAACTTATTTGTTTGTTATTTCCGGAACTGTCCGCATGCAATTATAATTCGGGGGAGGAGATTGATGAAGCATTTAAAAGCCTGGAAACCGAGCTCACTTCAATGCTGAATGCCACAAAAGCCTGCTGCGATTGTAACAATGAATTCATTTCAAGCCGTTTTTTTAAAGGTACACCTGAACTGTACCGTATATTAAACACCGATGTGGAGGCTATCCTTAACGGCGACCCTGCTGCAAAGAGCGAATTTGAAGTGATCAGGGCTTATCCTGGCTTTTATGCCTTGTGCTTTTACCGGATAGCGCATCTTTTATTGCAGCTTGATGTTCCGTTATTACCCAGGATACTCACGGAATATGCGCACTCCAAAACCGGTATCGATATACATCCTGGAGCAGTGATAGGGGAACATTTTTATGTTGATCACGGTACGGGGATAGTGATTGGAGAAACGGCTGTTATAGGAAATTATGTAAAATTATACCAGGGCGTTACACTGGGTGCTTTAAGCGTGGATAAAAGCATGGCTTCCATGAAGCGACATCCTACCGTGGAAGATCATGTTATCATTTATTCCAATGCAACCGTGTTAGGTGGCGACACGGTTATCGGGCAAAATAGCATCATTGGCGGTAACGTATGGCTTACGCACAGCGTTCCCCCCGGGTCGTTCGTATATCATAACTCTGAAATAATAATAGAGGAAAGAAAGATCAAAAATAATGTATAATGGCAACTGTAGCAGATTTAATTGGTAATACCCCCCTTGTTGAGCTTCAGCAATTAAATACCAACCGCAATGTAAAGATACTGGCCAAGCTCGAAGGCGATAACCCCGGTGGAAGCGTAAAGGACCGGCCTGCATTCAATATGATCAAAAGTGCCCTTGATCGTGGTGATATCAATACCCATTCAAAGCTGATAGAGGCTACAAGCGGGAATACGGGAATAGCTATGGCGCTGGCGGCTAATTTATTTGGACTGGAAGTGGAGCTTGCCATGCCGTCGAATTCTACGCGGGAACGTGTTTTAACGATGCAGGCGTACGGTGCTAAGGTTACCCTGCTCGAAAGCATAGAAGCCTGCAGGGATTATGCCGAAGAAAAGGCATCGAAGGGCGATTATTACCTGCTTAACCAGTTTGCCAATCCCGATAATGTGCAGGCGCATTACAAAACAACAGGGCCTGAAATATGGAATGATACCAAAGGCACGGTTACTCATTTGGTCAGTTCCATGGGCACTACCGGCACTATCATGGGTTGTTCGCAGTATTTAAAAGAACAGAACCGCGATATCCAGATAATAGGCTGTCAGCCTACGGAAGATTCTTCTATTCCTGGGATCCGGAGATGGTCTAAAGAATACCTTCCCAAAATATTTGAGCCGCACAGGGTAGACAGGATCATGGATGTTTCACAATCCGAGGCGGTAGCTGTAACCCGGCAATTGGCTAAGGTTGAGGGTATATTTTCCGGTATGAGTAGCGGAGGGGCGGCTTCGGCGGCACTACGGTTAAGCAGGGAAATGACTTCAGGGGTTATTGTTTTCATTGTTTGCGACAGGGGCGACAGGTATCTGAGCAGTGAGCTGTTCGGATAATTCCGGGGAGTGGGCAAAGGGTTCCCGGTTGCCGGTAAAACTTACAGCGTGATCATATCGTGATCTGCCTGCAGGTGTTGCAGGGTTTCCCGGAGACGACTGCAATGGGTATCTGTAATAAACACCTGTCCTTTATTTTCGACGCATACTTTAAAAAGCAGGTTTTTCATCCGCGCTTCATCCAGTTTTTCAAATACATCATCCAGCAATAAAACCGGGGGGAAGCCGGTATGTTCCTTTAATATGTTGAACGCTGCCAGCTTCAGGGCAAACAGCAGGCTTTTTCTTTGCCCCTGTGATGCTGTGGCTTTAAACGGGTAACCTTCCAGGCAGAACTCAAGGTCGTCGCGGTGTACTCCTTCGGAAGTGCGCTGAATGATGGTATCTTTTGCCCTGTTCCGGGAAAGAATAGTTTTAAAATTGGCTGATTCAAGGTTGCTTCTGTAGGTTATCGTTAATTTTTCTTTATGTTCAGCAATAGAGTGATACAATGCAATAATAACAGGGATGAATCCCGAAAGGAATTGCTTACGAGCGGTATAGATAAAGTTGCCGGCCGCTGCAAGCTGATCCGAGATCACCTCCATAAGGCTTTCGTCTATAACACCCGAATCGGCCAATTGCTTTAACAGGCTGTTGCGCTGCAGCAGCAGTTTATTGTAGTCGATCAAACTTTGAAGGTAAGCGGCATCCAGTTGAGACAAGGTATGATCTATGAACTTTCTTCTTTCGTCGCTGGCCTGTGTAATAACAGCTACGTCATCCGGTGCGATCATCACGCAGGGGAACCTGCCGATATGGGTGGAGAATTTTGTATAGTTTTCGTGGTTGACACTGAATTCTTTCTTCCCGTTCTCTCTTAAAATGCATGCTGTTTCGTAAGTTTTGCCGTTTAATGTAACCTGCCCGTCCAGCCTGAATCCTGTTTTTTCCTGTTGCGTATTCTGAGTATCGGTTTTGCCAAAATAGCTTTTGGTAAAGCACAGGTAATAAATGGCATCCAGTAAATTGGTTTTCCCGCTGCCGTTTTTACCGCAAATGCCGGTAATATTGTGGGAAAAGACAAAGCGGGCATGGCTGTAATTGCGGAATTGCACCAATGATATGTTGTTCAGCTTAAGCAAGGAGCAAATCTATATTGAATCCTGAAAAATAAGGCTGAAAATCAGAATTTTGATAAGCGGGATAACAGAAATGGAATTTAGAATTTGAGATTTAACACATATATTTGCCCCTCAATTTTGCAACGTGAGCGCTACATTAAAACAATCTGTAAAGTTTACCAGGGAAACTTACCTGTATTGGTACGAGCTGATGCTTTTGCTGCGTCGTTTCGAGGAAAAGGCAGGACAGTTGTATGGGATGCAAAAGATCCGCGGGTTTTGTCATTTATACATAGGTCAGGAAGCTTTGGCGGCAGGGTGCATGACGGCTACCAGACCGGAAGATATTTTTATTACTGCCTATCGTGATCATGGGCTGGCAATAGCCAAAGGAGTGAGCGCTAAATCCTGTATGGCTGAGCTTTTCGGAAAAGCCACCGGATGCTCAAAAGGAAAGGGGGGTAGCATGCACTTCTTTGGAGTAAAGGAACGGTTTTTCGGCGGTCATGGTATCGTGGGCGCACAAATAGGAACAGGGGCAGGTCTTGCATTTGCCGAGCAATATAAAGGTACAGATAACGTATGCCTCACCTTTTTTGGGGACGGCGCTGCACGGCAGGGTATTTTGCATGAAACCTTTAACCTGGCTATGATCTGGAAGCTGCCAGTCGTTTTTATTTGCGAGAACAACAACTACGCGATGGGCACTTCCGTGCAGAGAACTTCTAATGTAATGGATATCTATAAGCTGGCCGATGCTTACGATATGCCCGGCGATACGGTAGACGGGATGATCCCCGAAGCCGTACATGAAGCGGTTGGACGTGCAGTAAAACGGGCCAGAGAGGGGGGAGGACCCACACTGCTTGAAATAAAGACCTACCGGTATAAAGGACATTCCATGAGCGACCCGGCAAAATACCGTACCAAGGAAGA
>CAZREP010000258.1:0-5140 GCA_964599035.1 uncultured Terrimonas sp. | reverse complement strand
CCAGCACGGCTTTGGTTTCAATGTTCCTGTAGTTGGTCAGGATCCTGTAAATATCTTCCCAGAAATTCCTTCCGTCGCGATCAGAGGCCATCGCTTCTACGGCATAGGTTTCTTCCAGCAAAAACAAGGAAGCCGCAGAAGGTCCGTCGGTAGCTTTAGCCCAGTAACCACCCCATACCGAGCCCAATTGATTCAAAGACCCGCTTACACCCGGGGAGTTGGAAATGCCTATAATTTCTATGTTTACAGAACTTACCAGTGCATTGGGTAGTATCTGTTCTACAGGCACATCAGACGGTGCATTGGGATTTTCATTTACATCGAGGAACTTGGAACAGGAAGCCAGCGCTGCTACCGCGATAACAGCAGTTGCATATGTGATAAACTTTTTCATTTCTTCTTCTTTAAAATATTTTAAGTATCGCTCATTCACCTAAAAGCCGATATTCAGGCTAAAACCGATCATACGTGTGGGAGGAAGGTGCCTCCAGCTCAGGTATCCCTCGCTGCTGCCACCGGCATATACAAATTCAGGATCGTTGTAAATATTATCACTATGCCAGATGGAAAACAGGTTACGGCCAATGATTGCAATACCCGCCTGCTTAATGATGTGCTGGCGTGCCAGCAAGCCTGCCGGAAGGTTATACCCTATCTGCAATTCGCGCAGCTTGAAAAAATTAGCGCTCACGGCATAGTTAGACTGAACAGGTGAAACATAAGAGGTAAAGTATGCCCTGTCTCCTGCCACCGGTGTAGTATTAACCTCATATTTTCCTGTTCCGGTTTCCACCACCGAGCCGGGGATAACAAAAGGCTCGCGATTATACACCGTAGTCAGCGGGCTGGTACCATCCTGGATCATGCGGTTGGCAGCTTCGCTGTACATTACGGCGCCTAACCGGTAATCGAACTGCATCCCGATATGAAATCCCTTAAAGTCAAAGCTGGTATGCAATCCTATCTGCCAGGGTGGTGTTCCCGTTCCTGCATTGTATAGTTCTGTAGTGCTTACCGGCAAACCGGTTGCGCCATTTACGATGATATTGCCATCAGGGTTGCGCCTGTAATCATAAAACATGAAAGTGTTATAAGGCTGCCCCAGCACTACATAGTTCTGCCGGAAGGTATGCAGCGCATCAAGCTCACCATATATTTTGGTTACCTTATTATCCATGTGGTACAGGGTTACGCCCAGGTTCCATTTCATGGTACGGTTACGGATCACATCCCCGTTAATGCCTGCTTCATAAATGTTGTTGCTTACTTCAAAAGCATTGACCAGCGCTGTTGCATAGCCTGTTGAACCCGGAATATCGGTTTGAATAATGCCGTCAGTAGACAGGGAATAGGCATAGGTGAGGTCTATATTCAAGCGGTTATTAAAGAAGCCCAGTTGGGTTCCCGCTTCGTAAGAAGTAACAAATTCCGGCTTCATGTTGAAGTTGGGATAATTGGTGCCCAGCGAAAAACCCGGCAGGGTGCCGAAAGGAAAGCCGTTTGTTTGGCTGTACGTATTGTTAAGCGCATAAGGCGAAATGCCGTTTACATTTCCTGTCCTGTTGTAAGAAGTGAATACTTTACCAAAAGAAAGCATGCTGCTGTTCTTTAATGCATCAATGGCATCGCTGAATATAAAGGTGGCGCCAACGCCGGGGTAGAAATAAGACCGGTTGTCGGGGCTGAGCACCGAAACCCACTCCTGCCTTCCTGTGAGAGTTACATATAAATAGTTATTGTAACCGGCGGTAAATTCGCCATATACGGCAGTTTGCCGGTATTGCGTGGTGGAAGCGCTTCCTCCCAACTGACCAGTGCGGTTACCCGGATTGAACAGTCCCGGAACTACCAGTGCCGAAGCGCTCACCATCGAAGATTTCGTATCATCGGCCCTAAGGTTATTGCCTACCAGCAGGCGGGTGGAAAACCTGCCGAAATCTTTATTGAAGTTCAGTATCAGGTCGCTGTTGATCCTGCGAAAATCATCGGCCCCGTCACTTACACTCCCGGCAATATGAGTACGCCCGGGAGTGGTGTAGGTAAACTTGCCTGTAGTAGATCTCGCTTGTGCATTACGGTTATATAATCCCACCCGGTAAATGGCATTGAACCACGGTGCAAAGGCATAGTTCAGCTCAACATTCGCGTTAAGAGTTTGCTGGTTGGTCAGGGTTCGCTGGTTGGCTGCGTTAAAATAGGGATTGGGCTGGTTGGTGCTGTACCAGTAATTAGGACTGGCGTAAGGTATATTTTCCCAATCGCGTACCGCATCATAAGGGATATGCGCCGGATGCCTGTATACGGTTGACCAGGGCTCACTGGGTGTTACGTCATTGCGGTTATATACATAATTCAAATTGAACAGTGCTGTAAGCTTACCAAATTTTCTGGAAGCGTTGAAGCGTGCTCCTGTTTTCGAGTTCTTATCTCCTTCAATTATACCTTTTGCCGATACATTCTGAACAGAAAGGAAAAAGGTTGAAATATCGTCGCCTCCCGAAAGCGAAACATCTGTTTGAGTGGTAATGCCGGTATTGAAAAAGTCCTTACGGCTGTCTTTTGCCGCAGTATAAGGTAATTCCCACTGGCTGCCATCAGGTAGCAGGGCTCCTACCGGTTTTATACTGCCGTCATAAGCAGGCCCCCAGGAACGGTATTCTGTTGGATTGTACACGCCGTTAACGCCATTACCATAGATGGTTTGCTGTTCGGGTAACCGCATTACAGATTCAAACAAAGTGGTATTGGACGCTGTTATTTTCTGGCGGCCCGGCCGTCCTTTTTTGGTGGTTATCATCAGTACGCCATTCACGCCTTCCGAGCCGTAAACGGCTGCGGCATTAGCCCCTTTAAGCACATTAATGCTTTCAATATCATTGGGATTAAGCCGGTTGATGTCGGGAATGGGTACGCCGTCCACAACATACAGGGGAGAATTGTCGCCGCTGTGCGAACGGATACCCCGGAGGTTAACTTGCACATCGGGATCAACCTTGCTGTCGAACATGTTGATGCGAAGTCCGGCTACTTTTCCGGCCAGCCCCAGTATTGGATTAATGGGTTTCCCCTGGGTAAGCGCGGCATTGTTCACTTCCTGGCTGGAAGTAGCCAGTTCGCGTGCTGCCCGCTTAATACCCAGCACACCGGTAACCACCACTTCAGAAAGCTGCCTGGTAACAGACTCGAGGGAAACATGTATTGTGTTGGTATTATGATCCACCGGCACTTCCGCTACAGAATAAGCTATATGCGATATGCTTAGTACCTGTCCGTTCTGTACAGGAATGGTAAACCCTCCTTCCATATCCGTTATTGCCGAAAAGGGAGTTCCTTTTACAACAACACTGGCTTCCTGCACAGGCTGGCCCGAAGCGCCGTCTGTTATCCTTCCTTTTATAGTACGCTGCTGCGCCTGCAGTGCGTAAATGGTAAGTAATAGAATGATCAAAAAAACAGATCTCTTAAACATTGCTGGTCAAATTTTTAACTATCCTGTAAATATTAATTGACCGCAAAGTTCTTTGGAAGCAATGTCAAATACGGGAAAACCAGTAACGCATCAGGGAGAAAAAAATCGTAAACCCGCTCCCAGTAAAGATTTTACGGAATTCGTAAACAGGTTTTACTTTATTGTGACAATTTTGCATGCGTGCGCTTTTATTATTGTAAAGCAGGTAGCGTATTATTTAGTATTTTATACTATTTTCCGGATCTCATGAGCAATAGTATGTCATCCACTCTTTCCCCGGTTCCCATGTGCAGGTTTCATCAGCCTGTAAGTATCGCGTATTCCGATCTTTTTATAGAAAATGATGACGCTGTTATAGAACGGAGACAACCTTTTCAAATAAATCCTGCTGTAAACTATTGTACCGAAACCCTGATCCCGGGTATCCTTCATTTTGCACACTACAAAAGCATTTTGCCCCAAAAGGAAGAAATTCTGCTCCGGAACAACAGCGCTTACCTGAGCATGGTCTTCTCTCTCAAAAACAGAAGCACGTATATCTGCAGGAATGTTGGTGTATTTGCGGCATTGGCTCATAACCAGCACACGCTGGTTTTCATGCCCGGGCAGGATGCTATCATTCGCTGGGAGCCTGAAAAATATGGAGAAGTATTCGTGATCAACCTTACCCTTGATTATTTCGAAAGATTTTTACCTCCAACACATCCCTTTTTCCCTGTTTTTCAGGCAGCGGTTACAAACAATAAGCCCGCGGCTGCAAGTGCAGAAAACCCGGCCATTACGCCCCGGATGTTATCCCTGCTGTATGCCATACTGCAATGTGAACACCAGGGTCATTACAAGCGGTTGTTTGTTAAGTCGAAGGTAATGGAACTGCTGATGTTGCAACTGGAGCAGTATGAACAGCATTCAGCGGCAGATACAACCGAAGAGCTGGATGAGACGAATATTAAAAAAATGCACCTGGCAAGAGAGATCATCGCCTCCAATCTTTCCCGGCCCTGCTCTATTATTGACCTGGCGCAACAGGTAGGCACCAACGACTGCTATTTAAAGAAAAACTTCAAACAGGTATTCGGCACCACTATTTACGGCTACCTGCAAAAAGAGCGGATGGAGAAGTCGAAAGCCCTGCTGCTGGAGGGCAACAAAAAGATTGCCGAAGTGGCCAGGTTAGCAGGATACAAGCACGCCTCCCATTTTACCACGGCATTCAAAAAATATTTCGGTTACCTGCCTAATAAGATCAGGCTAAGCATTCTTTCCTTTTTTTACGATCCTGCTTCCCTCCCGCTTTGTGAATTACCGGTTTTATAAAAAATCGGTTCCGTTAAAGCTACTTTTGTACAGCGATGTATTTTATGCCCTATCTTAGCCGATTAGCATTATTATAATGAACAAGTCGCTTACGATACTGGTAAATTGCACTGATGAAAAAGGGCTGATCTACAAGATCACCCGGGTATTATACGAGCATGAGCTGAATATTATAAAAAACGGAGAATTCGTGGATCCGGAAGCCAACCGCTTCTTCATGCGTACGGAGGCGGAAGGAGCCGCAGACGAAACGGTATTGCTGGAAGCCCTGACGAAAACCCTGCCCCTCAACAGCAGGATAGAAGTGGTGCCGCGTCGTAAAAAGAAGCTGGTACTGTTGGTTACCAAAGAAAA
>CAZREP010000257.1:0-5173 GCA_964599035.1 uncultured Terrimonas sp. | reverse complement strand
GGGGGGATTTCGGGCGGCTTTTTGTGTTACTTTTTTCCGCAAAAAAGTAACAAGGAAGAAAACAGCGGATTTGTAGTTAATGGTTATTCTCGGTTGTATCCGAAAATCATCCCGCTAACGAGGAACGCTGGAATTGGTGGCTCTTCTATGTTGCACTCACCTTTCATTTCCTCCGAAAATCCTAATTTAGCGCGTGTTTGTCCAAATATTGTTGAAAATCAGCGCATGTCCTATTCTTCCATAACCCCCTTTTCATCCAGGCAAGCGATCCGGTTTGTGCAGGAAACCAAGCTCCGCGAATTACTGCAGTATCTTCAGCAAAAGTCGCCATTCTATAACGAGGTATTTGCCAGGCATCATATTGATATTGACCACATCCGGTCGGTAGCGGATATGGCTTGCATCCCGCCTACCACAAAGGAAGATCTGCAGCGGCGTAATGATGATTTTCTTTGTGTGAGCCGCAACCAGATCATTGAATACACCTCTACCTCAGGTACCTTAGGCAGCCCGGTTACGGTTGCATTAACCGAGAACGATCTGCAGCGCCTTGCTTATAATGAATATGCTTCTTTTATATGCGCCGACGGGAATCCGGACGATGTATACCAGCTCATGCTAACGCTCGACAGGCAGTTCATGGCGGGTATGGCTTATTACTCGGGTATACGTAAATTAGGCGCCGGTATCATACGTATAGGTCCGGGCGTTCCTTCCCTGCAATGGGAAACCATCTTCAGGTTGAAGCCCACAGCCATAGTGGCCGTTCCTTCCTTTATATTAAAGCTCATTCATTATGCCACCGGGCATGGTATTGATATCAACAGCAGCTCAGTGAAAAGAGCAATATGTATTGGAGAGAACATCCGCAATACCGATTTTTCATTGAATGTTCTCGGCCGCAGGATCACGGAAGCCTGGCATATCGGCTTGTATTCTACTTATGCTTCCACCGAGATGCAAACTGCGTTTACAGAATGCGGTGCCGGCAAAGGCGGTCATCATCAGCCTGAGCTCGTGATAGCCGAATTACTGGATGAAAACGACCGGCAGGTGCCTCCGGGTGTGCCTGGCGAAGTAACCATTACCACATTAGGCGTAGAAGGGATGCCCCTGCTGCGTTATAAAACGGGCGATCTGTGTATGTTTTTTGAGGAGCCCTGCAGTTGCGGGAGACACTCCATGAGATTGTCACCGGTTATAGGGCGCAAAAAGCAGATGATCAAATTTAAGGGCACTACGCTTTTTGCTCCCGCCCTCTTTGATTTGCTGAACGGCATGGAAGAGGTGAAAGATTATGTAGCGGAAGTGTATTCCAACGAAATAGGAACAGACGAGGTATTGCTGCACCTGCTGCCCTTGCGATACAGTGAAGAATGCGATCATAAAATACGGGCTTACCTGCAGGCCAAGCTCCGCGTAACACCTCATATTAAATATATTAGTGCAGAGGAGATGCATCAGATGCAGTTCCCGGAAACGGGAAGAAAGGCGGTGAAATTCATAGACAGGCGGTGAATAAAAATTTGATACATTTACCAATATTTATTTTTTTTGCGGTCGCGTGTATTTTAAAATAATCTTCTGGCAATGATAAATGTAGGAGGCAGAATTCTCTCTTTAGAAGACTTTTCCGAGGTGGTGTTCCATAACAAGAAAATTGACTTAAGCCCCCAGGCGCTGGAAAAGATGGAGGCCGGATATCGTTTCTTACAGCATTTTTCAGGTCAGAAGCTTATTTATGGCATTAATACGGGTTTTGGTCCCATGGCGCAATACAAGGTAAGTGCCGAAAATGTTTTACAGCTTCAATACAATCTTATACGCAGCCACAGCTCAGGCAGTGGCAAATACCTTTCCCCGGAACTGGTAAAGGCGCTTATGCTGGCCCGGCTCAACAGTTTGATACAGGGCTATTCGGGCGTGCATACGGATGTAGCTGTAATTCTTAAGGAGCTGATCAACAATGATATCATCCCCTGTATTTTTGAGCATGGCGGGGTAGGAGCCAGCGGCGACCTGGTGCAGCTTGCACATCTGGCGCTCGTGCTTATCGGAGAAGGTGAAGTGATGGTGAACGGTACCCCACGACCTACAGCCGAAGTATTTAAAAAATTTAACATTACGCCATTGTCTGTGCATATCCGGGAGGGGCTTGCCATATTGAACGGAACTTCTGCAATGACGGGTATCGGGCTGCTCAATATTGCACGGGCTAAGCAGTTGCTGCAGTATGCCGTGATGCTGTCGGCCATGACCAATGAAGTGGTGGAAGCTTACGACGATCATTTTTCATACGAGCTGAATATTGTAAAAAAGCACAACGGGCAAAATAGTATAGCCGCCATGTTGCGCAATATATTAAAAGGCAGCGGGCTCATCCGCAGCCGTTCCGAATACCTGTACAATCCGGAAAATATAAGGCATGATGTATTTGAAGATAAAGTGCAGGAATATTATTCGCTCCGTTGTGTTACCCAGGTGCTTGGGCCTGTTTTAGACACCATTGAGCATGCCGAAAAGATTGTGGTGGATGAGCTGAATTCGGTAAACGATAACCCGGTGATAGATCATGAAAATCACAATATCTTTCACGGTGGTAATTTTCATGGCGACTATGTATCGCTTGAAATGGATAAGTTGAAAACGGCGGTCACGAAATTATCAATGCTCTCCGAAAGGCAACTGAATTACCTGCTGAACCATAAGCTGAATGAAAAATTTCCTCCGTTTGTGAACCTGGGTGTGCTTGGGCTCAACTTTGGCATGCAGGGTATGCAGTTCACCGCTACTTCTACGGTAGCCGAAAATCAGACCCTTTCCTTCCCCATGTATGTGCACAGCATTCCCAATAACAACGATAACCAGGATATTGTGAGCATGGGATGCAATGCGGCGCTGATGACCAGGAAGGTGATCGAAAATACTTTTGAGGTGCTTGCCATACAACTGGTAACCGTGCTGCAGGCAATTGATTATACGGAATGTGTTGAAAAGCTGTCTCCCGCCACTCGGGAGATGTACATCGCTACGAGGAAAATATTCCCTAAATTCATTGATGATAAGCCCCCCTACCGGGAGCTGGAAAAAATAAAAGACCATTTGTTGCATAGCTCCCTTGCTCTTTTTGAAGCCCATATGTCGGAACAGGCGGTTATGCATTAGCCTTTTCCCTAAAAACATTATTTTACAGTAAAGAATTACGGATGAAACGGAGCATGATAAGTATTCTCTATGAGTGGGATGTATATGCGAAGTACCATCCGGCAAATAAAAAATAAAAACGTTACGGATGAAATGCGCATTAGTAACAGGCGGCTCAAGAGGTATTGGCAGGGCGGCTTGCCTAAAGCTGGCAGCTATGGGTTATCATGTGCTGGTAAATTATAAAGCCAACCGGGAAGCTGCCGAAACAACGCTTTCCCTTCTTCGTGAAAAAGGAGGCGCAGGCGAATTGCTGCATTTTGATGTGGGCGAGGGAGAACAGGTAGCACAGGTGCTGGGCGGATGGATAGCACAGCATACCGGAGATCATATAGAAGTGCTGGTGAACAATGCCGGGGTAAAAGAGGATGTGTTGCTGATGTGGATGAAAGATGAGCAATGGAGCCATGTGATCAATACCAGCCTGAACGGTTTTTTTTATGTTACCAAACTGGTGCTGCAGGATATGCTGCTGCAGAAATACGGGAGGATCATTAATGTCGTTTCATTGTCGGGTCTGAAAGGATTACCCGGGCAGACCAATTATTCGGCTGCCAAAGGAGGCGTGATCGCGGCTACCAAAGCGCTGGCGCAGGAAGTGGGGAGAAGGAATATTACCGTAAATGCCATAGCGCCGGGGTTCATTAAAACCGATATGACGGAAGGGCTGGATGAAAAGCAGCTCCGTTCGCTTATCCCGGTAAGCCGTTTTGGCGAGCCCGAGGAAGTG
This sequence comes from uncultured Terrimonas sp., assembly GCA_964599035.1. Taxonomy (GTDB): domain Bacteria; phylum Bacteroidota; class Bacteroidia; order Chitinophagales; family Chitinophagaceae; genus Agriterribacter. The sequence continues at coordinate 1,239 of CAZREP010000257.1, read as the reverse complement.
GCTCACGCGGTAGGTTTTTTTGCGTCGGCAGAATCTTCCTATATTACAGGTGAAGTATTGTCGGTGAACGGGGGGATGTATTCGTGAAACGATTTGAGATTTGAAATTTGAGATTTGATATTTGATATGTTGGCAACTCAGAGCTGATGACTGATAGCTCAAAGCTGAATGCCAAATAATGGAAAATGAACAAACGGGTGGTCATAACAGGTATGGGCATTTATTCCTGCCTCGGGAAGAATCTCGATGAGGTACGGGATTCCCTGTATGCCGGTCGTTCAGGGATCATACTGGATCCTGTTCGTAAAGAAATGGGATATCGTTCCGGGCTTACAGGCTTTGTGGAGCGCCCCGTGTTAAAAGGACTGTTGGATCGCCGCGCAAGGATCATGCTGCCTGAGCAGGGCGAATACGCTTATATGGCCACGTTCCAGGCCTTACAGCAAGCCGGTATAGAGGAGGATTATATCCATGAACATGAAATAGGCATTTTGTATGGTAACGACAGCTCGGCAAAGCCGGTAATAGATGCCACGGATATCATGCGCGAGAAGAAAGACAACATGCTGATCGGCTCGGCTTCGGTTTTTCAAACGCTGAACTCCACCATTACCATGAACCTTTCTACCATCTTTAAGTTGAAAGGGATCAACCTGACCATTAGTGCTGCTTGTGCCAGTGGCTCGCATGCCATTGGTCTGGGCTATCATCTTATCAAAACCGGACTACAGGATTGTATCGTTACCGGCGGTGCGCAGGAGATCAACGTGTACTCTATGGCAACTTTTGATGCTTTATCGGCCTTTTCTGTTCATGAGTCGGAACCCCAAAAGGCTTCCCGCCCCTTCGACAGGAGTCGGGATGGATTGATTCCCAGCGGGGGTGGTGCTTCTGTGATCCTGGAAAGTCTGGAATCTGCTACACAAAGAGGGGCCGCCATTTTGGGAGAAGTAATTGGTTACGGCTTTTCCTCCAATGGTGAACATATATCAAATCCAACGGTAAGCGGTCCTGTACGCTCGCTCGAAATGGCCATGAGAGATGCCGGGTTGAATGCAGGGGATATAGATTATATTAATGCGCATGCCACATCTACTCCTGCCGGTGATGCCAGTGAGGCAAAAGCTCTCCATACTGTATTTGGTGGTGCAAATGTTCCGGTTAGCTCTACCAAATCCATGACAGGACATGAATGCTGGATGGCAGGCGCCAGCGAGATCGTATATTCTTTATTAATGA
>CAZREP010000256.1:0-5204 GCA_964599035.1 uncultured Terrimonas sp. | reverse complement strand
TTGGGTGGATCGACGATGTCATTAGGGATGGAGAGCGAGCGATAATGGCCTGCACTTTCTAAAACTTTCACTGTCTTTTCAGCGTGCCAAACGTACATATACCCATCGTTTCTTGAAGGTGCTTGTTTAACAAACCCCTCCTCGAAAGCTTGGTTACTTGGCTTCTTTTCATTCGTTCTTAAACCTAAATCAACCAACCATCTGCCAATTTCGTGGCTTGTGGCATTAAACACGGTTCCAAGTTGCTTCATGCTTACAAATTCGTGCTTAAACAATTCAACTCCTTCCCAAAATACTCGGCAATTCTCTTCAATTCTTTATCGTTAAAACACCGCTTTCCCAAAAACCTTGACTCAGCCTCGGGGAGATAACCCGACGAGATTGCATATTCAATCTTGAATCTTGGTTCGGCAATAATTTTGGCTATAGTTCCTGTCGAATACATTTCATTTTCCATTCGTTTCCTCCTTACCGAATATGTATGCATCAGAATTAATTTCTTGGTGTTCAAAACAAGAATTTATTTTTCGCAATGGAAAAACACTGCCCAGATAAGAAGGTGGTCAGGCAGTAGAAGGTAAGCGTTCGACGAACAAACAATTACTGCAATCCAGCGTAACTTTGTTCTTCACAAAGACTTGCGACGTTTAGTACGTCTTGGCCAATCCCGTCTTCCAGATTACGGAGACCAAAGGAAGTGCCGCTTCAAGAGCGGCACTTCTTAATCTCTAGTATTTGACGATCCTTTCTCGACTAGTTGTTATTGACAGTAGCAAGCTTATCAAAAGTTGACGCTTCATCATCCGTGTGATCAAGGAAATTTTCCCACGGCTCACGTGCAAGCTGATTTAACTCCTCTGACAGTTGCTTCATAGGGCAATCTAGCTGACAGCCTACCGTCATTTCGTGGGCTAAGATACGAGGGACGTGATCTTGGATTTTGCACAGATGGATCAACAGGGACTTCATAACCCCTTCATCCTTGCGATACATTTTAATCCAATGTATAGCCATTCTACAAATTGTATGTTCTTCGGCATGGTCATCTAGCAGTTCGTCAAATCGATCACACAGCTCTTCGTGATTCTCTTGTTTCTTGATAAACGCTTGCTTTAGTTGAGACATTTTCATTTTAAAAATCCTTATATTGTTTATGTCTTATTGCTTTATCGTAAAGTTGCTCAATTGCCACATGGTAATTTCGCCTACTTTTCTGGCATGGGTATTACTACCCTTCCAACGATTCGTTGATTCTAGCAGAAAGAAATCTTTTTGAAATAGAAGATTATTTCTGACCGCAATTTGCAAAATCTTGCCTGGTGCTAAAGCACTCTTCGCTTTTCCAAGCTATCTATCAGTAATTGAACCGGCGTGTCAATCAAAGGTCATTGGAAAAGAAGTTGTATAACTTCCGCATTGGGCAAAGCTTGTTGAGCTGATTAGATGATTCAAAAATATATTCTGAACATAAAAATTAGAAACGCTTAGCTGAGCAAGTTGTTAATTATGCTGGCTCACACACAGCAAGAAGCTGGACACTCATCGGCGATAAGTTTGTTGTTCGCCTGAACTTACTGCTCGACGTTGCTGAGTGGATGAGCAGGCTGAGTGCCCGCTTCGAATGAAAAAGAATGAATTTCGAAACTAAAAGTTATAAATGTGGCCCGAGTCCGAGCGACTTTTTTATTGAAAACCATGTCACTGTCGCCGATCCTTTATTTTGCAAATATGGCGAAAAACGCCTTGTTTCTAGGCTTCTCCCGACATTACCGGCTCCTCGGGACGAATTGCTGGGCGAAAGGGACGTTTTTAACAAAGTCACTTTTTTATTTATAAAGTTCCGAAGGTTATGGATTTCTAAATAAAAGAGGCCGCCCGTTAGAGCGACTTCTTCCACCAACATCCTCAGCGGATTCTCTCAATCATGCTGCGGTGCTGCAAAGTTAACCGTGAGCACCGATCTTTATGCTCACGGTCAACGAAGTCTAACCCCAACCGGTTATGCATCTCCCTCGTTGATATCCATTTCAATGGCCTTTAGAAAACCTGCTAAGCAACCGCATTCAGGGGCACTTATATCTATCGCTTGTCGGACACAGTCACGACAAGTACGAGAGCCATAATTACACAAAGTTACAAGTAGCCGATGCATCAATTCAACATTCTTCTTATGGGCGTTAATGGTATTGGTCACAACTAGTGATAGATGCTCATTTGTTAATCGGTCAGCGATAAAGTTGCCGAACAAGTCATTGCTTGCTTTGAGTTCCTTTAAATCCTTTTCGATGTAAATTCCTTCGTGGGGTGGTGTTGCCGACTCCCAATCAAAATTTGGATCATCAAATCCGGCTATGATATGATCCCACTCTTCATTTAATTTTTCGGTGGTGACAACCGCCAGCTCCCACTCAAGTTTATTGAGAACACCTAGTGGCACGGAGGACGGATCAATATCAGTGATAAGTAAAAAATCTTCGAAACCAAACCCTTTCCGATCGTCTTGGTACAGAAGTCGCTTTAACAAAACTTCTTGTTGCTTGGTTAGATTCACTTCTTCGACAGTGTGATTGTCAGTAAAAAACATTTTAACAATTGGATACTTTCTCATATTGCTTATATGAAAATGGGCAGCGGAATTGCCCCCATGCTTTATGAGAGTAACGAGTTATCAAAATTCCAAAGAAATCCGGGGATTTTTCTCGTCGTAGCTTTGTCCGATTTGAAAACGTTTTCGGTCTGTGTCTCTCATGGCGAGGAATGTCTACAACATGAGCGTGTGCATTTCACGAGAGTGATAAAGAAAAAGCCGGAAGTATCAATGTCGATACTTCCGGCTTTGGTTGTCGATCTTCAGTCACTCATCCTGCGATATATGTTCTCTACCCATTTCAGCGAATCTTGAACAATTTGATATGTTCAGTTCCGGCAGAGCGTTTATTCAGTTCATTCTGTGGCCTAAGTGCAGCAGGTCGAACTGACTTGTTGGTTTTCTTACCCATCATATATTTTCGCCAGATCAGTTCAGTAACGAGTTGCACACCAGGATCACCTGTGATCTCACGTCGCCTATTGCGGAAAGCTCGGGTAGCTTGCCTAACGCAATTCTTCTGAAAACAATATTCAATTGAGTAACTGAAATTGTTCTCTCCTCTCACACTGTATTCAAGCAAGAGCGTTTTAGGCTTTGGCGTTCTACCTTCTGTCATATGAAGAGAAGCATAAAAGTCTTCATTTCTCTTCGATTGTCTGTGTTTAAAGAAGCTGTAGTCGGCGTGATACGAGCCGTTTTTCTGTAACCATTCTGAAATTGATCCAAAGAACATTATTTTTTTCTCCGATTGTTGATTCGTTACCTTGTCCAGTGGCCATCGCTTGATGAACCATAAAACTGTCAGGCCAACAAAAAAAGGCACCGAATTGGTGCCTGTGTAAGGCCAGATTGAACTGGCGTCGTTGTAGTGCGGAAAGCATATGTGTTTACATTTTACACCTCCTACTCATTTAGGATTTGTTGACAAACGAAAATCATGGTCCGAGTTACTGTTTTAATTCCCTAATCTCATCATCCCTAGACACGCTCCCGTGCCTTCAAACTCTCTCCATAGCAGCTCAGTGAACGCAGCAACTATAGGATCATGAGTGACATCACGGACATCTCGCTCGCCATCTTGGTCTTCACTTGTGATCTGGACAATCTTTTTGCCTTTAAACCAATACTTCAATGAAATTTTACCTAGGTTCGACTCTTGAGCACCACATATTTCGATCTGAAGCCTCTCAAGTTTATTTGGTTTGCCTCCTGCCATATAAAGGGTGATCCAATCGATCATTTTGCTATTCATGTGGAGGTCCCCGCAGTAATAATACGAGCGATCCAATCCCCAATCTTCTTGCACTCCGTTGATCATGAGCCACGCAGCAAATTGTTCACCGAATTTTCCAGTACACATAAAAAAATCTCCAAAAGTTTTCACATGAATTGCCCAGACAGTGGCGATCACTTGATGCCAGTAAGCTGTGAGGGCGACAAAAAATTAGGCACTCGGAGAGTGCCTATGTAAGTGCCAGTTCAAAACTGGCGTCGTGTCGATATTGATCTCTTATTAGTTCATATTTACCTCCTTCGTTGCTTTGTGATGACTTGATAAATCTGGTCCAGTGGTTCGATCTTGTTGTGTGTGCCGTTGGGTAATCAACTACGGCATTTAGACTTACTCTTATTCTCCATAAACTTTTTCCATATCATTTCAGTGAATACCTCTGCAAGTGGATCGCAAGTGTAGGCTCGTTCGAGAACGTCTCGGGTATTTCGTATAACACGGCCTCCATGGAATCGAAAATTCATTTCAATCCGTGAGTTCTTACTTCCATCACCACCAGAATATTTAAGGGTAAATTCTTTAGGATTTCGCACTTTGCCACTTGTCATGGAAAGGCAGGCATGAAGGTGATCAAACTTATTCCGATCAAGAAAACTGTAAGTGCTACTTTTCGAAGAAAAATCGCCTTTCTCTTTTACCCATGTCGCAATCAGTTCTGGAGACATAAATCTTTCCCCTATATTACATATGCATCGCCAAGATCAGCGGCCATCACACGATGACACACATTCTGTCAGGGCAACAAAAAACGCATCCCCTCATAAAGGAATGCCTATGCGGTGCCAGGTTTAACCGGCTTCTTTCCAATTTCGATTTCTCTACGTTTTCATTTTCTCCTCCTTTGTTTGAATGACGGTCTTCTCGCCCGTTTGGGGGGGGTAAGTCAAAGCAGTAACGAGTACACGCTTGCGGATAGCCATGGGAGTAAATCCATAAATTTGCTGTCGTTCCACTCCCGCCAGAACCATCAACTTTTGGCCCCTCTCGTTAGTCCACAAAACAAAACACGATTCATCCTTTCTCACCTACTTTCTGTATGTGCGTTAAAAAAGCCGATCAACGGGATCGGCATCGAACAATTAATTTTTGCTATTCACACCATCATTTCTGTGGTCCAAACATGATTTCTAGTGCAGGATTGCAGCCATTCATCCTGTCGGACTCCTTTTTTGCTCCACATCTTGCATTCACGGGCACAAAAAAAACCACTCCTCAGGAGTGGTCCACTAATTCATGCTCTTGGCCAATTTGACCTCGTTTCAAAAACTGGGTCCTAATTAATTGGGCTGCATTTTGGGGCTACGTCATCAGTTTTATTCTTAT